>JAFTBN010000045.1 GCA_017455185.1 Clostridia bacterium
TGGAAGACCACGAATTCGTCCTTTGCCTGACCCAAATGCACCAAAGAGACATGTTGGCAGACCACGTAAAGATGAAGTGTTAACCAAAAATGAAACCGACGATGACAAGGCCCTATAGTACAAAAATTTGGGAAATTATTACTGTAACACTTCTGCTGTTTTATCGTTTGAAAACTTTTTTTTCGTAATATCCCGATAGACGGCTTTTACGTCGGATCGATTTAATTCATTTGCAATTGCAAAGGCCGTAGAGCCAATCACTATGGCCAGGGTTAAGCATATTGCCAAAACTTTCCATCCAAATCTGCGGGATGGCTTTTTGGATTCTTGCAATGACGTTTCAAGTTCGCCGTGTAAAGAATCTGTTTGTTGAGATTGTTTCAAATTCATGAAATGCCTCCTTCTGCATATGGTTCAATTTGTGTTCGTTTGTGCGTGAATTTTCCAGATACATGGTTGTTTTTGCGTTAGAGTAGAACTGGCAAATGACATTGTGTAGTTTCGTTAGCAAGTGGTTCAAATGCTTCATTGGCATTTACATACTGATCATTGACAAAAGCAGTGAACAGATTAACATCAAATCCCTCTAAAATTTGAATGACATTGGTTTCATTAGACGGGGTTGGCTCGTCATCATCATATAGGATTTGGTATGCTTCGCCTGAGCAAAAATAGCCGTCCTGATCTAGGAAGAATGAAGCTCCGCCAATTTGAAACCAGTATCCGGTCAGTTTCGGGGAATAGGGATGAGATTCCAGTTCTTCTTTTGTTGCATCGCGCAATGTGCAATGGTTGATCATATCACAGAAAGAATGGATCGCCGCCTCGTCTTGGATCAGACGACCTTCCAGTACGGAGTCAAACCTGGAACGTATGTATGCCTTGACTGGGTAATCCAGGATGATTTTGTTTGGATCAACGGTCTGCCCCTTAAATCCGCATTGATAGCATCTGCCGGTCATTGGGTTTATCGAGTGTGATTCCAGTTGAGAATAGGCGCAATCCGTGCAAAGACGTCGGTGCTGATACTGATTGACCGGGGAGTAAGTGATGGTATGTGGAACGGATGCGATATAGTACAGGCAGTCGGAGCAGTCCACTCGGTGAGAGGAAGAATTCAATGGCGACGTATAGAGGTCGTGAATGCAGGGCGTATAGGCAAAAAGTGAAAAATCTGAATAGTTCGGCAAATAGTATGGGCAATTGGTTGCAGCATGCTCGTACAAACCATAAGATCCCCATTTTGACAGGAGGACTGTCCCTGCGAGGGTTCCATCGGTTGAAAGAATGACGGCAGAATGTTGTTCTGTTCCGTTGTAGTAATAAACAAGAATGTCACCGGCGGAGCAAGTTGAAGTGCTATGATAGCAGTCGCTTTTCAAAGTGGACGGATAGTTGAGCCAATAGGAGTTTGTTGAGCTTGAATCATACCACGCATATGAGTGACAATTGTATCGACCTGTTGCGCTTCGATGATAAATGGCGTCAGGATAGACTGAAGCAACTTCTGCATTCATGGTGGCTATTTCCTCGTTTGAGAAATCGCTGGTGCAAAGCAGGGCGGAGACGGAAAAGCCGGAAGGAGTATTAATTGTTGCTGAAGCATAGGTGGGTGACGATTTTGGAGCATGCAGACCTAAAACTTTGAAAAGAAGGGCTTGAAAGAAGTTGCACTGTAAGCCAGTGCGGTTTTCCTGCTTTGTTAGGACCGCCTGCAAGTCTTCTCTTTGCATTAATTCAGAAAAAGCTTCCGATTTTTGCAGCAATTGATCGTAACCGACTTTTGAATCTTCATAGAAGGCAAGAAGGTGGATGTCGGGAGAGTCGAGAACGAAAGCAAAAAGAGCTTCGGTGCTCATATTTTTCGGGTTGCATGAGTTGGATTGGTCGTTTTCTTCGTGGGCCGAAAAAACAGAACTGACGGAAATGGTCAAAAAGGCAAGCAGAAGTGTAAAGCAAAGAAAAGCCTTTGATTTTGTTTTGTACATAAAAATCTCCTTCTTGTCGAATATTTGGCAGAATACTACCACCTCAGTAGTTGGCGGGATGAAATCCGCTTTCTTTTTTGTGGTTTTTCAAGTTTGAAACTTGGGCTGTCGGATAATATTATGCTGCATTAGTCAGTAACATGTAGGATATGACAGCAATCAAAAGACCAAAGCCAATGGCTGAAGCTACTGTCATTTTTTTATAGGAGATGACGTGTTCAATTCTGGTTCTGATTTTTGCGCCGCCGAATGATGCCGCAAACAGTGTTTTGTTCTCCTGAACATCAAGTAGTGCGAGAGCATATTCTTTTTGCTTGTTTTTTGGCAGTTTGGATAGCGCTGATTCATCGCATGCCAATTCGATGTCCGAAAGGAATGTTTTCAAGAAGATCCAAACAAACGGATTGAACCAGTGGATCGCTGCCGTTACAAGCGCGAGGATCCGCCAAAAGTTATCGCCTCTGCGGATGTGTCTTGTTTCATGAAGCACGACGAGTTCAAGCTTTTCGGAGTCTTTCATGAAATCAGGAATGATAATGCGAGGTCGGATTATTCCATATACTGCAGGTGTATTTACCTTTTTCGAGCAGTATACGCGGTCATAGAGGTGTTTTGCGTCTTTCAGTTCAAAAAGCGTGTTGATATAAATGATTGTAAGGGTCGTACATATTGCAATCGCGATTATGGCCCATACGATGGCGCCATATATGAAAACATCTGCGAGCAGAGGCGTCTTGTATGCGAGAGGAAAATAATCGTTTGCGGCCATAATGGCATTTGAAAGCGAAAAACTCGTTAATCCGTTATTGTAAATGACAACGGTTCGGGTCGTAAATTGGGACAGAAGTGTCATAAGTCCGTATTTGCTTCCGATCCCGATCGGAAGCCAGAATCGTAAGAGCGGGATTGCCCAAAGAACGACGATGATCCGACGCGGGATCTTTTTGATCATTCGTATCAGCATGACAATGGCCCCTGTCAGTGATGCGATGATGCTCATATTAAGCAACCAGTAAAACAGTTCGTCCATGGTTCATTCTTTGTCAATCAATTTGCGCAGTTCGGCGATTTCAGATTCTGAAAGAGGCTTGTCTTCGAGCAGGGCGGAAAACAAGGCTTTTCTGGATCCATCAAACAGTCTGTCTATGAGTCCGATCGCTTCGCTTTTTTGCGCATCTTCCTTTTTTACGATAGTCGTGCAAATGAAACCGGGGTCCTCTCTTTTTACGTAACCTTTTTCAATTGCTTTCTTGATGATGGTATAGGTCGTGTTTTTATTCCAGCCTATCGTTTTGTCTGCAATCAAACTGATCTCTTTTGCACTGATCGGCTCGTTTTGCCAAATGATTTCCAATAACTTAATTTCACTGTCAAAAAGTTTCATAAAAAAGCCTCCGGACTATTTCTATAGTCCATTCTACTGCAATAGTCTGCAGTTGTCAAGAGGTTTTTTAAAAAAATCTTTTTGTGTTCATGAACAGTGAAACTGCCCGCATTTGCGCGGGCTGTGTTCGTTCAAGGGTAGTATCCTATTCGGATAATGGATTACATGTTTCTGTACAGAAATATCTATATTCTTCTCTGCAGGTTTCTGTTAACACGAGGCCGAAAAGGCTTGACATCGGATGGCTCTGACCGTATAATGGGACGCGTACACAGGCGGGAACCGAGGTTTTTGCCTGCTTTATTTCAGTCTGTCCGGAAGAGAGAGTATGTATTACTATTTTCTTTTGTTTCTGGCCGTTGTCGGCATTGTGATAACGTTCTGCCTTGGGAAGAAATATCAACTGATCCTTCACGGAACCACCGAAAGCGTGTATTTGCGGATGCTGGCGGTTTCGGTGGCAGAATTCCCGATTTTTTTAGCCATCGCCAATTTTAAAATCCGGTTTGACGGGTACATGCTGATTCTGTCCTCGATTCTGGCTTTGATTGCCTTGATCAGCATGCTGATTACCCTGGCCGCCTATTCAAAGGGAAACATGATTATCTATACCATGTTCCAGATGGCGGGCGGAATGCTTCTGCCGTTCGTGTACGGCATCGCATACGGAAACAACTTGTCCGTTTGGAGAATCATCGGAATCGTTTTGATGGTGTTCGCCTTGATTTTCTCGGTGTTCAAGGAACTCAGGGAGGCTTTCGGAACCGGAGATCGGAAAGGCCGGATCTTTTTGCTTCTGTGCGTTGCCATTTTCTTCGTAAACGGTTCGACCAGCATCGTGTCCTATATTTATGCCAATGGGATTTACGCCGCGAGCGACTACACCCCCGAGACCGGCGCTTTTCTGGTTGTCAACCGGATTGTCACGATTGTCTTCTCGCTGGTCGGTCTTGGCTTGGTTGCGCTGATGCACCGCGGGAAGCCCAAGGAACCATCCCTGGATTCCAAGGGAAATCTGATGAGCGTCAAACGGGTGGTCGGATGGTGTCTGCTGCTGTTTTTGCTGATGGCCGGTGTGGACGGAGTCAGCGCCTATCTGCAGCTGATCTCGGCGTCAGCCATTCCGGCGGTCGCCATCTATCCGATCATTACGGGAGGAACGGTCGTGCTGACCGGCATTGCCGGATTTGTCTTCTTCCATGAGAAGGTGACCAAGCGTGCCGTTGTCAGCATCATCCTGACGTTCCTTTCTACGGTTCTGTTCGTTTTCGAATAAGAAAAACAGCATCCCTGACCTGTCCGGTCCCGGATGCTGTTTTTTGCCTGCACGCTGGCAGGGCAGCTTTTATGCTTTTTTCGAGGAATAATGCAATGTGCGCATGGCGTTGAGCACGGCCAGGACGCACACGCCTACGTCGGCGAAGATGGCCATCCACATCTGTCCGAATCCCAGGGCGGTCAGCAGAAGAACCGCAAATTTGACGCCCAGGGCAAAGACGACGTTTTCCCACACGATCCTGCGGGTGAAGCGCGCAATGCGGATTGCCTTGACCAGCTGGGAAAGGGAATCGTTCATCAGGACGATGTCGGCGGCTTCTATGGCCGCGTCCGATCCGAGGGCACCCATGGCGATGCCTACGTCCGCCCGGGTGATGACCGGTGCGTCATTCACTCCGTCCCCCGCAAAGAGCAGTTTGCCGCGGGGGTTCTTTTCTTTCATCCGTTCCATCTCTTCGGTCAGGGCACGGACTTTGTCCTCAGGCAGAAGCTGTGCCCGGAATGCGTCGATACCGGTCTTGTGCGCGACATCCGCGGCGGTCTCCTCCCGGTCGCCGGTGAGCATGACGACGGGCCGGACGCCCAGCTCATGCAGTTCGTTCACGACCTGCGCCGCCTCCGGCTTGAGTTCATCCCGGATGACCGCATAGCCCGCATAGACGCCGTCCACGGCCATGTGCGCGACGGACCCGCATTCGACAGGTTCAGCGGGTGTAAGACCCGCTTCCGCCATCAGGTCGGCGTTCCCGATCAGGACGGCATGTCCCGCAACCTGTGCGCGGATGCCGCGGGCATGGGCGGTCGTGACGTCCTCCATGCTTTGAACGTCTCGGGCTTCCGGTTCTTTTCCGTATGCCTGGCGGAAAGCCAGCGCAATCGGGTGGGAAGAGGAGGCTTCAGCGTGTGCCGCATAGTACAGGAAGCGCTCTTCGTCGATTCCTTCGGGATGCAGCGCGTCCACGGCGAAATTACCTTTGGTCAGCGTGCCGGTCTTGTCAATGCAGAGAACCGAGGCAGAGGCCAGATCCTCCAGATGATTGCTTCCCTTGACCAGGATGCCTTTGGCGGACGCTCCGCCGATTCCGCCGAAATAGGAAAGCGGAATGGAAATAACCAAAGCGCAGGGGCAGGAAACGACCAAAAAGGTCAGGGCCCGCTTGATCCAGTCTCCCCATACAGGGGCATTCCCGGCTGCCAGGATGACGAGCGGGGGAAGAATGGCTAGAGCCAAAGCGGAGAAAACGACGACGGGGGTGTACCAGCGGGCGAATTTCGTGATGAAGTTTTCGCTCTTGGATTTGTTTGAGCTGGCGTTTTCCACCAATTCCAGGATCTTGGAGACCGTGGACTGCCCGAACGTCTTGGTCACGCGTACATGGAGCAGGCCGGTCTGGTTGATGGAGCCGGACAGAACCGGGTCGGACTCCCGGACCTGCTGCGGGCGGGATTCGCCCGTCAGGGCACTGGTGTCCACCGTGGATTGTCCCTGAAGAACGACGCCGTCCAGCGGGATTTTTTCGCCGGGCCGCACCACAATGACCTGTCCGATCTGAATCTCGTCCGGGTCGGTCTGCTCAAAACTTCCGTCCTCGAGCAGAAGATTCGCGCTGTCCGGACGGATATCCATCAGGGACGCGATGTTTTTGCGGCTCTTTCCGACCGCGATGCTCTGGAAGAACTCTCCAACCTGATAGAACAGCATGACGAACACGGCTTCGGCGTATTCGGGCTCCATATCGGGGAAGAACCCGATGGCAAGAGCACCCAGCGTCGCGACGGTCATCAGGAATTTTTCACTGAACACCTGACCGTGCCCGATGTTTTTGAAGGCGGTCAGGAGCACGTCGTATCCGATCAGGAAGTAGGGAACAAGATACAAAAGCAGCCAGACGAACCAGGGCAGGTCCGGAAAGGCGCCCGCCTTGTCCGGAATCAGGACTGCCAGGAGCAGAACGGCGCTGACAATGATGCGAAACAGACGCTTTTTTTGCTTTCTTGTCATGTCTTTATTTTCTGCGCAGCGTGCAGTCCGGTTCTACTTTCTTGCAGGTTGCAATCACTTTCTTTATAATTTCATCCTCTTTGTCATCCTGGATTTCCAAGGTCATTTTTAACGCAAGGAAATTGACTTTGCAGAACTGTACGCCGTCAATCTTGGCTACGGCGTCCTCCATCTTTTGCGCGCAATGAGCGCAATCCAGGTCTTCGGTTTCAAAAACGACTTTCATGTGCAACTCCTTTTCGGTATGTTCGCATACCGCTTTTTCTTTTCTGTCAGTGGGATTATTTGTCTTCGTTGATGTGTTCCATGCCCTGAAGGATAATGGACTTGACGTGGTCGTCGTCCAGCGCATAGATGACGGATTTTCCGCTTTTCCGGTAGCGGACCAACCGGGCCTGTTTTAAAATGCGGAGCTGGTGGGATACGGCGGAAATGGTCATGTTCAGGATGGCAGCCATATCGCATACGCACATCTCATGGATGGAGAGCAGACTCAGAATGCGGATCCGGCTGCTGTCTCCGAAAATGCGGAACAGGTCCGCCAGGTCGTACAACTGTTCCTGCGGCGGCAGATTCAGCTGTGCCTGATCGATGATTTCCTTGTGAGTGCGGGTTTCTTCGCACACGGGCGCGTTTTTCTGATTCACGGCTCTTTCTCCTTCAGTTGAACATTTGAATAATTGTTCAACTGTTTGCATTATACTCCGTTTCATACCGTGCGTCAAGAGGGAAACAGAAAAAAGTTTTTCAGGCCGGCGCAATTCTCTCCGCACTCTGTCCGGATGGCACGGGGGCGCCGGGGTGCAGTTAATAATATGTTCATTTTTTCAATTTATAATAATCTGTTAGTTTAAACCCTTAAAAGGAACCCAATGAACAATTTACAGATACAGATAAGAGAAGGAACCTACGCGGGAATCGACATCGGGTCCACGACGGCCAAACTGGTTGTGGTGGAGAACGGTGTATGCGTATATTCCAAATATGAGCGACATTTTTCTCAGGTCCGTCAAAAAACCAAGGAGATGCTTCTTGCGGCTGAATCCTTCCTGAAGGGGAAGCAGATCGGCGTTTCCGTGTCGGGCTCTGCCGGCATGGGGATGGCGAAAGCGGCAGGGCTGCCGTTTGTCCAGGAAGTGTTTGCCACGGGTGAAGTGGTCCGGTTGCTCGAACCCGACACGGGCGCGGTGATTGAACTGGGCGGGGAAGACGCGAAGATCATCTTTTTCGCCGGCGGTATGGACGAACGGATGAACGGGACCTGCGCAGGCGGAACCGGCGCGTTTATCGACCAGATGGCCACCTTGCTCAACGTCACCGTGGAGGAGATGGACGAACTGTCCCTGAAGGCCGAGCGGATTTATCCCATTGCCTCCCGCTGCGGCGTTTTCGCCAAAACCGACATTCAGCCGCTGCTGAACCAGGGGGCGAGAAAAGAGGACGTAGCCGCTTCCATTTATTATGCCGTGGTGAATCAGACGATTGCCGGCCTGGCACAGGGCCGGAAACTGGACGGAAAGATTATGTTTCTGGGCGGCCCGCTGTATTTCTGCCGGGGACTGCGCAAGGCTTTTGTGGACGTACTCAAGCTGAGCGAAGACCGGGCGGTGTTTCCGGAATACGGAAGGATCTCGGTTGCGCTCGGCGCGGCCGTATACGCCTCCGAAACCCAGAAGACGTTCAGCTACGAAGGTTTGCTGGACGCCATCGACCAGAGCATCCGGGAAAAGGTGCAGATTGCGCACGACAGACCCCTGTTCGAATCGCAGGAGGAATACGACGCGTTCCTGACCGAGCACGCCAAGGCGTCGGTCCGGATGGCAGATCCCGCTGCTTACAGCGGCGACGCCTGGATCGGCATTGACTGCGGAAGCACCACCACCAAAGTGGTTCTTCTGGGGGAAGACGGGCAGATTCTGTATTCCTATTATTCTTCCAACCGGGGAAATCCGATTGAAATCGTGAAAGGGTGCCTTCTTTCCATTTATGATCTTTTGCAGGACCGGATTGTTATCCGCGGCAGCGCCGTGACCGGTTACGGCGAAGAACTGATTCGCCGCGCGTTCCATGTGGACGAAGGGATTGTCGAGACGCTGGCCCATTTCAATGCCGCCCGTTATTTCAATCCGGACGTCGATTTCATCCTGGACATCGGCGGGCAGGACATCAAATGCTTCAAGATCCGGAACGGCGCCATAGACAGCATCATGCTCAACGAGGCATGTTCGTCCGGGTGCGGGTCGTTCATTGAGACGTTTGCCCGCTCCATGGGATATGAAGTGGCCGAGTTTGCCCGGCTGGGGCTGTTCGCCAAAGCGCCGGTCCCCCTTGGAACCCGCTGCACCGTGTTCATGAATTCATCGGTCAAGCAGGCGCAGAAGGACGGCGCGAGCGTGGGGGATATCTCGGCGGGACTTTCGATGAGCGTGGTGAAAAACGCCATTTACAAAGTCATCCGGGCGCATTCCGCGTCCGAACTCGGAACGCACGTTGTGGTTCAGGGCGGAACGTTTCTCAATGACGCGATCCTGCGCAGCTTTGAAAGAGAAATCGGGCAGACCGTGGTCCGTCCGAACATAGCGGGCCTGATGGGAGCATACGGCGCGGCTCTGTATTCCAGGGAACTGGGCAAGGAGAAGTCCGGGCTTCTGAGCCGTGAGCAGCTGGAGCAGTTTACACACACTTCCCGCGGGGCGGTTTGCAAAGGCTGTACGAATCACTGTCAGCTGACCATCAACCTGTTTAACGGAAACGAACGTCTGGTCTCGGGCAACCGGTGTGAAAAGGGTGCCGGCATGGCGCCTGGCACGTATGAGGTGCTTCCGAATCTGCATCAGTTCAAGCGCGACGCGTTCGAGCAAATGGCCAAGGACCCTGGGCAGGCAAAAAGAGGAACCGTCGGGCTGCCGATGGCATTGGGCATGTTTGAACTGATGCCGATGTGGCGGGCGTTCTTCCGTCATCTGGGGTATGCCGTGGTTCTGTCCGGCCCGTCGACGAGAGCCCTGTACGCAAAGGGACAGTTCAGCATTCCGTCCGACACGGCCTGCTATCCGGCCAAAATCATGCACGGACATATGGAGGACCTGATTGAAAAAGGCGTGGATGCCATTTTCTATCCCGCTCTGACCTACAACATGGATGAAAAGGCGGGGGACAACCATTACAACTGTCCGGTGGTGGCTTACTATTCCGAACTACTGGCCGGAAACATGGATTCGCTTTCCAAGGTTGATTTCTGGTATCCGTATCTGAACATCAACAGCGAGAAGGAACTGAGTGAGGAACTCTTCCGGTTCCTTTCCGGGAAGCAACCGGACAAGAAGATTACCAGATCGGAAGTCCGTGAAGCGGTGCGCTATGCCCGCGGCGAGTACCAAAATTGGATGGACCGGATTTATAAAGAGGGGCTTGAGGCACTGGCCTATGCCCGCCGAACCGGGCACAGGGTGTTGATATTGGCCGGACGTCCTTATCATGTGGATTCCGAAATCGGGCACGGTATCGATAAGCTGGCGACATCTTTGGGCTTTGTCGTGGTCAGCGAGGACAGCGTGGCGCAGCTGGCGCAACCGTTCCGCGTTCACGTCCTGAATCAATGGACGTATCATTCCCGCCTGTACCGCGCCGCGCGGTTTGCGACCGAGAATCCGGATGTGGAACTGGTTCAGCTGGTCTCCTTCGGGTGCGGCGTCGACGCGATTACGACGGATGAGGTCCGTTCCATCCTGGAGACGAACGGCCGTCTTTATACACAAATCAAAATTGACGAGATTACCAATCTCGGTGCGGTGCGGATCCGTCTGCGCAGCCTGATCGGCGCGCTGGACGCCGCGAAGTCATTAAAAGAAGAATAGGAATTTGTTGTCGTGAAGAAGAAAAAAGAAAGTGAAAAGCCCGGGCAGAATGCGTGCAGCTGCGCGATGTGCCCGGCTTACGAAGAAGAGGTGAAGCGCGTCCTTTTTACCGAGGAGATGCGCCAAACGCATACCATTCTTTTGCCGACGATGCTTCCCAGACATTTCAAGATCATTTCCGCCATCTTCCATCATTTCGGGTACAACACCGAAATATTGGACGACGGGCTGAACGGAGACAGCCGTCAGGTGATTGAAGCCGGGCTGGCCAATGTACACAACGACACCTGCTATCCGGCTCTGCTGATCATCGGGCAGATGCTGACCGCTCTGAAGAGCGGACGGTACGACACGCACAAGGTTGCGCTGCTCCTGCCTCAGACGGGCGGAGGCTGCCGGGCATCCAATTACATCTTCCTTGCCCGGAAAGCTCTGAAGAAGGCCGGATTTGAATACGTCCCGATCATTTCACTGAATTTCTCGGGACTGGAGGACAATCCCGGTTTTAAGATTACGCTTCCGATGCTCCGGCCTGCCATGTACGGCATTCTTTACGGCGATCTGCTGATGTGGCTGGTCAACCAGTGCAAGCCCTATGAGGTTGAACCGGGTTCAACCGAAAAACTGGCGGACGAGTGGAGCGACCGGATTGTGAAGCAGCTTGAGGCAAAACGGATCTCCTATCGGGCCGTCCGGCAGAACTACGCGCAGATTGTGAAAGATTTTGCCGCTTTGCCCAAGACCGGAGAGAAAAAGGTGCGGGTCGGCATCGTGGGTGAAATCTTCGTGAAGTTCTCGCCCCTGGGCAACAACGACCTGGAGAAATTTCTAATCGACGAGGGCGCCGAGACCGTGATGGCGGGTTTGCTGGATTTCATCCTGTATTGCATCGTAAACCCGATGATCGATTTCAAACTGTACGGCTTTTCCCGGAAAACGGCTGCCGTTTACCGGCTGGTTTACCGGTATGCTCTGAAGAAACAGCGGGATATGGCAAAGGCGGTCCGGGAGAACAGCGATTTCCATGTTCCGGGTGATTTTGAAAAAACCAGGAAACTCATTCAGGGCATCATCGGCGAGGGCGTGAAAATGGGAGAGGGCTGGCTTCTGACCGCTGAGATGATGGAACTGATCGAGAGCGGAGCCGAGAACGTGGTCATCACCCAGCCCTTCGGCTGCCTGCCGAACCATATCGTGGGCAAAGGAATGATGAAGCCGGTCAAGGAAAGATATCCGCATGCGAACCTGGTGGCGATTGATTACGATTCGGGCGCCACGAAAATCAATCAGGAGAATCGGCTGAAGCTGATGCTGGCCAATGCACGGCTCAAACAATGAAAGGGGACATTTGAATGGGGACAAAAATACAACCGAGGACATTGCCGGGCTTTATGGAGCTGTTGCCCGGAACGCAGCAGGTCTTTGAAAAAATCCGCTCGGTTCTGGAGGAAGTCTACCGCCTGTATGGCTTTTTGCCGCTGGATACACCTGTTTTGGAATCCTCCGAAATCCTCCTGGCCAAGGCCGGAGGCGAAACCGAGAAGCAGATTTACCGTTTTTCCAAGGGGGACAGCGACCTGACCATGAGGTTCGATCTGACTGTTCCGCTGGCGAAATACGTGGCTTTGCACGCCGGAGAACTCGTTTTTCCGTTCCGTCGGTATCAGATTGGCAAGGTGTACCGCGGCGAGAGAGCCCAGAGAGGACGCTTCCGTGAATTCTATCAGGCGGACATCGACATCATCGGAGACGGAAAACTGTCGGTCTACCACGACGCGGAGATTCCGAGCGTGATGTATGAAATCTTCACGCGGCTCGGCCTGAAAGACTTTGTAATCCGGCTGAACAACCGCAAGATTCTTTCGGGCTTCTTCTCCTGGCTGGGAATTGGGGACAAAACCCAGGACGTGCTCAGGATTGTGGACAAAATCGACAAGATAGGGCGTGAAAAAGTGATCCAGGAAATGAGCGGGATCGGCGTCTCGGACGAGATCTGCGGGAAGGTGATTGATTTCATCGGGTTCCGCGGCTCCAATGAGGAAGTGGAAGCGCTTCTGAACCGATACGCGGGCTGCAACGAACTATATGACGAAGGTGTTCGGGAACTGGGGGACGTGCTGCGTGCCATCTCCTCGTTCGGAGTGCCGAAGGAAGCGTTCGCCGTGGATCTGTCCATTGCAAGAGGACTGGATTATTACACGGGTACGGTGTACGAAACCACGCTGCTCAAGCATCCCGAAATCGGAAGCATCTGTTCGGGCGGACGGTATGACAATCTGGCTGAATACTATACGGACCGCAAACTGCCGGGCGTCGGTATGTCAATCGGGTTGACTCGTCTGTTCTTCATTCTCAACGAACGGGAGTATCTGTCCGGGCAGTTCAAGGCTCCCGCCGACGTGATGATTCTTCCCATGACAGAGGATATGGCTCCCGCCATCTCTCTTTCTTCCCGCCTGCGCGCTGAAAAAATCCGGACGCAGATCTGTCTGGAAGAGGGCAAGTTCAAGACCAAAATCCATTACGCGGACCGGCTGGGCGTGCGGTATGTGCTGTTTCTGGGTGAGGATGAAATCCGAAGCGGAATGTATGCGCTCAAGGATATGCAGACGGGCGAGCAAAAGTCGCTCTCGTTTGAGGATTGCGTGAAAACGGTTCGCGCGATGCAGAATGAGGTGAACAACTCTCCCATCGTAATAATGGAATAACATAAAAATTAAATTATAACCGAAAAATGATTATGAGAACAGGGGGCGGATCGAGAGGATCCGTCCCCTGTTTTTATCCGGTTCCCAAAAAACGCCCCGGCGGCCGGTGAGCCGTTTCGGGGCGTTTTGGATGGTGAGGTCAATCTTCCTCCTGGCCTTCGTTGTTCCGAATGACGCGCCGTGCCTGTTCCACAAGTCTGTCTCGCAGCCAGCCCGGCGTGAGGATGGTCACATCGGAATGCACGGCCAGCACGGCGGCCAGGAAGTGGTCTATGCTGTGGAATTCGCATTCGTAGCGATTGGTCATTTTGCGTTCCCGGATGTATCGGTTCAGTTCGATGACGCCGATGCGTTCCTTGATTTCCAGCGTAGCCGTATAGGGAATCTGGAGCTGGATTACGGTCTTGTCTCCGGCTTCGGTGGTGATCTGTCCTTCGTCGTCCATCATGGTTTCGTCGTTCTGCGTAGTGATGACCGAAGGAAGGGCGTAAGGGGACAGATAATAGTAACCCCGTTTCTTGGCCAGATAGGCCAGGGGCGCGCCGAGCTGATCCCGAAGATATTCGATGTCACGCTGGGCCTGCCGTCGGGAAATCCGGAATTTTTCGGACAGGGACTGGGCGTTCGGATAGGCCATGGACTGTATTTTCTTGTGCAGCCATTGGATGCGCGTGGTGGAGGAAATGCCGATCATTGGTCCGAACCCTCCGTATCCTGCGGCTCTTTCGGGTCAGGTTCCTCCGCTTTTTCGGCCTCGACCGGCTCTTTTCGAGGAAAGAGCGTGGCCTTCAGGGATGCGTAAAAGCAGAAGGCTCCGTGAATCAAAAGGGGAAGAAGGGCGACGTAAAAACGGCTGTAGGGGTCGCTCAGGACAATCTTTCCGTTGGGAAGCAGGGCGCAGACGACCAGCACAGGGGGCAGAAGCAAGACGCAAAGGGCTTTGGAAGCCAGATAGAGCTTTTCCCGCTTTTCGGCCAGAGTATAGTGGGTTTGGGACAGGCTGTGCACCAATACGGCGGATACGGCGAAGCCGAGAATCTTCTTGATGTCGCTGTTCAGGGTGGTATGCCAGTCGAAGTAAGCAATGAGCAGCATGGTGCAGGCCCAGAGAATGGAAACGGTGTTCCGGACGAAGGTCAGGGCGGTCTTTGTGCTTTCCGGCAGATTCCAGAACGGAAGCAGGGCCGTAACAAGACCTGCAAAGAGGACCGTCAGAACAAGATGCGCCAGGGGCTGAAAACCTGAAAGACTCTGTGCCGTAAGCTGCATGGTCAGATCGAAGAGGAGACCTGCCAGAATCAGGAATTGCAGAACCGTATCAGCCTTTTCGGACGGCGCGGAAACGACAGGGCGGGGCGCTTCTTTACCCCGCAGGGCGAAAAGCGGATAGAGAACGGTGAAGAGAACGGCCAGGATCAGCAGAACAAGATACAGAATCTGCGGCCAGCCCAGGTCGAAATACCAGAGTTCTCCGTCAAAAAAAGAAGTGAACAATACGGCGAAGAGAATCACTTCGGCAAAAGCAACGCACAGCGGCACCAGAAAAATCGGGAAGAGCCTTTTATTGTTCTCCATTTCGCTCGCACTCCTTTCCTTTTATTTATATAGGCAATTATAGCAGAAAATCGGTGGTAAAACAAGATACCATACAGGAAAAAACGGCCCCGGCGGCCCCGGATGAAGGGCAAAAAGAGTATTTTTCAGAAAAGAAGGCTCATTTTTTCGCCTGTTTGGCAGGTTCCGGGGCAAACAGGACTGTTTGGGCGTGTGGTGCCCGGACAATTCTGTCATATCAGGAACCGTTTCTTTTTGAATTTAGGCATGTTGTACAAACAGGATTGCTGATTTCTGTGAAAGTTCTCTGTTTTACAGGAAAGAAAAAAGTTGAATAATCGGCCTTCTTGTGGTATAATGGCAAAGCTTGATGTGCGATGAAGCGGGAGGTTGCTGTTAGAGGACGCTTTAACAGGTAATTTCCGTGGAGTATGTCCGACAACCGGGCGAGTGTGTGAATTAGAATGACAGGCATTTTGTGCTTTCTTAATTCCCCGGAGTTTGCTCTGGCAGATGCTGATGCCAGGCAAAGTCCGTAATTTTACGGGAGCGAATGAAACACGAGACGCCGTGTACAGACTAAAATGCCACTTGACAAGCAAGTATTCCCATCTGTTACTACACACATGCGGGATGGGAACAACCCATACTTAGAAGGAGGCAAACCAAATGGCAACAGAGAAAGTAAGAGTCAGACTTAAGAGCTATGATCACAAGCTGATTGATACTGCCGCTGAGAAGATTGTGGATGTCGCGAAGAGAAACGGCGCCGAAGTTTCGGGACCCGTTCCGCTGCCGACCGAAAAGGAAATCATCACCATTCTTCGCGCTGTTCACAAATACAAGGACAGCCGCGAGCAGTTCGAGACTCGTACGCACAAGAGACTGATTGACGTCATCAAACCGTCCAAGAAGGTCATTGATGAACTCATGAGAGTCGAACTTCCTGCCGGCGTTGAAATCGAAATTAAGCTGTAAGATTACAGCTCATCAAGCAGTTTCGGTTCAGACAGACAAGAAGCAGTATTATTTGTCCAAAACAAAGACAACAGCCTCGCCCTTTAAAACCCAAACGGGCGGTAGGTAACTTTGTAAGTCATGTTGGCACTCGGAAGAATGTCAACCAATAATTTATGGAGGAAAAAATGAAAAAGGGTATTATCGGTAAGAAAATCGGTATGACTCAGATCTTCGACGAGACAGGAAATGTGATCCCTGTCACCCTCATTCAGGCCGGTCCCTGCGTGGTGGTTCAGAAGAAGACCGTTGAGAACGATGGCTACGATGCCATCCAGCTGGGTTTTGATGACGTAAAGCCTCAGCACATGTTTAAGACCAAGAAGAACGGCAAGAAGCGCAAGATTTTTGTGTGCGCAGCCAAGAAGGGCCATTTTGCAAAATGGCTGGGTAGCGATTCCGCTCCGGTGCTCAAGCACCTCAAGGAATTCCGTCTGGATGACTGCTCTGCGTATGAGAGCGGCGCCAAGGTGACCGCCGATACCTTCGCCGAGGGCGAAAAGGTCGATATAACCGGTTTGACCAAGGGCCACGGATACACAGGCGTTATCAAAAGATGGAATCAGCACACGCTGTCCAAGACACACGGCGTCGGTCCTATCCACCGCGAAGTCGGTTCCATGGGTCCTAACTCGGATCCGTCCCGTGTTTTCAAGAACAAGCATATGGCCGGCCAGTATGGTAACGAACGTGTGACGATGCTGAACCTCAAAATCGTTAAGATTGACGCAGAAAAGAATCTGATCGCCGTCAAGGGTGCCGTTCCCGGTGCCAAGGACGGAATCGTGTTCATCCGCGATTCGATCAAAGCGTGAGTAGAAGGAGGAAACAACAATGCCAAACGTAAAAGTTTATAACATGGCAGGCGCCGAAGTCGGCGAACTCGCTTTGAATGAAACAATTTTTGGTGCTGAAATCAATGAAGTTGTCCTTCACCAGGCAGTAAAGACTTATCTTGCAAATCAAAGACAGGGTACACAATCCACCCTGACCCGTACCGAAGTCAGCGGCGGCGGCAAGAAGCCGTGGAGACAGAAGGGTACAGGACGCGCCCGCCAGGGTTCCACCCGCGCTCCGCAGTGGACACACGGCGGTATCGCTCTCGGCCCGAAGCCGCGCGACCATCGCATCTTTATCAATAAGAAGGTTCGCAAGGCCGCTCTGTTCAGCGCGCTGTCCGCAAAAGTTGTGGCAGGCGATCTGGTAGTGGTCGATCAGATTTCGATGGACGAGTTCAAGACCGCAACCATCGCGAAGATGCTCAAGGCCTTCGGATTTGAGAAACAGGTTCAGAAGAACTACAAGACCTACAAACTGGACGAGAACGGCGAACTTCTGACCGGTCCCGACACCATTGCAACACGCACCGCAACCGTTCCGCAGAGCGCTCTCGTGGTTCTGCCCGCGGTCGACGAGCACGTTGTGAAGAGCGTTGCGAACATCGCCTATGCGCAGTCCGCCCTGGCTACGAACCTGAATGTCTATGAGGTTCTGCATGCCGAGAAGCTGGTGCTGACCGTAGACGCCGTCAAGAAACTCGAGGAGGTATATGCAGGATGAAAATGCTTCAGGATATTATCATCGCTCCCATTATTTCCGAGAGCAGCATGAGCGGGATTGAAGGCAAGAAGTATGCGTTCCGCGTTCAGGCGGACGCCACCAAACCCGAAATCGCCGCTGCGGTTGAAAAAATGTTCAAGGTCTCGGTTGCGTCGGTCAACACCGCCAACATGAAGAGAAAACCGAAGAGAGTCGGCGTTCATGCCGGATATACGGCTGAGTGGAAGAAGGCTTATGTCACCCTGACATCCGATTCCAAGCCGATTGAATTCTTCGAAGGTCTGAATTAAGGATAGGAGGAATTGAGATGCCTACAAGAAAATTTAAGCCAACGACTCCTTCCAGAAGAAACATGACCGTTCCGACTTTTGACGAAGTCACACGGACATCCCCTGAGAAGAAACTCGTTGTGATCAAGAAAAAGCATGCCGGCCGCAACAGCTATGGCCGCATCACCGTTCGTCATCAGGGCGGCGGCAACAAGATCAAGTACAGAATCATCGACTTCAAGCGTCAGCAGTCCGGCGCATGCACCGTCATCGGTGTGGAATATGACCCGAACCGCTCCGCTTATATCGCTTTGGTTGAGAACGAAGCCGGCAACAGAAGCTACATCATCGCTCCTGTCGGCCTGAAGGACGGCGACAAGGTCTATGCAGGACCGGATGCCGACATCAAGCCGGGCAACACGCTGCCGATCGGAAACATTCCGGTAGGTACCATGCTGCACAACATCGAACTGTATCCCGGCAAGGGCGCACAGCTCGCTCGTTCCGCCGGTGTGTTCGCACAGCTGATCGCGAAGGAAAACGGCGTCGCGCAGGTTCGTCTGCCTTCCGGCGAAGTTCGGATTATCCGTCTGGATTGTCTGGCTTCCATCGGTCAGGTCGGCAACGTTGAGCACGACACGGTCAAACTCGGTAAAGCCGGAAAGACCAGACATCTGGGTATCCGTCCTACCGTTCGCGGTTCGGTTATGAACCCGGTTGATCACCCTCACGGTGGTGGTGAAGGTAAGTCCCCTGTGGGCCATCCCGGACCGGTTACTCCTTGGGGTAAGCCCGCTCTCGGTTATAAGACCCGCGATACAAAGGCTCGGACCAACAAGTTCATCGTGAAGCGCCGTAACGCGAAATAAGGAGGGATGACGAAATGAGTAGAAGTAGTAAAAAGGCTCCTTACGTTGAGGAGAAACTGTTCAATCGCATCGTGGCGATGAACGAAAAGAACGAAAAGAAGGTCATCAAGACCTGGTCCCGTTCTTCCACTATATTCCCTGAATTCGTCGGACACACCATCGCGGTACACGACGGCAAAAAACACATTCCGGTGTTTGTGACAGAGGATATGGTAGGCCATAAACTGGGTGAGTTTGCCTTGACCCGTACGTTCAAGGGCCATTCCGGCTCCAAGACGTCCAATACGGCGAAATAATTGAGAGGAGGCACAATCGAATATGGAAGCAGTAGCATATTTAAAGTATGCGAGAATTTCACCTCGGAAAGTTCAGATCGTGCTCGATCTCATCAGAGGCAAGGATTACGATGACGCGATGGCGATTCTGAAGAATACGCCCCGTGCCGCATCCGAGCATCTGATTAAGCTCTTGAAGAGCGCCAAGTCCAATGCGGAGAACAACTTCCACATGGATCCGACCACGCTGTATGTCTCAAAATGCTTTGTGACACCCGGTCCGACGCTCAAGAGAATCATGCCGAGAGCGAAAGGCAGCGCAGACAGAATTATGAAGAGAACCAGCCATGTGACCATGGTGGTTGCTGAAAAAGAGTAAGAAGGAGGGTAAGAACTAATGGGTCAGAAAGTTAATCCCCATGGTATGCGTGTGGGCGTAATCAAAGATTGGGACTCAAGATGGTTCGTCTCCGATGAGAAATTCGGTGATACCCTTGTGTCGGATGATAAAATCAGAAAATATCTGAAGGCAGAACTGAAGGAAGCCGGCGTACCGAAGATCGAGATTGAGCGCCGCAACGTTTACGATGCCCGCGAAGGCAAGAACAATGAGCTGGTCAAGGTCATTATTCACTGTGCAAAGCCCGGTTATGTAATCGGTAAAGATGGAGGCTCCATCGAAAAGTACAGAAAAGCCGTTGCGGAAATGGTCAAGGGAGCCAAAGTTTCCCTGGACGTTGTGGAAGTCCGCAATCCGGATCTGAACGCGCAGCTGGTTGCCGAGAACATTGCCGGCCAGCTGGAAAGACGTATCGGTCACCGCAGAGCCATGAAAATGGCAATCCGCAATACCATGCGTCTGGGCGCGAAGGGCATCAAAATCAACTGCGGCGGCCGTCTGGGCGGCGTAGAAATTGCCCGTACCGAGCATTATCATGAAGGAACCATCCCGCTGCAGACTCTGCGTGCGGATATCGACTACGGTTTTGCAGAAGCTGCAACGACCTACGGCCGTATCGGCGTCAAGGTTTGGATTTACGCAAGCGGCGAGGTCTTGAAGGAAGTTACAAGACCCGGATTCCGTGACAACAGAAACCGCAGAGACAACAACCGTCGCAACGACAATCGTCGCGGCAACGGCGGTGACCGCAGAGATGCGAACGGCGCAAATCGTTTCAATGGCAATCATGACAGAAGAAATGCGCGTCCTCGTCCGGCAGGCGATCATCAGGCTCGGACTCCTAAAGAAGGGGGTGCAAACTAATGTTAATGCCTAAGAGAGTAAAGTATCGTCGCGTACAGCGCGGTCGTCTTAAGGGTAAGGCTTCCCGCGGAAACACCATTTCCAACGGTAAATACGGTCTGGTTGCGCTGGAACCCGCTTGGATTACCGCAAACCAGATTGAAGCTGCCCGTATTGCTATGACCCGTTACATCAAGCGTGGCGGACGTGTATGGATTAAATTGTTCCCTGACAAGCCGATTACCGAGAAGCCGGCTGAAACCCGTATGGGTTCCGGTAAAGGTTCTCCGGAATATTGGGTAGCCGTTGTTAAGCCGGGCCGCGTCATGTTTGAAATGGACGGCGTTGATGAACAGACTGCTCGTGAAGCTATGCGTTTGGCCGGCCACAAGCTGCCGATTAAGAGCAAGTTCGTGGCAAAAGAGGAAGAAAAAGTGGAGGAGGCTGAATCATGAGAGCGACTGAATTGAATACCATGTCGGTGGAAGCTCTGGAAGCCAAGCTTCAGGATCTGAAGACTGAGCTGTTCAACCTCAGATTCCAACATACGACCAATCAGCTGGACAATCCGCATAAGCTGACAGACGTAAAACGGGACATCGCCCGTGTGATGACCGTTCTTCAGCAGAAGAAATCGAAGGAGGCTTAATGATGGAAGAGAGAGCACTGAGAAAGACCAGAGTCGGTATCGTTTCCAGTGATAAGATGGACAAGACCATTGTAGTCTCCATCGAAGACAATGTGAAGCATCCCGCTTTCGGTAAGATTATTAAACACACCCTGAAAGTTCATGCACATGACGAAAAGAACGAGTGTGGTGTCGGTGATAAAGTCGAAATCATGGAAACCCGTCCTTTGTCCAAGACAAAGAGATGGAGACTGGTTCGCATCATCGAAAAGGCTAAGTAATTATTAAACTGAATTGAATCACGAATAGTAAGTACGTCGAAGCGTACTGAAACAGTAGGAGGAAAACAATGATTCAGCAACAATCATTAATGAAAGTCGCCGACAACACCGGCGCCAAGGAATTAATGTGCATTCGTGTGCTGGGCGGAACAGGCCGCAGATACGCAGGTGTCGGCGACGTTGTGGTTTGCTCGGTCAAGAAGGCAATTCCCGGTGGCGTTGTAAAGAAGGGTGACGTGGTTAAAGCAGTGATTGTCCGGACCGTTCACGGCATTCAGCGTGCGGACGGTACGACACTGAAATTTGATGAAAATGCAGCCGTTATTGTCAAGGATGACAAAACACCTACAGGAACCCGTATCTTTGGGCCTGTTGCCCGTGAGCTCCGCGAGAAGGAATATCTGAAGATTCTTTCTCTGGCTCCCGAAGTGCTTTAAGGAGGAACGAAAATGAAAAAATTGCATGTTAAGACAGGCGATAACGTAATCGTTCTTTCGGGTGACGATAAGGGCGTGCAGGGCGAAGTGATCACCACTTCTCCCCAGGAAGGTAAGGTTATTGTGAAAGGTGTTCACATGATCAAGAAGCATGTGAAGCCCAGAAGACAGGGCGAAGCCGGCGGTATCATCGAGGCGGAAGGCGCTATCTATGCGTCCAAAGTCGCTGTGTACTGCTCGAACTGCAAGAAAGGCGTTCGTACGGCTCACAAACTTCTGGATAACGGAAAGAAAGTCCGCGTTTGCGCTAAATGCGGCCAGCAGCTGTAAGGGAGGAATCAGAAATGGCAAGACTTAAAGATAAATATGTTGCCGAGATTGCTCCGGCTCTGATGGAAAAGTATTCCTACAAGAGCGTAATGCAGATCCCGAAGCTGGACAAAATCGTGGTGAACGTCGGTGTGGGCGATGCGAAAGACAACGCCAAGGCACTGGACGCCGTAATCCGTGATCTGACAACCATTACCGGTCAGAAGGCAATCGCAACGACTGCCAAGAAGTCCGTTGCAAACTTCAAGATCCGTGCCGGCATGAAGATCGGTGCGAAAGTTACCCTGCGCGGTGATCAGATGTATGAATTCATGGATCGTCTGTTCAACTTCGCACTGCCTCGCGTACGCGACTTCCGCGGTATCAACCCGAACGCGTTCGACGGCCGCGGCAACTACGCCCTGGGCTTGAAGGAACAGTTGATTTTCCCGGAAATCGAGTACGATGACGTGGAAAAGATTCGTGGTATGGACATTTGCTTTGTCACCACCGCGAACACGGACGAAGAAGCCAGAGAGATGCTGAAGATGTTCGGCGCTCCTTTCGCTAATGCTTAATGGAGGAATACGAAGATGGCAAAAAAGGCTATGATTTTGAAGCAGCAGGGCCCGCAGAAGTTCTCGACCAGACGGTACAACCGTTGCAAGATCTGCGGACGTCCGCATGCCTATCTGCGTAAGTACGGTGTCTGCCGTATTTGCTTCCGTGAATTGGCATACAAGGGTCAGATTCCCGGCGTAAGAAAAGCTTCTTGGTAAGAAAAGAATTTGACAGGCACTTCTGCTCCGGCAGCTGTGCTTGTTACCCCCTCACAATTGGAAGGAAGTTAATCGAGTCTTCGGACCGTTGGGCTTAACCACCGATTGGCCGCCATGATGAATGGCAGCAAGAAAATGTTTAACTTGCATAAGGAGGAAAAAGATTATGCAAATGTCAGACGTAATTGCGGATATGTTGACACGCATCAGAAATGCGAATTCCGCGAAGCATGCAACTGTTGATATTCCTGCTTCCAATATGAAAAAGGCAATCGCCGAGATTCTGACCGAAGAAGGATATGTACAGGGATTTGAAGTGATCGATGAAGAAGGCAAGCAGGGTACGATCCGCGTTACTTTGAAGTATGCGGCGAACAAACAGCGCGTTATCCGCGGCATCCGCCGCGTATCCCGCCCCGGTCTGCGTATCTACGTCGGCTGCGAGGATATGCCGAAGGTCATGAACGGCCTGGGTATTGCAATCGTTTCCACTTCCAAAGGTATTATGACGGATAAGAAAGCTCGCAAGCTGAATGTCGGCGGCGAAGTTCTCGCGTTCGTGTGGTAATAGGAGGCTAACAAATGTCTAGAATTGGTAGAGAACCCATTACCGTACCGGCCGGTGTAAAAGTAGAGATTGCAGAAGGAAACGTAGTCACGATTTCCGGTAAAATCGGCACATTGACCCGCACATTCAGTCCGGACATGTCGATTAAATGTGAAGACGGCAAACTGAAGGTTGAGCGTCCCCTGACCGCGGACGGCAAAGAGACCGATGATCCCCGTCTGAAGAGCCTGCACGGCCTGACCCGTGCGCTGCTGAACAACATGGTTGTCGGTGTAAGCGAAGGCTTCACCAAGACCCTGGTGATCAAGGGCGTCGGTTATCGTGCAGTCAAGAAAGACAATACCGTTCGCCTGTACGTCGGTTACTCGCTCATCAAGGGCAAGGGTGACGAGATGGTACCGCAGGCTCAGTATTGCATTGAAGCGCCTGAGGGCATTACTCTGGAAGTTCCTGAAAAGACCGCTGACCCGATGATCATCATCAAGGGTGCAGACAAGCAGGTCGTAGGTCAGATCGCCGCTGTCATCAGAGGCAAGAGACCGCCTGAACCGTATCACGGCAAGGGCATTCAGTATCAGGGTGAGCGCATCCGTCGTAAGGCCGGCAAGACCGGTAAATAAAGGAAAGGAGAGATAAGTCATGGTTTCAAGAAAAGACCGTAATCAGGCTCGTTTGAAGAGACATAAGAGAGTCAGAGGCAAAGTTACGGGCACAGAAGCTCGTCCGCGCCTGGCAGTTTATCGCTCCAATGCCAATATTTCTGCACAGATTATTGACGATGTGAAGGGCGTTACACTGGTTTCCGCTTCCACGTACGGCGCAGGTTTCGAAGGAAACGGCGGCAACAAGGAAGCAGCAAAATTTGTTGGACAGAAGATTGCCGAGAAGGCAATCGCAGCAGGGATTACCGAAGTCGTATTTGATCGCGGCGGTTATCTTTATCACGGACGTGTATCGGAGTTGGCTGCAGCTGCTCGTGAGGGCGGACTGAAGTTCTGAGTGATCTTGCGTCATTCAGTCCGGTTTGTACACTGTTCAATCTGCATTGAACATTAATGGAGGAAAACACAAATGGCTAAAAAGTTTGTACCGACGGCTGCTGTTGCTGAAGAATTGGAAGAGCAGCTCGTCGCACTGAATCGTGTTTCCAAGACCGTAAAAGGTGGCCGTGTGGCCCGTTTTGCCGCAATCATGGTGGTTGGCGACAGAAACGGTCACGTCGGTGTAGGACTTGGCAAAGCGGCCGAAGTTCCGGAAGCAATCCGCAAGGGTATTGAGGATGCTAAGAAGAACATGATTTCGGTTTCGCTGAAGGGTACCACAATCCCGCACGAAGTGATTGGTGAATATGGAGCAGGCCGCGTTTTGATTAAGCCTGCTGCAGAAGGTACCGGAGTTATCGCCGGTAACAAAGTCAGAATGATTCTGGAACTTGCCGGCATTTCGAATGTCCGTGCAAAATGCCTGAGATCCAACAACCCGACGAACGTAGTGAAAGCGACCATCGAAGGTTTGAAGGAACTGCGCACCGTTGAGGAAGTGGCCGAGATTCGCGGCATTTCCGTAGACCAGGTAAAGGGCTGAGGAGGATTCGAGCATGGTAAAGATTACACTTGTTAAGAGTTTGATTGCTGCCAAGCCGAACACGGTTGCCACCGCGAAATCTCTTGGCTTGCACAAGGTCGGTCATTCGGTTGTGATCGAAAACACACCTGAACTGAGCGGAAAGCTTCGCATTCTTGCTCATTTAATTACGGTTGAACCCGTAGAAAATGCGTAAGGAGGTGCTTGAAATGTCTTTGAAATTAAATGATCTCAGACCTGCTGAAGGTTCGGTGAAACTGAACTGGCGTAAAGGCAGAGGCCCCGGTTCCGGTAACGGCAAGACCGCCGGCAAAGGCCACAAGGGTCAGAATGCCCGTTCCGGCGGCGGTGTCCGTCCCGGATTTGAAGGTGGTCAGCTGCCGCTTTACAGAAAGCTTCCGAAGCGCGGATTCAAGAATCATTTCGCAGTTGTGTATGCAACCGTGAATGTGAGCGATCTGTCTTCTTTCGAGGCCGGTTCTGTTGTTGATTTGGAAGCATTGCAGAGCAAAGGCTTCGTAAAGAATGCCTATGACGGCTTGAAAGTGTTGGGCAATGGTGAATTGGAAGTTGCTTTGACAGTCAAGGCTTCAAAATTTTCTGCAAGTGCTAAGGAAAAGATTGAAAAGGCTGGCGGAACTGTAGAGGAGGTATAAGGGATGTTTCAAACTTTCAAAAATGCCTGGAGAATTCCGGAGTTGAGAAAAAAGATCCTGTTTACCTTTTTGATTATCGTCCTGTACAGAATCGGTTCCAATATCCCTGTTCCGTATGTAAACGGTGAAGCAATCAACGGGTGGTTTACCTCTACCGCCGGAAGTTCGATCCTGACGTATTTCAACATTCTGTCGGGTTCCGCTCTGAGCTATGGTACGCTGTTCGCCCTGTCCGTTTCTCCTTACATTACGGCATCAATCGTGGTACAGCTTCTTTGCGTCGCGATTCCTGCCCTCGAAAGATGGTCCAAGGATGAAGCAGGCCGCAAGAAGGTCAATGTTCTGACCCGAATCATCACGGTGGTTCTGGCTATCGTTACCGCGTTGGGCTATGCTTTGCTGCTCCGCAACAACAGCAGCGCAGACAACATGCTGCTTGTAAACGGCGCAAAAACCACTGCATGGCAGATTATTGTCATGGTGGCCTGCTATTGCGCGGGTGCCGCAATTGTCATGTGGCTCGGCGAAAAGGTCAACGAACATGGTATCGGGAACGGCATTTCCATCATCCTGTTTGCAGGTATTGTTTCCAGAGGTCCGGCCCTGATCGGCGGTCTGTGGAGCATGATTACAAGCGATAAGTATCATATCGCAGTCGGCATTCTGCTTGGCGTCCTTTCGGTTGCCATTACGCTTGCTCTGATCGTCCTGATCGTTTGGGTGACAAACTCCGAACGTCGGATTCCGATTCAGTATGCGAAGAGAACCGTCGGGCGGAAGATGTATGGCGGTCAGTCCAGCAACCTGCCGTTGAAGTTGAATATGGCCGGCGTTATGCCGATCATCTTCGCCAACTCCATCGTTGCGATTCCGGCTACCATTGCTTCTCTGATGTCGAAAGAGAACTGGTTCACCCGTTTCGTGGACAACTGGTTTGATACCGACACATGGATTTACATTGTTATAAATGTAATTCTGATTATCGCTTTCTCGTACTTCTACATTATGATTTCTTTCAACCCTGTGGAAGTTGCGAACAACATCAAGGATAACGGCGGTGCGGTTCCGGGTATTCGTCCCGGAAAGCCTACTTCCGATTACATTCAGAAGGTTCTGAACCGTGTTACGCTGATCGGCGCTGCGTTTTTGACGATTGTTGCGGCTCTGCCGTTGATCATCAATGCTGTGTCCGGCGGTCAGTTTGCGGGCATTGCTTTCGGCGGAACATCCATCCTGATCGTGGTTGGCGTTGCGCTTGAAACCGTTCGTGAGCTTGAATCGCAGATTACGATGCGTAACTACAAGGGCTTCCTTGATTAATTCATTTTGGTGATTGGCATGAATTTAATACTCATGGGTGCTCCCGGTGCGGGAAAAGGCACACAATCAACAAAAATTTCTGAGCACTATGGTATTCCTGCTGTTGCGACCGGAGATATTCTCCGGTCCGCAATGAAGGAAGGCACAGAGCTCGGAGTCAAAGCCAAATCCTTTATTGAAGCCGGCCAGCTGGTTCCGGACGAAGTGGTGATTGGCATTATCAAAGAGCGTCTTGCCGAAAAGGATTGTGCAAACGGATTCATCCTGGATGGATTCCCGCGTTCCATTCCTCAGGCGGAGGCTTTGCAGGCTATGGGCGTTCACATCGATGTTGTCATCAGCATTGAGGTGGCGGACGAAGTAATCGTAGAGCGCATGAGCGGCCGTCGGGTTTGCTCCTGCGGAGCTTCCTACCACGTCGTGTTCAATCCTCCCGCCAAGGAAGGCATTTGCGACCGGTGCGGAAGCGAACTGTACATTCGTCGGGACGATGATCCTGCCACAGTGCAAGAGCGTTTGAAGACTTATCATACGCAGACCGAGCCTTTGAAGGATTTCTATGCGAAGGCCGGAATTCTTGAAATTGTTCAGGGCAGAGAAGATGTGGCCGATACAACCAAGGCCGTCTTTGAAGTTTTGAAGAAATTTGAAGGGTAATGAAATGATTCAGCTTAAGAACGCTCAGCAGATTCAAGCCTTGAAGGATGCTGGAAAAATAACGGGTGAAGCATTACTGGCTGCCAGAGATGCTCTCCGAGTCGGAATGACAACGTACGAATTGGACAAAGTCGTACACGATTACATTGTAAAGGCAGGTGCCACGCCCTCCTTCCTGGGATACGGCGGATTTCCTGCCAGTGCATGCATCAGCATTAACGATGAAGTCATTCACGGGATTCCGGACCGTAAGCACGTCATCCAGGACGGCGATATCGTCAAAGTGGATGTCGGTGCTTACTACAAGGGATACCATGGTGACAGCGCCAGGACCATTCCTGTCGGAAAGGTCAGCGAGGAAGCTATGCGCCTGATCAAGGCGACAAGAGAAAGTTTCTACGCGGGCCTTGCGGCTGTGAAGGACGGGAACCGAATCGGCGACATCGGCGCGGCTGTAGATGCCGTTGTGTGCAAATACGGGTTTTCGACTGTACGGAAGTATGTCGGACATGGAGTGGGACGCGACCTGCACGAGGCGCCGGATGTTCCGAATTACGGCACACCCGGTCGTGGACCGAGGCTTTGCCATGGTATGGTGATTGCCATCGAGCCCATGGTGAATGTGGGAACGTACGAAGTATATGAGCTCCCGAACGGATGGACGGTGAAAACCCGCGACCATTCCCTGAGTTCTCATTACGAAAATACAATCGCGTTGACCGAAAATGGTGTTATCAATCTGACTTTGATTGAAGAGGATTTTTAATCCACTGGAGGGATATTTTGGCAAAAGATGATGTGATTGAATTTGAAGGTGTCGTTCTGGAGGCTTTGCCCAACGCGACTTTCAAAGTGAAATTGCCGAACGGCCATATCGTTATGGCTCACATTTCCGGCAGACTTCGGCAGAATTACATTCGTATTTTACCGGGAGATAAGGTAACCGTGGAAGTTTCGGTCTATGATCTGACAAAAGGCCGGATCACATGGCGCGCCAAATAAACGGTGGAGTGCGAAGGGAAAGAACATGCCCCGGCATGATTTTTAGTATGAAAGGTTGGTATAGCTAGCTCATGAAAGTGAAACCGTCCGTAAAGAAGATATGCAATAAATGCAAAATCATTAAGAGAAGAGGGATTGTCATGGTCATCTGTGAAAATCCCAAACACAAGCAGAGACAGGGTTAATCCCGTCCTTCGAATTTAGAAACGAGAGGTGAAATAAAGAATGGCTCGTATTGCTGGTGTTGATATCCCGAATAACAAACGCGTAGAAATCGCTTTGACTTACATTTATGGAATCGGCAGAAAGAGTTCCAACGATATCCTGGCGCAGACCGGTATTGATCCCGACACCCGCGCGAAGGATCTCACGGAAGATCAGATTGCTCAGATCCGTGATGTCATTGAAAATCATTATGTGGTGGAAGGTGACCTTCGCCGTAATGTTGCTCTGGATATCAAGAGAATGGTCGATATCAACTGCTATCGTGGTATCAGACACAGAAAAGGCTTGCCTGTAAGAGGACAGAGAACGAAGACGAACGCCAGAACCAGAAAAGGTCCGGCTAAGACAATCGCGAATAAGAAGAAATAAAGGAGTGGCATAAACGATGGCTAAAACAAATGCAAAAGTCACTAAGAGACGCCGCGACAGACGTGTGGTTGAAAAGGGTGTGGTTCACATCAATGCTTCTTTCAACAACACCATCGTGACGATTACCGATATGCAGGGGAACGCTCTTGCATGGGCATCTGCCGGAGAACTTGGTTTCAAGGGTTCCAGAAAATCGACACCGTTTGCTGCACAATCCGCTTCTGAAACAGCTGCAAAAGCTGCGTTGGAATATGGTCTGAAGAGTGTTGAAGTTTACGTTAAGGGCCCCGGCTCGGGACGTGAATCCGCTATCCGTGCTTTGGAGACCGTCGGAATCCAGGTTACCCTGATCCGTGACGTCACTCCGATCCCGCACAATGGATGCAGACCGCCTAAGCGTAGACGTGTATAAGAGGAGGAAACAGTAATGGCAGTAGATAGAGTACCGATTTTAAAGAGATGCAAAGCGCTGGATATCAATCCTTCCGTTTTGGGTTATGATAAAGAATCGAACCGTCAGGTCAAAAAGACCAACAAGAAGATGAGCGAATATGCACTGCATCTGAGAGAGAAGCAGAAGGCAAAGTTCATCTATGGCGTTTTGGAGAAACCCTTCCGTAACTATTACGAAAAGGCTGCAAAGATGCCCGGTCAGACCGGTGAAAACCTGATGACCATGCTGGAAAGCCGCCTGGACAATGTTGTCTTCAGAATGACCATGGCTCGTACCAGAAAAGAAGCCCGTCAGCTGGTGGATCATCATTTTGTTACCGTAAACGGCAAGTCCGTCAACATTCCTTCCTACCTGGTTAAGGCAGGCGACGTCATTGAAATTGCTGAAAAGTACAAGAGCAATGACCGCATGAAGGAAATTTGCGAGAGAACCGCTGCCCGCCTTGTTCCTTCCTGGATCGAATGCGATAAGGAAAACAAGAAGGCTACGATTACGGAACTCCCGAAGAGAGAACAGATTGAGGACATCCCTGTTAACGAGACATTGATCGTCGAGTTGTATTCCAAATAATACGGAGCGTGCGGCCGTGCATTTTGGAATCAATTTGAAATGCACCCGTGTCTTCGTGGTTTTTTGAGCAGAAAGCCGGGACTTCCCGGGGCCGGTTTGAAGGCCGGCGGGAATATCCGGATTGTAGAAGCCCGAATCTTCAGAAATGAAGAGAACTATTAAGTAGGAGGTATTATTTGGAATGATCGAAATAGAGAAGCCTATCATTAAAATAGATGAGCTGAGTGAAGACGGCACTTTTGGTCGTTTTGTCGTTGAACCGCTTGAAATCGGTTATGGCATTACCCTGGGTAACTCTTTGCGCAGAGTCCTTCTGAGCTCTCTGCCGGGATATGCAACCACCAGCGTCAAGATTGACGGTGTGGTACACGAGTTTTCCGTGATTCCCGGTGTTGTTGAAGACGTGACTGAGATCATCCTGAACGTCAAGGGCATCGTTGCCCGCCTGCATACGTCCGAACCCGTTGTGGCCGTGATTGACGCGGTCGGCGAGAAGGAAGTCACTGCCGGCGATATCAGACTGAATGGGGACATTGAGATCCTGAACCCGAATCATCACATCGCATATGTGGATGAGGGCGAAAGATTTTATATGGAACTGACGTTTGAAGGCGGTCATGGATATGTTTCCCAGGAGCGCAACAAGCAGCTGCACACACAGCTTGCCAACGCAACAACTTCTGCTCCGATTGGAACAATCTATACAGACTCCATTTATACACCGGTCAATTCTGTAAACTATACGGTGGACAACACCCGTGTGGGCAATATCACAGATTATGACAAATTGACAATCGAAGTGTTAACGAATGGAACGATTTCTGCAAAGCATGCGATTTCATTAGCATCCAAGATTCTCAACGAGCATCTGAAATTATTTGAAGATCTGTCCGATGAAAAACTGCCCGAGACAGTTCTGAGCGATGGCGAGGAACAGAAGAAGGGCAAAGTTCTTGAGATGATGATTGAGGAGCTTGACCTTTCCGTGCGCAGTCAAAACTGCCTGAAGCGCGCAAGTATTAATACGGTTGAAGAACTGATCAACCATACAGAAGCTGAGATGATCAAAGTTCGTAATCTCGGCAAGAAGTCGCTTGAAGAAATCACCCAGAAGCTGAAATCCCTGGATTTGGATTTCAAGCAAGAAGAAGACTAACGGTAAGGAGGGAATAGAAAATGCCCGGTTATAGAAAACTCGGTAGAGTGACTTCTCACAGAAATGCGATGCTTCGCGGCCTGGTCACTTTGCTGTTGGATAAGGGTCAGGTCGAAACCACATTGACCCGTGCAAAAGAAGTACAGTCTGTAGCGGAAAAGATGATTACCGCTGCAAAGAAATCTTACAATTACCGTGAAAGCGGAGATAAGGCGAACGCTTACAATCAGCGTCGCGCATTGTATGCGTATATCACCCGTCCGGAAGTGGTCGAGAAGGCCGTTTCCAACATCGCTCCGAATTATACGGACCGCAATGGCGGTTATACCCGCATTGTAAAGATGGGTCCGCGTCGCGGTGACGCTGCCGAGATGGCAGTCATCATGCTTGTCTAATTGATGAATCAATAAACAGACAGGAAAGATAGAGTTTTCCCGGGTATGCAATCGGATTCATACTTCCGGGGAAACTCTATTTGCTTTTTGACAGGAAGGAGGAAACATGATCGTCGGAAAATCATTTGAAGCGGTTTATACCAAGGCCCTGTTTGATCTGGACGGAACACTCGTGGATTCCGGCCCGGGCATTACCCGGTCCTGCCAATACGCGCTGAAGCAATTCGGCATTGAGGTGGAGGACCCCTCCACGCTGCGGTTCTTTGTCGGACCGCCCCTGACGCAGGCCTTTCCCGAGTTTTTCGGATTCGATGAGGAACAGACGCGTCAGGCCATAGTCTATTACAGACAGTATTACAGGGATAAGGGCCTGTACGAAAGCAAAGTGTATGACGGGATCCCCGAACTGCTGGCTTCGATGCGCAGGCGGGGTATTGCCTGCTACGTTGCGACGAGCAAGCCCGAGTTTTATGCAAAACAGGTGCTGGAATACCACGGCATTCTGGACAGCTTTGACTTCGTGAGCGGAGCCATGATGAACGAGGGCCGCGGACGTAAGGAAGAAACAATAAATTTCTTGTTAGAACATGAGAATGTTACAAACAAAAAAGAATGTTTAATGATTGGCGACACAAAGTTTGATGTCATCGGAGCCGCCGCATGCGGGCTGGATTGCCTGGGCGTCAGCTTCGGGTTCGGAACGCCGGAAGATCTGCTCCGGCACGGGGCCCTGGCCGTGGCCGAAACCCCGGCTGAAATACTTGAAAACGTACCGTGGCTTGTGCTATAATCAAACTGCGTTTACGGAGAGTTTTTACCGCGAAGTTGTGAGGTTTACCATGGAAGAAGTAATGCAAGGCAATTTTATACATGACGTGATCGACGAGGACCTGAAGGTCTATCCCAATCTGAAGATTCATACCCGTTTTCCGCCTGAGCCCAACGGATATCTGCATATCGGTTCGGCAAAGGCCATCATGATCAATTACAAGACGGCCCAGAAATACGGCGGTCTTTTCAACCTGCGCTTTGACGATACCAACCCTTCCAAAGAGGACACGGAATACGTCGAAGCCATCGAAGAGGACCTCAAGTGGCTGGGTGCCGTTCCCAACGGAGGCATCTATTACGGGTCGGATTATTTCGATCAATGCTATGCCTATGCCCTGAAACTGATTCGCGACGGCCTGGCTTATGTGGACGACCTGGATGCGGAGCAGCTTCGGCAATACCGCGGTACTCTGACAGAGCCCGGAAAGGAAAGCCCGTACCGCAATCGTTCGGTGGAGGAGAACCTTGATCTGTTCGAACGGATGCGCAAAGGGGAATTCCCGGACGGAAGCAAGACGCTTCGGGCCAAAATCGATATGTCCAGCCCGAACATGAACATGCGCGATCCGGCCATTTACCGCATTCTGCACGTTTCCCACCATCGGCAGGGAGACAAGTGGTGTATTTATCCTCTGTATGACTTCGCACACCCGATTCAGGACGCGATCGAGGGCATTACCCATTCTCTTTGCTCCCTGGAATTTGAAAATCACCGGCCTTTGTACGACTGGGTCATCGAACACATCGGGGTTCAGAACAACCCCAATCCCAAGCAGCGCGAATTCGCCCGCCTGAATGTGACCTATACCGTTATGAGCAAGCGCTATCTGCGCCGTCTGGTGGAAACGGGTCTTGCGGACGGATGGGACGACCCCCGTCTGCCGACTCTGTGTGCGCTTCGCCGCCGCGGGTATACGCCTTCCTCCATTTTCAAATTCGTGGAGGACGCCGGTATTTCCAAAGCGGACAGCCTGGTGGATATCGCCATGCTCGAGGCAAACATCCGGGACGAACTGAATGACTCGGCGCCCCGCCGCATCGCGGTCAAGCATCCGATTCATATGGTGATTACCAATTATCCTGAGGGAAAGACCGAGGAGTTCGAACTCCCCAACAATCCGAACCATCCGGAAACAGGGACAAGGAAGGTTCTCTTCTCGAGAGACCTTTACATTGACGAGGAGGACGTTTCCCTCAACCCGCCTCCGAAATATCAGCGGCTCAAACCCGACGGGGAAGTCCGCCTGATGGGCGCTTACATCGTGAAGTTCGAAGGGGCAGACGTGGACGAAGAGGGACACATCACCGAGGTTCGGGTCAGCGCCGATCTGGTGTCCGGCAACGGCAATCCGTCCGACGGAAGAAAAGTGAAGGGGACCATTCACTGGCTTTCCGGCGATAACGCCGAGAAGGCCACGCTGATGCTCTACGATTCTCTCTTCACCGAAGCCGATATGAACAAGGTGGACAGCGCGGATTACGACCGGTATCTCAATCCGAACTCGGTGGTCCGGATCGAAAACGCATTGGTCGAGAAGACCCTGGCGCAAAGCAACCCGGGGGACCGGTTCCAGTTCGTACGGGATGCGTACTATTGCAAGGACACAAAATATCCGAACACCTACAACCGGATCGTATCGCTGAAGGCACCCAAGAAAGACTGAAAATGTCCCTGTTCAAACAGGGACAAACAGAATCAAACGAGGACATGCCCTTTGGCGGGCACGGATGAAAAGACGGCGGGGCCTGCCATGGGCGGCTCCGCCGTTTGTATAAGAGCAGGGGCGTACGTTTCGCATGCGTTACGCGGCAGGGGCCGGTCAATGGCGGAACAGATGCAAGAGTCAAAATGAAGGCAGTCCGATTCCGAAGGCCAGACTGTCCCCGTGATCTCCGTCCTTATAAACCAATGATGGAGGAAAAATGTTTCATTCCGGACAGGTTTCGGGGAACCGGAAGTCGTCGCGCAGGAAAGGAAGGAAAGCAAGGATAAGATGACAGAATATACAAAGGCAAAGAACGCCCTGATGGACTGTCTGAGAAAAAAGGGGTTCCCGGACGCGTTCGGCGAGGAAATCGCCAAGAATCTGGGCGGGCCCCGGGCCATTCTTCGTATGTGCTCCTATCTGGAACGAAGCGGCCCCATTTCTGCCGAGGAAATCGTGGACGAGATGCTCTGCATCCGGGAGGAAATCCAGACCTGGCGGGCCAAGAAGGCCAAGGAACGAGCCAACGCGGTGTACAACGACGTGCTTTGGAACGGGCTGAATCCGGACGGGGACGAATCGGAGGGGTAACAGGGGAAAAGAAAAAAGCGCCGGCCGCTGAACGGCGGCCCTCATAAGATAGTTTTATCGTTTTCAGGAATGCTCTGCAATGAAGCGGGTGTAGAGGTTTCATACATCAATGAGGAAACGGCGTTTACGCTTGAATTTTCAAGAGACGACCGGAATATCCCGCCAAAGAGTGGCGGGATAACCGAAGCGGAGCTGTTGGTGCTGTCTTTGCTGAAACAATCACCGTCCATGACAAATGCTGAACTGGCGGATGCGTCTGGGATAGTCTGAGAGAACGATATCCCGACTTCTCGCAGTGATGAAAAACAGAAAGCTTTATGAACTCCGGTAAAATTAGGGTCAACGCTAACGGAAAAAGCATTGATGTGTGGCTGATCTATCGGTGTTAACAGTGCAAGCACTCCTGGAATCTCACGTTTTATGAAAGGACAAAACCCGGCAAGATTCCAGCAGAACTATTTGAAGCGTTTCTGGAAAATGATCATGATACCGCCATGGCTTATGGCAGGGACATTGATTTTCTGAAAAGAAATAATGCTGAATTATCCACAAAGTAAAAACTGACTATTACATAGCCGGAGCTGACGAACTCAGTCCCGGCTAGGGTATCGATTACGGAGAAAAACCAATTATGACAATCAAACTGGAACCTATCAATGAGAATAACAGAGATGCTGTTCTGGCCCTTTCCGTGCGGGAGGATCAGCCCTTCGTCGCCCCAAACGACGTCTCTCTGCGAGAGGCGGATGAGGCGAACGCGGAGCAGCCCGGCATGGCCCGGCCCTTTGCCATCTATGCAGATGAGAAGCTGGTGGGCTTCTGCATGTTCGCATTCAATTCTGAAGAAGAGGACGAGGATGACCGCTACTGGCTATGGCGCTTTATGATCGACCGGAACGAACAGGGCAAGGGCTATGGCCAGGCCGCCCTGCAGGAGATCATCAACTACTTCAAAGAA
>JAFTBN010000046.1 GCA_017455185.1 Clostridia bacterium
AATATCTTGACAGGGACACGCCTGAATACGTGCCGACAAATAACAGCGGCACACGCTTTAAGCTTTCGCTCGGCAATGACGATGACGCGGAAGTGATCGAAAAAGGCCTTGACACATACAGCAAAGCCTACGTGCATGAAAGCGAAACCGTTGATTTTTGCAAAAAGCTTGTGGATAACGAAGGCAGATTTGAGGCAGGCGTGATCGCAGACACGGAAAAAGGTGATAGCGGTTCCATTGTCGCACTGTTTGTGGAAGAGCCGCTGAGACGAAAAGGCTTGGGCACGTATCTTTTGAAGGAAGCAGAGAAATTCGCAAAGGAAAACGGCGCTTCGATGGTCTTCACAAACGCAGGCGACTGGAATATCGGTTTTTTCAAAAAGAACGGCTATTTGATGAGAGGCGAGCTCAAAGACGTTCCCAAGGGACACGATTGCTACGAGCTCTACAAAATGATATAAGGCATGGGAAACAGCTTGACAAACACCTGTTTATTGAGCTGCACAGCGTGTACTTTTAAGGCGCACTTAGCTTTTTTGTCCCTTTGGGCGCTCTTAGACATAAAAGAAACCTCTTTTGTCTACCACGACAAAAGAGGCTTTTTCTATTGAACCGTTCTTTCTCCATCGGAACAATATCCAAAAACGTGGCGGCATAGTTCCGAACATTGTTCCGAATATTGTTCTTGGCATTGTTCCGATAATGCGTTATACTATATTTGTGTAATGGTATCACCTATGTTTTGCTGATCAATTGGCTACGCCGAACCATCAGGGACGAAAGGGTGATTCAACTCATCAAGGAAAGGTTACTGGACGGTCGCAAAGAGTGGAATCCTGACACAGACCATAGCGGACAAAAGACTCGCACAGGCGGGATACTTTGATATCCTCGACAAGTACGAGTCCTTGCATTGTTGATTGAACCGCCGTGTATCGAACGGTACGCGCGGTGGTGGGGGAGGTCGGTCACTCAACTAATGGGTGACCTCCTACCCGATTGTGCTACGCGGCCGATTTAGGATGATAAGCAGGAATCCTCGGTAATTCAATTGCCGACGTAGTTCACAGCACTTTCGGCTGGCTTTCAGTCCGATTTCTCCGTTGTTTCCGTATGCTCCGCCGTTGGTTGGGGTCAGATAAGTGGTCAAAACCGGCAAATAAAAACATAAGACCAGCGACGATTACAATCACAGTTCGTATTATCAAATGAACATAACAAAATAGTGAGGAAGGGTTATCTTGGCACCGATCGTACCGTTTTTGCCGCCAATCAACTTGTATGCATAGGAAGGAGAAAAATCTTCTATATAACTGTTAAGAGAAGGGGTTGGGTTGTTTCCGGCTTTCACTTCAACCGGAATTACTTCTCCGTCCTTCTCAATAAGAAACTCAATTTCGTGCTCGCTGTCCGGCTTGTAATAGTATAACGTGTATCCGCGTTTCATAAGGCATTCGGAGATAATGTTTTCGTAAATGCCTCCGCGCGCATTGCCTCTTATCGTATCATTGAGGATAGCAAGTTTCGTCTCATAACCGTACATACAGCAGAGCAGCCCGGTATCGTTTATATAGAGTTTGAACTGATCTTCCTTAGCATTTGCCATAAGAGGCAGATACGGTTCGCGAATATTATAGCATGCGTTAACGATTTCCGAATCTTTCAACCACTGTACGCTGCCGCCGTATTTCCTGCGGGTCTGGCCTTTTTCCACTGAAGAGTACTGAAATTTCTTGAGTTCTTTCGCAAGCTGTTTCGGAACGGCGTCGTAGCACATACGAACATACTGCTTTTCTTTTCCCTTGGCGTGTTTGGCAATGTCGTCTCTGTATTCGGCAATAATGTCCCTCTGGATCCTCTCAACCCGGTTGAAATCTTTGTTTACGGCAAAATCCGCAACCACTTCGGGCATCCCGCCAACGACCATGTATTCACGGAAAAGAGATTCGTATTTATTATGGATGCTTTCGGGAACAGTTTCTCCCGTCTCAAAATATGAACGGAGAACAGAAATAGCCGTCTCGTTATAGCCGTATGCCCATAAGAATTCTTCAAAATCGAGGGAATACATTGTAATTTGCGATTCGTAACCAACGGGCACGGAATCCGGTACTTCAACTTCTTTGTCATCATCTTCTCCGTATGTAAGACCCATAAGCGATCCGGAAGAGATGACGTCAAAACGCATATCTTCCGCAAGAAATTTGATTGCGGTACGGGCGTTTCCGCATCGCTGTATTTCGTCAAGAAAAATAAGGGTATCTCCCGGAACGAGTCTGAAATCGCGAACGCTCGCGGTAATTCTTTTCAGTATCTCTTCTGAAGTCAGATCACCTTCAAAAACAAATTTCAGTTCCGGGTTGCGGAAAAAGTCGATGCAGAGAAATGAGCTATACTCTCTTTTGCCGAATTCTTTTACAATAAAGGATTTTCCGACCTGCCGCGCTCCTTTGATGAGGAGGCATTTCCTGATTTGTTCGTTTCGCCTTATGTTTTTCCATTCTATCAGGTCGTCGTAAATTTTGCGTTTTAACATAAACCGTACCCTCCGTTCTGTCAGCCACAATATTATACATCAAAATGGGGTTGCAGTCAAGGCATTCATGCATAAAAATGGGGTTGCAGTCAAGGCATTCATGCATAAAAATGTGGTATTAAAATGTTTGTTTGCGCAGGTTTTCGGGGTAATACATTTATATTTTGTACCAGTCAAGTAAAGTAGACACAAAAAATATTGTGCTGAAAAAGAAAATCGAGTATCCATAACTGAAGTCCGTTATGAATACTCGATATGGTCGGAGTGACACGGCTCGAACGTGCGGCATCGTGGTCCCAAACCACGCACTCTACCAACTGAGTTACACCCCGATATGTATAATTCTGTTTTTGGCTGGGGTCAAACAAGTGGTCTGGCTTTGGCTCAAACCTCTTATTTTCTCCGCTTTTAAGGTTTTCTGTGCTTTCCGCGGCTTTTTTCGCGGTCAAACAATAACGGCATCTGGGATAATAAGTGGGGAACTTTGGCAACACCTTGCCGAGGTGGTTCGCCAGTGGCCGGGTGTATTCTCGTTCTGCTGTGACGCCAGGCAACTGTGATTCGTCCTGCGTTTTAAGAGAATAGCATATTTTATCAAAAAAATCAAGGTGTATTTTCTTCTGATTGTTTTTTGCTATTTCGCGTGCTATAATATGTCCAAGGGAATTGCTCCCAATACTTTTTATAAGAGGAAAGAAAAATGGCAAAAAAGTTTCAGAAACTGCCTCGTCTTGTGCAAATTTTACTGTTGTTGATTCCAGGCGTGAACTGGCTTACGGAAATCATTGTTCGTGTTTCAGCTGTGATTGAGAAGGCAGACCTGCGAAACGTTTTTGGATTAATCCTGGCTATCTTTGTCGGATTTGTTTTTGGATGGATTGATTTGATATGGTGCTTGCTTTTCAAGCATTTGATTTTCTGCAAAGCCTGACAGAGAAAAGATTTCAAAAAGTGTCGGATTGTTGCATCCGAGGGGACTTACATGAGAAAAAGATTATTGATTCTGTTACTAGCATCGGTTCTTTTTGCAATGCCTGCTTTTTCGGCTTGTAAACAGCTTCCGTCTTCTTCCGAGACGGAAAAACCGGAGCAGGGTACTTCGTTTGAATCCGAGACGGATCCGTCTTTAGAATCGGAGACGGAAGAGGAAACGGAGGAGGAAACGGAAAGTCAGCCTGCCGTCACAGAGCCGTACAAGTATGTGGTTGTTATCGGTGTTGACGGGGCAGGGACTTCTTTTAAAGAGACGGATACTCCGAATTTTGACAGGATTTTTCACGATGGTGCCGTTACGTATGCTTCACAGTCGATGATTCCTTCCAACGGAGCCGAGAACTGGGGGTCAATGCTGCACGGAGTCCTGCCTGAGATTCACGGGCTCAACAATTCCGTGACAGGCGTTCGAGGATATCCGGAGAATTCTCGGTTCCCCAGCGTTTTTCGCCTGGCGCATGAACAAATGCCCGATGCGCAAATGGCTTCTTTTTGCACATGGAAGAATCTGAATTACGGAATCATAGAAAACGGGCTTGGAGTTTACAGGGAAACCGTTGATAACGGAACCGGGTTAACCGAAAAGGTTTGCCGATATGTAAAGGAGAATCAACCGACACTGCTTCTGGTTCAAACCGATGAGGTGGATAAAGCCGGGCATGCTTCCGGATTTATGAGTGATGCGTTTGTTGCGCAGTTGAAGAAGGCGGATGAGTTGATTGGGGCCGTTTACGATGCATATCGGGACGCCGGCCTGCTGGATGATACTCTGTTTGTCGTAGCATCGGACCACGGAGGCGTCAACAACGGGCACGGAGGAACGTCATCCAAAGAAGCCGCGGTGATGTTTGCCGCTGCAGGCAGAACGGTCAGGAAAGGGACCGTCGGGGTGATGGATAACCGGGACGTGGCTGCGGTTGTGGCCTATGCATTGGATCTGGCTGTTCCGGACACATGGACGGCACGGGTCCCCGCAAGATTGTTTGAAGGAGTCCCCGAATCGGACAGACCTGTGTTTGAACGAAGCGACGGCCGGGCTCATGATGTGGTTTCAACTCCTTCGAAAACCGAGTCCGGGTATGTTTCCCATTATCTGGGAGGGCTTGAACCGTCTTTATATCTTGCGTTTGACGGCGAGGTGAAGGATGAATATCAGACGTCCGTAAAGACCGTGGGAACGGTCGAATTCATCGACGGGTATTTCGGGCAGGCGGCTTCTTTGAACAGCGGATACGTTCAGATACCGGATTATTCGGTCGGAACCGACAGCTTTTCCATCGCCTTGTGGCTGAAGACGGGTGGTGAAGGATCCGATCCTTCCATTGTCTCCAACAAGGACTGGAATTTCGGCGGTAACAGCGGATACATACTCTCGCTGCGCTCGGGCGACATCAAGTTCAACGCCGGATCCGAAGGAAATCGGATGGATGCGGAATATGCACTTCCGTTTGATTATAAGGACAACTGGATTCATCTGGTCTTGTCCGTAGACCGGCAGGCAGAAGTCATACGTTTTTGCTATGATTTCGGGGCTTTTTACGAACATCCGCTTCCGGATGCGCTCAAAGGTGTTTCTTTGGATGCTTATCCTTCTTTGATGATTGGACAGGATGGGACCGGTACGTATGCTCCGCTTCATGCGGCAGTGGATGAGTTTATGCTTTTTGACTGTGCGCTGACCATGGAAGACGTGCGGGCGCTGGAGAATTATTACAAACAGACGCCGCTCTCCTGACCGATAAAAGAGAAATCAGACAACCGCCGGGCGTATGAAAGCCCGGCGGTTGTCTGATTGGGGAGAAAGGATTCCTCTTTTTGCAAAGCAAAGACCGGATTTTGGGGGGTTATCAAGTCCGGAAAGGTTCGGTTGGTTTGACAACAAGATGGAAAGTGGTATAATAAAGGTATAATAAAGCAGAAAAGATCGGACAATTGAGCCGTTTTGCAGAAGAGGGGTAGACGATGGCACATACAAGAACAGTAGCCGTAATCGGCGCTATGGATTGCGAAGTGAATGCATATCTTGCCTTGTTGGATCGGGTGCAGGAAAATCATTATTGCGGAATGACGGGATACGATGGGTTTCGGGGAAGCACACGCGTCATAGTGGCGAAAAGCGGGATTGGAAAAGTGAATGCAGCCCGGTGTACGCAGTGGCTGATTGATGCGTTTCATCCGGATGTGCTGATTAATGCCGGCATTGCGGGTGCACTCGGAAAAGGATTGACCATCGGGGATATTGTGGTGGCGGATTCCCTGATTCAGCATGATTTTGATGCGAGAGGATGGGGGTACGCTCAGGGCAATCTGTGCGATCGGAGTGACCCGTCCCATCCGACGGTCTTCTATCCGGACAGGAATGTGACGGAACGGATGAAGGAGGCTGTCCGTGAGCAGGCGGCCGGACATCAGTGCCGGGTGGGCAGAATCGTCAGCGGCGACGTGTTTATAGCAAGCAAAGAAAAGAAAACCGAACTGCGCGAGTTGTTTGACGCGGAAGCAGGTGAAATGGAAGGCGCGGCGATCGCACAGACAGCCGAAAAAGCCGGGGTTCCATATGCGATTGTACGGGTCCTCTCGGACAACGGCGAAGGAGAAGCGGGCGAATTGATTGATTCGTTTGAGGAGGTTACCGCGGAGCAGTCCGGCCGGGTACTGAAAGTCTTTTTGGATTTGTTGGAACGGGATCATTGAAACAAAATACCATGAACGATAAGAAACAAGAAGAAAAGGGAAGAAAAAGCAAGGAAGGGATATCCTTGCGCAAAATTCATCTGGCCTGGCTTCTTTTGACTGTTCTGATTTCTGCTTCGCTTTTGTCCACAACGATTTTATTGATTGTCGGGTTCCGGAATATGACCAGGGCAACCGACGCATACATAGAGATGCAGCAGGCGGCTTACGATCTGATGGACGCCTCCGATTTGATGACCGAATCGGCCAGACGGTATGTGCTGACCCGGGAACAGACCTATATGCGGGATTATTTTGAGGAGGCTTTGGAAACGCGCAGGCGTGAAAAGGCAGTGGAACTGCTTTCCGGACATGCGGAAGCCAAGAGTGCGTTTGAACGGCTGAATCTGGCGCTGGAAAAATCCATCCGACTGATGGACAGGGAGTATTATGCGATGCGTCTTGCGGCCTTGGCTGAAGGTTACACGACGTATCCGGACGCTCTGAATGATGTGGTCATCAGCGAAGAGGATTTGTCCGCAGGGAAAGAAGAAAAACTGGCAAAGGCCCAGATGATGCTGTTTGATGAGGAATACTGCACGCAAAAACAGCAGATCGAAACTGAAATGAATGCAAGTCTGCACGAACTGGATTCTTCCCTCAGAGAGTCGCAGAAGGGGTCTACCCGTTCGCTTCGGATTTATTTTGCAATTGCAATAGCGGACATTGTACTGCTTTTGCTTGGAATTTTCTTTTTAACCTGGCTGGTGTCCTATTTGGGAATCGGCCCGATCCTGAAAGCGGTCGATGAAATCAAAAGCGAAAAGGAAATATCCATCAAGGGAGCCAAGGAATTCCGCTATTTGGCCAAGACATACAATAAGCTGTTTAATGTGTACCGGAATAGCATCACCCGTTTGAATTATGCGGCTTCTCACGATGAACTGACCCGGGTTTACAACCGGGCGGGCTACGATGAAATGATTGCGACAATCGATTTTGATTCCACGTATCTGATCGTCATCGATGCGGATGAGTTCAAGTCTGTAAACGACCGGTACGGGCATGAAATCGGAGACAAGGTGTTGCAATCCATTTCGGATTCCATCCGGAAGGTTTTCCGTCAGGAGGACTTTGTTTTTCGGGTCGGAGGAGATGAGTTTGTGGTTCTGATGACGCATGTGAACCGCGAATTCGAGGAACTGATCGGACGGAAGATCGAACAGATCAATGCACTGTTGCAGGCTGAACAGGAAAGGGGGCTTCCACCGATTTCCGTCAGCGCGGGTGCGGCTTTCAGCGAGGGCATCCAATCCGCTCAGGAATTGTTCAACCGGGCGGATGAAGCTCTGTACGAGGTCAAGCGGCACGGAAGGAAAGGAATCGCCTTCTATGACCGGAAATCAGATTGAACGGTAAAGGAACGGAATCATAAAAAATGAAAATTGCTTTTTTTGACGCCAAGCCTTATGACATCCCCCCTTTTGAAAAGTATGCCCGCGATGTCGGGGCTGAACTGAAGTTTTTTGAAACGAAACTGGATCAGGATACCGCCGAACTGGCAAGGGGTTCGGATGCGGTCTGCATCTTTGTGAACGATACGGCCAATGCGGCCGTGATTGACAAACTCTATGCGTACGGAATCCGGCTGATTGCACTCCGGTCCGCCGGATACAACAACGTTGATATAAAGCATGCGTTTGGCAAGATCCACGTTGTGCATGTTCCGGCTTACTCGCCCTATGCGGTGGCGGAGCATGCCATGGCACTGTTGCTGGAACTGGTTCGACATCTTCACAAGGCGTATGTCAGGACTCGGGATTTCAATTTTTCTTTGCAAGGGCTGACCGGCTTTGACTTGCACGGCAAGACCGTAGGCGTCATTGGGACAGGAAAAATCGGGCGGATCTTTATGGACATTTGCCACGGATTTGGCATGAACGTTCTGGCTTATGATAAATATCCGGCCGAGAACGTCGGATGCAGATACGTTGAACTGGATGAGTTGCTGGAAAAGAGCGACATTGTATCTCTGCATTGCCCGCTGACCGAAGAAACTAAGCACATAATCGGCAGGCAGGCCATTGAAAAGATGAAAAAAGGGGTCATTCTCGTGAATACTTCCCGGGGAGCGCTGGTCGATGCGGAAGCTTTGCTCGAAGGCATAAAAGCAAGAAGAATCGGCGGTGCTTGTCTGGATGTCTATGAAGAAGAGGCCAATATTTTTTTCAACGATTTTTCCGCGGACATTATAGACGACGATCTTCTGGCAAGGTTGATTTCTATGCCGAACGTCATTGTGACTTCTCACCAGGCTTTTCTGACCGAAGAGGCGCTGAATAATATTGCCGAAACCACGATCCGCAATATCCAGTCCTATTTCGAGAAGGACGGACTGTGCGACAATGAGTTGTGCTATCGCTGCGGGCGCATTGAAAGCTGCGAGAAAAAAAGAAGGCAAAGGTGCTTTTAAGGCGGTAGGGTTGGCAGAAAAGAAAAACAAAGGAAATGGATTCGGGATCCGGACAATCGTATTGCACCATTACCGAACACGGAAAACGGCCGGAAACCAGAGCGGAATTCGGCCGTTTTTGTTGTTTTGGGATGATGACAGACAGAGGTTTACCATGACAAGGCAAATGAAGCAGAGGGTATATTCTATTTGCGCGGTAGTGGCTTTGATTGCCATTGCCGTTGTTTGCCGTTTCGTTTCCCGCAATCCGGAAACGCCGCTGTTTCTCAATAAACTGTGCAATATCGTCAGAACACTGATATACGAAGGAATCTTTGCCACCTGGGGCGTATACGTTTACCGCAGAGTGGTGCAGGTGCAGGCGAGAAAAATCTTTGTCCTTCTTTCCTTGCTGATGGTGGTCTGGGTGCTTTTGCGCGCGTTCAAGTTCTATTTCATCCTGGATCAGACCGCTCAAAGATATCTGTGGTATTCCTATTATATCCCGATGCTTTTGATTCCGACTCTGACTTTGTTTGTGGTGCTTTCCATCGGAAAGAGCGAAGGATACCGTTTGCCGAATTACGCATTTTTGCTTCTGCTTCCTGCCACCATCCTGACCATTCTGGTCCTGACCAATGACATCCATCAAGGCGTATTCCGTTTTCCCGAAACCGCAGAGGTCTTCTCCGAGGCGGATTATTCCTATTCCTGGGGCTATTTTCTCGCGGTCATCTGGGGCGTTTTTTGCGGGATTGCTTCCCTGGCGCTCCTGTTCGTAAAGAGCAGGCTGCCCAAAAAACGGTTTTCGCTTTGGATTCCGATTGTTCCTTTTGCGGTTGTGATCCTGTATGTGATTCTCTATGCGCTCAGAGTGCCGTTTGCGTTTGCCGTCGGCTGGGACCTGGCTGTATTTGAATGTCTGTCTTTTACGATTTTCCTGGAAAGCTGCATTTTAAGCGGACTCATTCAGTCCAACGTCCGTTACGAAGAATTGTTTCGTGCTTCCCAGGGCTTATCGGTGCAAATCACGGACAAGGCGTATCATATCCGATATGCCGCAGAAAACGCCGAGCCGATCGACAAGGAGACGCTTGAAAAGGCGGAAGCCGCTCCCATCATCATCGGCAACAAACTTTTGCACAACAATCCGATTCGCGGAGGCCGCGCAATATGGACGGATGACATCACCGAACTGCTGAAGGTCCGGGAGAACCTTGCGTCCACCCAGGAGGAACTCAAGGACCGCAATGCTTTTCTGCAATATTCATATAAAAGGGAAGAAGAGAACAAGATTGTGGAAGAGCAGAACCGGCTGTACGACCTGTTGCAGAGCAAAACGCAAAAACAGATCGACAGCATAAACCGTCTTGTCAATGCGTATAAGTGCGCGGAGTCAGACGGGGAAAAGCGCAGGATTCTTTCAAAGATCGTCGTCCTCGGCAGCTTTATAAAGCGCAGAAAAGATTTCGTCCTTCTTACGGATTATACGCCCATGCTTCCGGATGCAAAACTGACGAATGCATTTGCCGAGTCTTTCCGTGCGCTCGGACTGTACGGCATGAAGGGAACGTTTTCGGTCAGGACGAACAAGGAGTATGTTCCCGGCGAAGTGCTGACCAAGGCGTATGACTTTTTTGAAGACGTCATGGAAACCGCGCTGGACAGGGCCGGGTCTATTGCCGTACGGGTATACGAAGTCCGGGGAACGCTCCGCATCAGCATAGCGGTGGATTGCAGACTGGAAATGAAGAATCTTTCCAAGACGTATCCGGGAATACAGGGGGATGAAAGCGAAGAAGAGACGGAATTGTATCTTCCGCTGGCGGGAGGTGCGAGATGACGGTTTTCACACTTCTTCCGATGGCGCAGCGCGGTATATTGGCAGGCGTGGTCTTTCTGTCTTCGGTATCGTTGCTGGCGCTCGTCCTGTATGGGTTGTTATCCCGCGCCCGGGCGTGGCTGAATGCCGCAAACACCGCCCTTTTCCTTGCCCTGACGGGGTTCACCGTCTATGCAATGTGCGCCGCTGCGGAATCGGAGCGCTATTTGCTTTCCATGCCCTGGCTGTGGATGCCCGGAATTGCAGTTCCGATGGTTCTGTACGGCATCGTTTCCATTGCCCTGATACATGACCGCCGCAGGGACACGCTGTCGCCCTCTTCGGTGAAGGAAACGCTCGACAATCTGGATTCCGGCATCTGCTTTTCGGATGGAAACGGCAGAATCATTCTCGTCAACAAAACGATGGCAAAACTTGCATCGATTCTTCTCGGTAGTTATCCCCAGACACAGGGTGAACTAACTGCCGCTCTGGCCCGTCCGGACGGGAAAGCGGAAAAACTCGGCGATCTTTACCGGTTTTCCGACGGTAAGGTCTGGCGCTTTGTTTCAGTCACTTTTGAAGAAGGGTCCCTGAAGGGATTCGTTCAGACGACGGCGCAGGACGTGACGGAAGTGTATAACGTCAACGAGAAAATCCTCGCAGAAAACGAAAAACTCAAAGAAGCCATAGCGGAAACGAAGGCGTTGATGGTGCGCCTGGCAGACCGCATACGCGAGCAGGAAACCCTGGCCCTGAAAATCAAGGTGCACAACGACATCGGTTCCAGCCTGATTGCCCTGTCCCAGTTGCTGACAGCCGGGGAAGGGGAAAACGCGGAACGGCTGCTGTTTGATCTGCAGCACGCCGTATGGCATTTCAATACACCGGATGAACCGAGAAAGGACACCCTTGATGACGTAAGACGAAAAGCCGGGACAATGGGTATCACGCTCACTGTTCTGGGCGTTATTCCCACCGGAACCACCGTCGAAAGAATCATCGTTCTTGCCGCCAAGGAGAGTGTGACGAATTGTTACAAACATGCGGGAGGAGATACCGTTATTCTTCGGATTGCCGAGCGAAACGATCAGTTTATGGTAACCGTCACGAACAATGGCGAGCCGCCCAAGGAAGAAATCACGGAAGGAGGAGGTCTGACGTCTTTGCGTCAGACCGTCGAGAAAGCGGGAGGGGAAATGTTTGTTTCTGCCGCACCGACTTTTTCGCTCATATTGAATCTGCCGAAAGAGGATAAAACGAAATGATCAACACCGTTCTTGTGGAAGACAACTATTATGTACAGCAGGTTTTGAAGAAAATGATCGAAGACGACGGGCGGTTTCGGCTGGTCGCCACGTTTGAAGACGCCTTTGAAGCGGAAAAACTCTGTGTAAAAGGGGGCGTAGGCCTTGTCCTTATGGACGTGCAGACCAGGAACAATCATTCGGGGCTTGCCGCAGGCAAACGCATAAAAGAGGTCCAGCCCAGGACAAAAATCATCGTAGTGACATCCTTGGTCGACCCGGAAGTGTTGAAAGCGGCGAAAAACGGCGCCGCAGACAGTCTTTGGTATAAGGATTACGGAACGAAGGATATAATGGACGTCATCAACCGGACGCTGAACGGCGAAAATGTCTTTCCCGACCGTTCGCCAAACGTTACGCTGAAGGATCTGTTTTCCGAAGAATTGACCGATAAGCAGAAGAAGATCCTCCGGTGTTATGTCATGGGATATACCCACAAGGAGATGGCGGAAGAACTCGGCATGACCGAAAGAAACGTCCGATGGCATCTTGACAACATGGTTGAGAAAGGAAATTTTGCAAACAAGCACGAACTTCTCATTGCCATACTCGACAGCAAACTCATCGTTACCAGTCTTCTGGACGAAGATATATGAAGGCATATGTACACAGGACGGCATTCTGTCTTGTTCAGAACGGCATCGTTTGAAACGGTACAACCCAGCCCGGCTTCGGCCGGGCTTTTTCATTTGAAGGGACGGAAGAACCGGTTCGGAAATTTTTTCAGAACTGTCAAAATAGCAGTGACAGTCTTTTCTGTTTTTTCTAAAATGAGAATGGATAAATAGATAAAGATAAGAAGTCTTCCGCATCGAAAGAATGAATTCGGAAAGGCAGGTGGTGTTGATTGAAAACGATTGTGCTGGATATGCAAAGTGTGCTGTATGCAAAGGCGGTTAGGCGGATATTGGCTCAGGATCTGGATGAGTTGCAGGTGGACATAGCCACAAGCCCGAAGCAGACCGTCGGGCGATGCATGCTGCTGCACGCGGACGTGCTGATCATGGAAGTGACTCCGTTTATTCCCTGGTGTTTGTCTGAACGGATCCGCATCCGGGAGCAGGTCCGAGAGGGACTCCCGCAATGTAAGATTGTCCTGCTGGTGGATGAAAAAGCGGACCGGGAACTGCTGCAAGAGGTCAAAAGATGCAGCAGAGAAGGCGCTATTGACGCGTTTCTGTTTACGTCCGTTCCCGAGAGCTATCTTGTGGCTGTCGTTGACAGTTTGTAATGAAAAAACGATTGAGAAATCAAAAAGGAGATGGATCAATGAATACTGCGAAGAAAACGGTTTTAAGCGTGGTGTTGGCAGGGTTGATCGTGCTTGCGATTGCCATAACAATCATGGTACCCGCCACACTTACGGCTCATGCCGCAGTGAGCGAGACATTGGATTATACCAATTCCACTTATCCGGTCGTTAAAGTAACCAATGACGAGGAATTGCGGGCGGCGCTCACCGATGAGGGAAACAAACTGGTTGTGATACAAAACGATATCGAAGTTGAGTCTCCCATTGACGAGAGTTGGGAGGATAAACATGCCGAAATCCCGGAGATTGACGTAAGGGGAAATAAAATCCTGCATCTGAACGGACATCAGGTGTATTATAGCGACAAGTCCCAACTTTGCTATTTTGGAACAATCGGCGGATTCGGAAACAAAAGGGTTGAGTTGGATTATAAGTGGTACTCAGATAATGAGAGCGCATACAACAAAACCTTGATCAAAGTCGGGTATGACGCTACGCTCACCATAACGGACAACAGCGACAACAAAGGCGTTTTACAGTTTGATACCATGTTTAGCGACATTGACGGTGCGCCGGGCAATATTCTTCGCAATGTCATCCGGGTTGCACAGGGAGGCAAACTTGTTGTTCACGGCGGCAACATTGTCGCAGGCAGAAACAAGCAGGTCTATTCCTATGTTTTTGACAGATCGAAATCCATCAGCCGGACAAGAACCGTGACAGCGTATACCATGGGGTCTGCTGTGATTGTGGACGGCGGAGAAGTTCTGGTCACCGGTGGTACGTTGAAAGGCCGCGGTCATAACGACAGCGACACGGAAGTTGCGGCGATTTTTTATAAAAAAGGCAAATTGAGAATTGAGAACGGTAAATTCTTCGGATATGGAAGTGCCCCGGCGCTGTGTGTGAAAGTCAGCGATGCAAAAGTTCCTGTGGAAGAGAATCTGAGCCTTGCGGATATCGTCATCAAAACCGGTTATTTCGAATCTTATTGCGAAACGTATGCGTCGTACTATTTCTCTTCCAATTTTAGAATGGGTGAGCCGGAATATGGCGCTTTTGTCTGTCATTCCGGAAAGGACACCGTGCAGAACATGGGGGACGCGTATGCCAATCTGCTGGAGAATCAGGATAGCGCCGTCGTCAAGCGTACGACTGACCACTCGGGTGATGGCTCCGACGCAGGCGATTGGGGCAAGGAATGTTATACAATCAGCCAAAAAGACAAAAAGCTCAACAAAACATTGCTGAATGAAAAAGGAACCGGGACCGTTGCCGATATCTACCAGCATCAGGCTCTCAAAGTGCAGCTGGATTATTGGGATCAGGCTTATTGGCCTTATCACAGCCAATTCAATTGCACCGATTTGATGCAAACCTATAACGGAGTGGTTGCCGACGGCAATAAAAACGCAGAATACATCAAGGACAACGGCATAACCGCTACATTCATCGTTTCCAAAAAGGTCGGTGGGGATGATTATGCCTATTTCAAGACAATTGTCAGGCAGGCAGGCATGAACGAACCGTTCCCCCTGGAGTTTACTCTAAAGGCGGGAACCGAAAAATGGGACGTAGGTGAATACCAGGTTCAATGCAGATTGACCGAAAGGTCAGAAGGAAAATCGATCACGAACAAGTGCAACACCCTGACGGTTACGGTGGTGGAGTCTGCCTCGATGCTGCAGTTCGTGGATGTTCAGCCTCAAACGTTTGCCGAGAACCTGGGTAACATGAACGCGGTGGAGAATGCCAAGGTCAAACTGCAATTCAATGTCAGTTCGAAAATCGAACTGGACAGCGGCCTGACTCTTGCCAAGAACGTAATGGTCAAAAGACCCGGTTCGACCCAATACGAGAATGCCGATTATGACAGTGTAACCGGCATATACAGCATTCCGGTGAACGAAATCGGATATTATTCGGTTGTTGAGTTCATCCAACTCAAAAAAGGAAACAATGTGCTGGCACAAAAATCGCGTGAGTGCCATTTCAGCGGCGTTGACCTGACCAAAACCGTGACCGTTGTGATGAGCAACTACGGCACGGTGCACCTGTCTGCCCAAAGCGGACAAACTAAAACGTCATTCAAACCAGGCGAAAAGGTGCTGATCGGCGTCACGCCCAGCGAAAGCGGTTTTGCCGTCAAAGACATCGTCGTCAGAACAAAAGGCGGTGTCCCGGTTCAGGTTGTCGGCAACGCCTTTGAAATGCCCAACGACGACGTGACCGTCGCGGTTACATACGGCCGGGCACACAAACTGATTTACAAGGAGTCCACAGGCGGCGCGACGTATCTGACCGATGTGTACTTTGAGGATGGCACGAAGCTGCAGGAGGCCCTGTTTACAAAATTGGGATATGTGCAGACGGGCTGGAAAATCGGGAATAAGACCTATGCCCTGGAGGCTTCTTTCAACGAGAATGCCAATATGACGGCATTCCCTGTCTTTGAACCCGTTTCGTATCCGCAATTGAAGGTAAACTATCACTACCAAGGAAAAATCTATACTGAATCCACGGAGTACAACTTCGAAGAGAATCCCAGGTACAGGCTTTTCAACAATCTGGATGTGTTGAGGAATTATTTCGGCCTCGGGGGAACGCAAGTCGTTTCTTCTTACAGAACGACCCAAGTCTACAACAGCGAGATTGAGTCTTATACGTACGAAGCCGGCAGAACGTTCTATCCGGGGCAGGAAATCTATCCCATGGCAGGAGAAATCGATTTTGAGGTTGTCGTGGAAGCAGTGTCGCAAATCAGGTCGGTCTATATCACCATACCCAATAAAGCAACGCTTGATTTTGGCACAAACAACCTTGATTTCGGGACCAACAACTGCGGGTTCCTCGCATCGAATACACAAATATACAGTAACCCGGAAAAGACGCAACGGTTTACCGAACTGGTGCTCAATCCTCAGAAACCTGTCACATATGAATTGTATATCTATGCGGAAGACGGGTATCTGTTTGCCGATGACTTGGATGTTCGGTTTGTTTATATAGTCAGTAATGTTCCGTACACGCTGTTTGCCGACGCGACGCAGATTGACAAGCGTATGACCGCTTTGGATTATAAGAGCATTAAAGTCGATCTTACGTTTTATCCAAGCTGCGGCCACGAGGACAGTGACCACGATTGGCGCCTGACGGACACTCCGCATTGGTGCAAGGACAATAAAGCGCTCTATACCTGCGCCGATTGCGGCAAAGAAAAATATGTACAGCAGGAAATGCCGGAAGACATCGGTTTGGAGGAACTGCATCGCATAGAATACGTCAGTGAACATGAGGGGAACTGCAAGGAAGGGGAATACTCCCAGAATGCGCATTATGTGTGTTCTGACTGTGGGCAGTGTTTCAGTAAACCTTACGGAGGCGGATACGTAGAAAAGGAAGCGGACGATTTCATCTATTTGCACAAATGGACGGATTTAGTGCCCGGAACCACAGAAGTGTTCGGCGTCGAAATTCACGTGCATTACAGCTATTGCATACAATGCGGAGAAGTCGACGAATCCTCTGTCGGTGCCCACAGAGATATGGATGGGGATTGCATGTGCGACATGTGCGGGTATTTGATTCCTTGTGAGCACGAGTTTGTTTATACCGAAGTTGTGTCAACCTGTCATAACCAGGGCAGCATGATAATCAAATGCAAGAAGTGCGATTATGAAGACGTAATCATCTACAACTTCGCAGATCATACGCTCGTTTATGTGGAAGCAACCGAGTCAACCTGTTCCACTCACGGCAGAGCCGCACACTATAAGTGCGTGGACTGCGGGACGTTGTTTGATGTGGATGTTACCGATTACATCCGTGAGCTTGATCGGGATGGGTTGCGGTTCCTGGATTTGACCGCAGAAGATTGCGAATATCGTCTGACTGACGAATTGGAGGCTTTGCTTGAGGCGGAAAACGAGAACAACCAATTAATGGAATACGATTCTCTGAACGGAACCTATTCCTGGAGTTGGGCTATCATTAAAGAGAAGTGTTCGAGTTATACGACAAACGAGAAATTGAAAAAGGTCGTTGATGCACATTTTATTTACGATGCGGCAGATGCGTATAAGATTGAGCATCAGATTTCACAGCCCGGTTTTTTGCCTTACGACAACACCAAACACATGCATACCGAATTGCGTAAAGAAACTCCGGTCACGGTGAATACCGATGGTTACAGCGGCGATCTGTATTGTACGGATTGCGCAACTCTCATTGAAAAAGGGCATGTGATTGCGAAACATACGCATGCATATGTCGGAAGTGAATGGAGTCAGGATGAAATGTATCATTACCAGACCTGCAACGTCTACGATGGGTGCACCGAGCAGCTGAACAAGGCAGAACATACGTATGGCGACTGGCATTATGTCACGCTTGCCGATAAAGTCGGTCAAAAGTGGAGAGAGTGTACGGTTTGCGGGTATGTTTATGTGGAAGACTCAGTTGCGCAGCCCGAGGTCAAGGACGGAGAAAAGGAATACTTTGTCAGTGAAGGATTGGCGGACCTTGCCACAGAAGACGGCAAAGACGTGAGATACATTTTTGATCTTGCCGCTGAAAATGATGCTGCTATTACTTTTGATACCGGCAAAGTGGTTATTACATTCGACAAAGCCGCCGTTAAGGAAATTGCGGGACAGGATGTCCGGCTTAAGGTTCAGATTGTAACCGACAATCTTGCTGTATACAATATTTCCAACGCCCAAATGGCTCTGATGCTTTCGCTTGGTGGTGTAACGTTTTCAGAAGGGAAAGCGACGGTAAGGATTGACGCTGCTCTGTCCGATGAGGAGATTCCCGGGGTGAAGGTTTATTATGTAAATGGCAGTGAAAAGACGGATATGGGCGCAGTTTATGAGGAGGAAATGATAGCGTTTGAAACGAATCATTTTTCCACTTATGTGGTGGCGTATGAATTCACAGCAGAACCGGTTGAACCCGAAACTGGTACTTTCCAACCCGGCGGTTCTGATGCAGAGCCCAAACCTTCAAAGAAAGGGTTGTCCGGCGGCGCTGTTGCGGGTATTGTTATTGCAATCGTGGCTGTCCTTGCCGGAGCAGGCACAGGCGTCTTCTTCCTTCTCAAAAAGAAGGGAGTAATAGGCGGCAGAAAAGCCGATGAACAAAAGCGGGATGACGAGACGGAAAACAAGTCCGATGAGTAGTCGGTTTGGGCGGTTCATTTGCCAAAAATAAAACAATCAGGGCGGCGTATGATTGCGCCGCCCTGATTGTTGATATGTTTTTTCATCGGTTATATCTTTATTTCATATTCCTTGTCAACACTTTTTCGGCAGATTTTTATTCTTGCTCAAAATCTGCCGAAGTTTTTGCCTGAAAAACCGAACTACGCGATCCAGGTATAAGGGTCCTCGAAGGCAGGAGAGCATACATACGCGGGAGAATACAAATCCAACACAAAAAGCCCGCCTCGATCAACGTGCGAGGTGGGCTTTCGTCGCTCAATACGGCTTATCTTCCCATGAGGAAAGCAGACTCCCCGCCGATTCCGGCGGGGAGTCTGTGGGAAATTACCCTTCGATGGAGATATACTTTTTCTCAGGCAACTGCGGCTTTGAGTCCTTTTTCGGGATCTGCAGCGACAGGATACCGTGCTCCAGTTTGGCTTTGATATCCTCTTCCGTGATATCCTCGCCAACGTAAAAGCTGCGGCTCAAAGTGCCGGTGTACCGTTCCTGACGGATGATTTTCCCGGTTTTCTTATCCTTTTCATCCTTGTCAAGACCTTTTGCCGCCGTGATGTTCAGGTATCCGTTCTCCAAGCTGAGCTGAACCTCATCTTTGTGGAAGCCGGGAAGCTCAATATCGACTTCATAACCGTCATCGTGCTCCCTCACGTCCGTTTTCATCAGGTTCTTGGCATTGTGACCGTAAAGCGGTTTCTCCATCCGAGAAAACTCACGATCCACGTCGTTTAACCAACGATCCATCAAATCCTCACCAAAAATACTAGGCATGTACAACATAAGTCAAACCTCCTTTTATTTTCGGTCCTGGATGCTGTTCAGGGCTGTTGTTATGGTATATGTCGCAAGGGGAGATGGAGAAACCCGGAACCTTGATTCCTGATTTCTTTCTTTCCCTATTGCAAGTATAGTATACCACGGCTTTTGGCACTTGTCAATAGAGAGTGCTAATTTTTTTTGAAAAAAATTTATAAATTCTTTTAACCGTGATTCTGATGTGTATTTTCAACGAGGTGCTTGGAGGATTTAGTGCTTGAAACGGCCAAAAACGTGGCAAAGTATATTTCGGAGTGCTAGTCGGTTTTCTATATTTTTATACTAAAAACCACAAGCTCGCCGCCGCGAAGGAAATGCGGAACGCAAAATTGAGATTGGAACAGGCGAAAAAGCGTGTTGGTGAGTTGGATAAACTTATCAAATCCGTTTTCCAATTTCATTTTCACAAATATATCCGATAATTTAGATAAGGAGGTCAGCAAAGAGTAGGACGCGTTGTGCCTCCTGAAAAAGAAAAAATCAGCTGGCGGCAGCCGATTGGATCATAAAAAAACGACAGCCAGATCATCAAAGATCTGGCTGTTTGGCGTCCCCGATTGGATTCGAACCAACGGCCTGTCGCTTAGGAGGCGACCGCTCTATCCTACTGAGCTACGGAGACATAATGAATTGTATTACACACTCACCGTTCTACGTGTTTCATAAATGGAATTTGAACAGGCACTATTATATTCTTTTTTGACGCAAAAGGGAATAGGAAAAGAAGATTTTTGTCTTAAAAAGGGCGGAAGATTTTGAAACGGGATTGAAAAATCGTTTTTTGTGTGTCATACTAATGCATAGCAGAAACGCAGGAGGATAAGATGGCGACAGTTAGGAAAAGCTTGGCATTCAGGCGATTATCCACAATCCTTAAGATTATGATTGTTGCCTTTGTTATTGGGGTCAACATTCTGATTATATGGCGTATGGCTTCATCCGGGGATCCGAAGGAAATCCGGACTTTGATGGTGAATGATGCCACTTTGAAGGCTTATCTGGACCCTGAAGTGCCGTTTGAAGGGTACTATCAGGAACAGAATACCATTACACGTACTAAAGAAGCTTATGGTTATTTTTCCGTTACGCAGGTCGTCATTTTGCCATCCGCCCATCAGGTGCAGATCGTTTTCCGGTACAACAGAAGCACGGTCAAACATCTTCAGCAGGATTATGGGTTGGAAGAGATGCCCTCTTTTGACGAGGATTTATACGATGTGACGCTGGTGCTGACCGAAGATTTAACGCCGGAAGACCGGGGTGACAATCAGGATCCGCAAACCATAAAGCTGATGAGATACTATCCTTCCGAAGTCAAAAAAGAGCAGAAGTCGGTCTATCAATACCGCAGGCTGGTATTCGATCAGGTGGATATTACAGAGGATACAATCGGAGCATTTGTTGACGTTTATTACAACCGGGATATCCGATATGAAGAATCCGCATATGGCACGCTGTGCATCTATGACGACGAGTCCGAAAGAAAGACATACGTCTTTTCCAAACGGGACATGGCGGCACTGAACGCGGCAGCAGACCAAAATGCGGATTGAAGTTGAATTGACAGACGGATTAACCGAGCAAAAGATTGAGCAGGGCAGTGGTGCGGTCCACTTCAGCCTGCGTTTGAGCGGAGGATGCTTCTTCATATGCGAGGCGCAACTCTTCGGATGACGAAGATTTCAGCGCCTCTTTTGCTTTTGCGAGCGTTGCCTGCCACTCGGTCAGGTCACCGGCATACAGTCCGCAGTTCAGCGTCAGATAATCCAGTTTGATAGTCAGTTCTTTTGTTGTATCCACATTGAAAATGCGGATGTTTTTGATGGTATCAAACTGGTCGAGATTGGCGGAACTTCCCTTGGTTACCTTCAGAACCCGATGGTTCCATCCGGCCTGAAGATCCAGGCTCTGCAAACCGTAGGCAACCTCAATGGAGTCAATTGATTTGGATATTTCTATGCAGCTGCCGGATGTGATTGCGGATGGATCGGAAATATACATCCAAAATTCAAAATAGCATTCTTCGAAATTGTCCGGGATCGGGATGTTCAGGCCGGAGGTTTTGAACAGGGCAACGGTTCCGCTGGCCCCGGTTGCGGTCAGGGCCCCGGTTCCTTCCTTAAATTCTTCCCGATCCAGCTGACAGTTCCAGCCGGAGGTGGCGTCGCAGGCGTCGAGGACAAGGTATTCGGAACTGGATTCGGCAATGGTGCGAAGCTGTTCGAAATCATAGGTCAGCTGAGCAAGAAGTTCTTTGAACTGGCCGGCATCCGTCCCGGCATAGTTTGCAACCGCCCGGTAGGATTGTGTGAGAGCCGAGCCGGATGCGGGGGTGTAGACTTTCAGATAATCCGAAGAAAGGGCTCGGGAGGCAAAAAGCTGTTCAACCGAGGATTTTATAGCTGAAAAATCAGCTGCTTTGACATTCAGGCTGTTCAGTGTTTCCAGTATTTCGCTTGCCATGAAGAGCTGTGTGGTCTTGCTGGGATTCTTTTCGGCTCCGCTTGCAAACTGCTTGATTCCACTTAAGTCGCAAAAGGCGATTTTGGAGTCTTTCAAACTATCAATGGCGGCCTTGACCGGATTGACCAGCGACAAATCGTTCATTCCGCCGGCCCATACGATTACGGCGCCGGGATTTTTGGCGCGTATCAGGGTAAGCAGTTCCGAGGCGTCTGCCTGTGCCTGCTCATTGAAGGTCTTGCCTTCGGCTGAAGGATGGGCGGCATTGCTTTCCGCCGGCCCGAATGCCAGCACGACAATGTCGGCCGGTCTTGCTTCAAAATTCCAGGGGTTCTGATTGATTTGAGCATCGGGGAGGGAAGCGGTTTTTTCATATAGACTTTGCGCGTTTACCGTGGAGGAATTCTTGACAAATCCGAGGTTGGAATACCCGATAACCGAAAGATCCGCTCCGAGTGTCCTTGAAAGCAGGAAAGGAAAAGCCGCGTTTCCGTTTTCCAGAGACGTGGTGAAGAGCCCGGCTCCCGTAACGGATTCGATTCCGTTTCCGGTTACCAGAGAGTCGCCGATGCATTCAACAAGAAGCCCGGCTTTTTCGGGGGCGGCCGTCAATTCTCCGCCTGATACGGTGAGTGAGGCGATGCCAAGCGTCGCGGACGAACCGTATGCCGCTTCGTTTCGCTTGACGGCTTCAAGTGTATGCGAGCCGGAGGAGAGACGGTCTGCCAGTGTATATTCCGCGCTTTCCGTGATTCGGACGGTGTTGGAAGGCTGTGCTTCCCCGTCGACAAAGATGTCCAGATAACCCAGGAAGGAGGCATTCGTTGAGGTGGTCAGAATTTTGGCCGAAACCGAAGTGCCGGAAAAAGAGATTCGGAATCCGGAGCCTGTCCAGAACAGAATGAGAACTTGGTTGTCAAAATAGGCGCGCCCGGTGGGGGTGACCGCTTCGCTGTTCAGGGAGCCCGGCTCCTCAAAGACGGAGGGGCCTTGCGGTTGTGTTTCCGCTGTGTCCTGCGTTTCGGTTTCCTGCGGTTGTTCCGGACTGCCGCAGGAGGAAGCGAGAAGACAGACGGCCAAAAGGATGCAAACGAAAAAGAGAGGGAGGTTTCTGATTCTGATTTTCATCGGGTTGTAAATTGACACGGTTTGCTGTTTCTTCCAAGGGAACAAGCCGCGCGATTCTCCTTTCCATAAGGGTAAAAAGGGTAAATAAGAGAAATATGCACAAATACAACGGGGTCGTATCCTGCTTTCATTATACAAAAAACAGGATGAAATACAAGGAGTTTTGGGAAAATGTTTGCCCTGCCGACCCCTGTCTCCGAACCGCCTTTGGCTTGCCTGTGGTCTGTCTGTGATCTGCCTTCGGCACGTATGGGGCGCCCCGGAAACTTCAGTTTCAAAGGGCGGCCGGTTTATTTTTTATATTGCTTTTTTCAAAAGGGTTTGCTATAATTTATAATGCGTTTTTGTACGCAATTCTTTGCACAGGCTGAATTGAAAAGGGAGATTGTTATGCGTCGATTAACCATCTGTCTGGTCTTGCTGGCGGGGCTGCTTCTGAGCGTGACAGTGTGTTTGAGCAGTTGTGCTTTGTTCCCTTCGGAGAAGGAAACAGGGACCATGGAATCCAATACGGAAACGCAGCATTCCGGTGCGGAGAGTCAGACGGGTGATGTGTCCGTTGAAACGGATTCGGAAACCGAATCGGAAACAGTCGAAATCCCCGGTCCCGAAACCGACACGGAAACGGACAAGGAGTCGGACAAAGAGTCGGAGAAAGAAACAGAGAAAGAAACAGAGACCGAAACGGACGAACCCGCTTCCGGCCCCCCCGCGCTTGTGCGGGCGGAAGGGATGACGCCTGATTTCTCCGGGACCTATCCGACCCTGAGCTGTACGGTGGACTCCGAGACGGACTATTTTGATTTTACACTGCACTGCGTCGCAGCCGAGGGGTGCACCTGGGAATTGTATGCGGACTTCACCGGCATGAGGCCGTATCCGCTGAAAGCCATCAGTCTGAATTACGGCGAGAATGTCGCGTATCTGATTGTCTGGGATGCCAAACACGAGAATTACACTCGGTACAAAGCGACAATTCTCCGTCCGAAAACCGTGGAGTATTCGTTTGTTTGCGAGGGAAGAGTCGTTTCCAAAGGCAAGGTCAGCTCGTCCGTTCCGCTGGATGGAAAAGTACAGGCAGACCTGATTCCGGGTAAATATTTTGTCTGCTGGGCATGCAACGGGGAGGAAGTTTCTTTTCCCAGAAAAATCAGTGAGAATACCGTATTTGAGGCGGTCTACCGCCCGTATGAATATACCATCACCCTCAATCCCGATGGAGGAACGACAGACGTCGGTTCCATAACCGTAAAACTGGGAGATCCGTTCACCCTTCCAAAACCGACCTTCGGCTCACAGGTGTTTGACGGATGGTACGAGGGAAGCAAAAAATGGGAGATGGAAGGAACGTTCAACCGGACGGAAAACGTTGTCCTGAGTGCCCATTGGTTTGAACTCAAGGCCTGCGGCGAAGGACTGACCTGGTCCCTGAATGAGAGCGCAACTGTCCTGACCGTGACAGGAAGCGGAGCCATGTACGATTATTCGGCTACGAATCCGGCGCCGTGGTCCCGCTATTCAGAGCAGATTACAAGGATTGTTCTGGATCCCGAGATGACCTACATCGGTTCTTACGCTTTTTCCGGCATGAATGCGCTTCAATCGGTCAATCTCAACGGCAAACTGACAAGAATCGGGGCATTTGCTTTTCATAAGTGCCAGGCTCTTGAAAGCGTAGAGTTCGGTTCTTCCCTGGAGGAGATAGCGGCCCGCGCGTTCTATCAGTGTCAGGCGCTTCAGTCTGTCTCTCTTCCTGAAACCTTTAAAACCCTCGGAGCGTATGCCTTTGCCGAGTGCGGCGCCTTGCGGTCCTTTAAGTCCGGCGGAGCGACCGGAATCGGTACGCGGGCCCTGGCGGATTGTCCGGCTCTTGCTTCGCTCGAACTGGGTACGGCGGTGCAGTCCATCGGGGACGAGGCATTTGCACGCTGCGCCGTTCTGAGCGAACTGACCATCGGACAGAATGTGCAGTCCATCGGCGCGAGTGCCTTTGCCGGCTGTGAGCAGCTTGCGAAGTTGCACTTCAATGCAGTGCTTTGCTCGGATATGCTTCCGAGCGCGAAACCTTTCGCCCAGGCGGGGAACGGAATGGAAGTCATCTTCGGGCCGAAGGTGACCGTTATTCCTGCCAACCTGTTCGCGGGCGTTCAGGGAGGGCTGAGGAAGATGACCTTTGCCGACGGAACGGTCTGCCGCGAAATCGGAGAGAATGCGTTCGGAGACTGCATCGCTCTTGAGAGCATCCGGGTTCCCACTACGGTCACTCGCATCGGGAAGCACGCGTTTGCGGGATGCACCTCGGTCCGGACGGTGTATTACGAGGCGGAAAATGCAGCCGCCTGTGACTGGATGGACTGGCCTTTTTACAACGTCGGCAGTGTCGAGCAAATGGCCGAACTGAGAATCGGGGCATCTGTAAAGACCATTCCGGCTTATATGTTCTGCATGAGCGCGAACCTCGATACTCTTGTATTTGAAGAGCGTACGGAGTTAATTCGCCTGGAGCGTTCCGCTTTCCAGGCCTGCCGAGCCCTTGCGGAAGTCTCTCTTCCGGCGCGGATTTCCTACCTGGCGCCCGATGCGTTTGCCGGCTGCGCCGGACTGCAAAACGTCCACTATGCGGATACGGTTGCGTCCTTTGCCTCATTGTGGGGCGAACAGGATTTGCCTTCGTTTGTGGTGGTTTGCACGGACGGAAACTGGCCGGATGAATCCTGATTCGGAACGAAAGAATCACACGGAGGTTATAGTATGGCGGACAGAATTTCAAAAGAGAATTATTATCTGGACATAGCGCAGACGGTGGCAGAACGCTGCACCTGCCTGAGAAGAAAGTTCGGAGCCATTATCGTCAAGGACGATTCGATTATTGCGACCGGATACAACGGGGCGCCTCGGGGAAGAGTGAACTGCATCGACCGCGGTTCCTGCATTCGGGAGGAACTGAAGATTCCCCGCGGCGAGCGGTATGAACTTTGCCGCGCCGTGCACGCAGAGGCGAACGCAATCATTGCGGCACCCCGGGATCAGATGCTCGGTTCCACGTTGTATATGGCCTGCGTCAACCCGAAGGACGGAAGCCTGTATGCCGGGACTTCCAGCTGCATGATGTGTAAGCGGATGATCATCAATGCGGGAATCGAGACCGTGGTGGTCCGGGATACGCCCGAAGAGTTCCGTGTAATCCGTGTGCAGGACTGGATTGCGGATGACGATTCCCTGACGGGTGTTTTCGGGTACTGAGCGATGGGAAACAGAGCGGATGCGGTTTCGCCGGTGGCAGAACTTTTGGATCTGTCCGAGAAGAAACAGATCATCCGGGTGTGTTTTGTCTGTTCGGGCAATACGTGCCGGTCCCCTATGGCGGAAGTCCTGCTGTCCCATATGGCGAAAGAACGGAAAGTGACCTTGCGTACCCCGGACGGAAAACTGAAAAGGTATACCGGGGTTTTGACGGATTCGGCCGGCCTTGCGGTTCTGCCGGGCAGCCGGCTGAGTGAGGAAGCAGGCAGGGCGCTTTTGGCGTACGGAATCCGGGACGGCGAGGAAAAAACGTTTTTGGGACGGGTTGCCAAGCCGCTGCGGGAGGAGATGTTCCATATATCGGACGTCGTAGTGGCCATGACAAGCGGCCATCTGTTTGAAATGATGCTCCGGTTCCCGGCTTTTGCCGACCGGATGATCTGCATGCCGGACCCTGTACCGGACCCGTTCGGACAGGGAGAAGAGGTTTACCGGGAGTGCCTTTTGCGCATCCGGGACAATCTGGAAACTTTGTTTTTTACGGGGAATGAGACGGATGAACATACGCCGGATTTGTGAGAAGGATCTGGAAAGACTGACTGACTTGGAACGGGAGTGTTTCTCGGTTCCGTGGAGTGCCGAGTCTTTGCGGATGCTGCTGCAAGACAATTTTCTCGCATTTTGCGCCGAGGACGACGACGGTACGGTGCAGGCATACGCCGGGATGATGTACGTCCTGGACGAAGGGCAGATTGTCAACGTGGCCACCGCGAAAGAGGCGCGCCGCCGGGGACTGGCCGAGCAGTTGCTGCGGCGGTTGCTCGAGCAGGCAAGGCAGCAGGGAATTACTTTTTTGTCGCTGGAAGTCCGTCAGGGCAATCTGCCGGCCCAGGAATTGTATCGGAAGCTGGGCTTTTCCTTTGCGGGAGTCCGCCCGAACTATTACGTCAAGCCCAGGGAGAACGCCCTGATCATGATTCGTTCATTGTTGGATTGAGAGAAGAAAGACCGAACTATGTTTGTATTGGGATTTGAGAGTTCCTGTGACGAGACTTCGGCGGCGGTTCTGGAAATCAACCGGGACGGCCGGGAGCAGATCATACGCTCCAACGTCATCGCGTCACAGATTGACATACACAGCCTTTACGGAGGAGTCGTGCCCGAAATAGCGTCCCGTGCCCACGTCGAGGCCATTTCGTCGGTTACCCGCCGGGCGCTGGAGGAAGCGGGTGTGAAGCCATCGGACATCGGGCTGGTTGCCGTTACGGCGTACCCCGGTCTTATCGGGGCGCTTCTGGTCGGGGTGAATTTTGCCAAATCGCTGGCCTTTGCCAACCGGATTCCCCTGGTGGGGGTGGACCATCTGAAAGCGCATATTGCGGCCGCTTATATCGGCGCGCCGGAGATTCAGCCGCCTTTTCTGGGACTGATTGTGTCGGGAGGCCATACGGTTCTGTTCCGGGCAGAGGATTACTATTCGTTTGAGCAGATCGGTTCAACCCGGGATGATGCCATCGGAGAATCCTTCGACAAGGTAGCGCGCGTTATGGGAATGCCCTATCCGGGCGGGGCAAAACTGGACCTGCTCGCGACGAAGGGCGACCCGCATGCGTTCGCTTTTCCGTCTCCTGCTCTTGCAGGGGATACGCTGGATTTTTCCTTCAGCGGAATCAAGACGGCGGCCCTGAATGCGCTGCATCATGCCCGGCAGACCGGGCAGGCCGTCCGGTACGAGGATCTTGCCGCTTCCTATGTGCATACGGCGGTTGAGGCCATCCGGTCCAAGGCGGAGAAGGCGCTGAAACAAACCGGCGCCGGGCAACTGGTTGTGGCGGGCGGCGTTGCGGCCAATTCGCACCTGCGGGCGTCACTGAGCGGAATGTGCAAAAAACTCGGAGTGGAATTGTTTATGCCGGCACTCTCTCTGTGCGGAGACAACGCAGCCATGGTTGCCTCGGCCGGTTACTATGCTTTCCGGGCCGGAGAATCGGCCGGAACGGAATTGAATGCCTCGGCATCGGATGGGGATTGGTAATGGAAACAAAAGGGAAAAAGGTACATTTTGAATACGGGGACAGGGTCCTGAATCTGCCCGGGCATGTGGCAAGCGTGCTGGAACGGGCGGATCTGAAGGCCGTCCGGCTGCTTTTGCTCCTGGCATCCGATTCCGGAAAGGATCCGTATGCCTGGGCGGGTCAGGCCGGGCTGACCAGGGCTTCCATTGAGAGCGCGTTGTCCTTCTGGAACGGAGCCGGGATTCTGACGGTTTCAGAGGAGGACGCCCGGCCCTCTGTCCAGACTCCCGCGGCGGTCCTGATGCCCGGGAATACGGTTCCGACCTATACCAACTCGGAGATTGAGGTTCTGTACTCCAAGAGACCGAATCTTTCTTTGCTGATCCGGGAATGCGAAAAAACGGCCGGGAAGGTTTTCAATGCTCACGAAATCAACATCATCATCGGTCTGACGGATTATCTGGGGCTGGACGAAGAATACATTCTCAATCTTCTGACGTATTGCATTTCCATCGGGAGAAAGTCCATGCATGCCTTCCAGACCATGACGTTCGCCTTGGTCAACGACGGAATTGACACGTCGGAAAGACTGAACGCTTACCTCAGGCGCCGGGAGGAAAACCGGGAAGTGGAGGCGCAGATCAAAAAGCTGATGGGATTCGGCGAACGCGCGCTGACGGCTAAGGAGGCGGGTTTTATCCAGACCTGGACCGAGGAGTTCGGGTACGATATGGAGGTCATCCGGATGGCGTACGAACAGAACGTGGATACGGTCGGGAAACCTTCGCTGAATTATATGAACGGAATCCTGGGCCGATGGCACGGAGAAGGTTATCTGGACGCACGCTCGGTTCACGACCTGCTCGAGCATGAAGCGGAGCAGAGACAGGCCCGCCGCAAACGCCCGGCCCAGAGCGGGGTAAGAAAAACCGCATCCGGGGGAAGCGGCGATGATTCGCAGTCCAGTTTCGATCCGGATGAATTTATGGATGCTGCCCTGAAACGCAGTCTGAAGGAAAGTGAGGAGTCCTGATGGCATTTAACCGTGACAATGTGATTTCCGTAAAACAGCAGTTCGCGCAAAAGCACGAGCTGGCGGTGGCCCGGGCGGAACAGAGGACCCGGGAGTTGGCCGAACGTTTTCCCGAAATCCGGGAAATCGATCAGAAACTGAGAAAGACGGCCTCCGAACTGTTTTTGCTCGCAGCATATCCCGACAGAGAGGCCCGGTTCGAGAAAATCCGCAGGGACAATCTTGAACTGATGGAGAAAAGGCGGAATTTTCTTCTTTCCCGGTCGCTGGACCCGGATTACGATTCGGTCCATTACGAGTGTGAAAAATGCGAGGATACAGGGTATGTCGGGTATCAGATGTGCGACTGCATGCGGCGTGCGCTGATTGCGGCGGGATACGCTTCTTCCGGCATGGGGGAATTGCTCAAAGAGCAGAATTTCTCCAATTTCTCATTGGATTATTACAAAGAGGATAAGGAAAACCTGGCGCGGATGAGGAGCAATCTGGAAACGGCCCGCGCTTTTGCTCAGAACTTTTCGAAAGCCGGCGGGCATTTGCTCATGCTCGGACCGACCGGGCTTGGGAAGACGCACCTTTCCACGGCGATTGCGGCCGAGGTGCTGAATCAGGGGTACGACGTGCTGTACGTAAGCGCCGTAGGCCTGGTTGCGGATTTCCAAAAGGAACGATTCGGCGGAACGGTCTCCGCGGCCGAAAACGAGAGCACATCGCGGTATTATGAGGCGGATCTTCTGATTATCGACGACCTCGGAACCGAGGTGGTCAACCAGTTCACGCTGTCGGTCCTGTACAATCTGCTCAACGAGCGCATGATGCGCAAGCAGTCCATGATCATCAATTCCAATCTGAATCACAGGGAACTGAAGGAGCGGTACAGCGACCGGATCTACTCCCGGCTGCTGGGCAATTGCCAAATCCTTCTTTTCTCCGGCAAGGACATCCGGATGCAGAAAATCCGGGGCGTCTGAGAAGCCCGGGTAAAGAGCGGAAAGGAACAAGAAAAGGCCGGGGTTACGGTTCGTAACCCCGGCCATACTGTTCTGTTATGTGCCGGTCCGGGCGGCTCACAAGACACCGTCAGGAGCCCCGGTGCTTCATATGCACCTTGCGCTCGTACATGTTGCTGTCTGCCCGACGGAAGACGTCCTGGCAGGTCCGATCGGTCTGTGGGTCGAATTTCGCATACCCGATGGCAGCCATGCTCTTTTCCCAGGGCTTCAGGGAGGGATCTTTTTGCTTTGCCTCAAGTTTTTCGTTGAATTCGGCGACCAGCGCATCGATGTTCTGATAATCTTCGTTCTTAAGGATGACCATGAATTCGTCTCCGCCGATCCGGTAAACGGGGGAGTGCTTGAAGACTTTGCAGATCAGGGAGGACAGCGTCTTGATGGCGATGTCTCCGTGTTCGTGTCCGTAGGTGTCGTTTGTGCCCTTCAGATCGTTCAGATCCACCATGGCCAGTCCGAAGGCGGGATTGCCCGAGGCGGCCAGTTCATCCAGTAGTTTGATTGCACTGTCGTAGGCCGTTTTGCTCTTGACGCCCGTCAGGGGGTCGATGTTGGCAAGTTTGGTCATCTGTGCCGCGATGGTCTGGCTTTCCGACAGGTCGTCGGTGGCCTTGTTCAGGCGGAGGATGTGATTGTTTATATCCTCTTCCATCTTGGTCATGGAGGTGGCCAGGGCTCCGATTTCATCCTTGTTTTTGATGTGGAGTTTGGCGAAACTCTGGTGGTATCCGTCGGCCAAGGTCTGTCCGTTGAAGAAGTTCAATGCGGTATCGGAGAGCTGCCGCAGGGGATGGATGAGAATCCGGTTGACGATGAACATGGATATCACGCAGATCAGGACAATCAGCACAAGGAGAAGACCGGTCAGTTCAAGAACAAAAATCTGACTTTCCCGGTTGATATTCAGCATGGATATGTCTACGAAAGCATATCCCAGGACGTTGTTTTCATCGTCAATAATCGGGGATCCCGCGGTAATCAGATGGCCGAATGCATCCGTGTTGGTCAGAAAGGGAGGGAACCCGTATGCCGGATCTTCCAGGACGCGCCCATCCTCGGAATAGAATGGATCGATGCAACCCGGGAGACACTGTCCCTCGCTCGTGTCCGAATCGATGACGTATACGATTTGTTCGGCATACGTATCAACGAATCCCAGATAGATGCAGTCTACCTTGAAACTGTCTGTCAGCTCCCTTAAGTAGGAGAGAAGTTCATCGTATTCTTTTTCTTCGGTGACGGGAGTGAAATGATCTGTATAGGCTTTAAAGGCTTCGCTTTGCCATTCTTCGCTGCTGACTTTCGGTTCGGTCTTGTGATAGATTTCTTCGGTCAGCTGACGGAGATGCAGATATTGGGTTTTGTCGATTACTTTCGCTGCCGTGGCTGCCGTGGTGCTTGCTTTGTCCTTGTAATAATCAACGGCAATGTTCACAATGGTTCGACCGCTCAGAATCACCGAAGCCGTAGCCAGAGTCAGGCAAAAGGCAACAATCATTAAGATGGTCTTGACTCGAATGTTTAATTTCATACGATTGGTCTGTTTCGGCTCCTGTGGGATTTGATCGGAATGAGTATGGCGGCATGACAAGGGCGGGACCGAATGAAAAAGAAAGAACAGGCGGCATGCAGCGAGGTATACCGCCTGTTCTGTATTTAACAGGGAAAGTGCAACTGGCTGCCTGTGTGAGGCCCTATAGCTTTGCGTCGCCGGATTGCTCCGGTTTTGCCGAACTATTCATTTTTTGTCATTATAAACCAAAAAGTGGCGTTTGTCAATAGAAATTTCAGGACCAAGTGATTTTCAATAAGATTGAAATGGATTTTTTTATCGTTTCTGTCCCTTTTTCTTCAAAAGAAGGAGTCCAAGCCCCGAAAGAGCAAGCGGCAAAAGAAGTCCGCAAGATCTGAGAAGGGAGGAGCAGCCGCTCTTGCCGATCTTGGGTTCATCGGAGACCGGCGCGGTTTCGTCCGTCGGTGGCGGGGTTTCGGATTCGGGAAGAGGGGATACGGATTCCGGTTCGGACTCTTCTTCAGTCTCCCTGTCGGGTTCCTCCACCGGCGTTTCCCTTTGGATCTCCTTGCGGATCGTCAGCGAATCAATCAGGTCATCCGGATGGAGGTTGTCATAAATCTCCAGAGTCAGCTCGCCGTCTTCAGCCCGGAGCAGTCCGTAGGTGAAAACCGCTTTTCCGTTATCCGAGCAGGTGAACTCCATAAAGGAGAAGGGCCAGTTGGGATTGGAAGAGGTGTTGCCGAACTGCCACATGCGGGAAGACGTGCCCATATTGACGTAGACCGTCCCCTGCGGATTGAGGTAGGCCCCTTCGTCGGACCGTTCCACATCCACGATCTCCCCGTCGCGGATGAAGCGGGACCGTCCGTAAATGTGGGAATGCCCGGTCAGGCAAAGGTCGGGTTTGTAGCGGTCGAACAGGGTGATGAAGGACTTGTAAAAGGTGTTGCAGTAATCCAGTGCGTCGCCTGAGTCCGAGGTATATCCTTTCAGATAGTTTCCGTAAATGGCTTCATGGAAACAAACCACCATCCAGTCGTAATCCGGATAATCCTCAAGGGCCTGCTCGAAGGTCTTGGCGTGGTCTTCTTCCTTGTAGTTGATATCGGTGATGGACAGCATGATGAAAAGCGTGTTGCCCGACTTGAAGTAGTAATCGCTGATGCCCTGGGAACCGGGGAAGACTTCGTTCGGAACGTTGGTGTAGTGGGGAAGGTTTTTCGAGGCGGGGGACAGGTCGTGGTTGCCGTTGATCGGAGCCAGGACAACGTCCGTCAGGTCGGATGCTCCGAAAAAACCGTCCAGATAGGCGGTGTTGCTCGTATCTTGCATCTGGTCGCCCAGGGAGAGAATCAGGTCTGCGTCGCCCCGGTCAAGCAGCTGTCCCAGCGTGATTTCCCAGTTGTCGACGGACACCTGGAGTTTGTCTGCCCAGGAAGGATGGTCGATGACATGAATATCGCTCAGGACATAAGCGGAAGTGGTCGTGTTGCTCGACGTGGATACGGTAAAAGGTCCTGCCTGCCTGCCGTCGTATCCGACACAGTAGCGGTAGGATTTTCCGGGTTTCAGTCCTGTAACGGTGACTTTGCAGGAGTAACGGAACAGGAGGTCGGAACCGGAAATTCCAATGGGATTTGCGTAATCATACGTTCCTTCAAAACGGGTTTTGGAGGATTCGAAATCCTGAGCGGACGGTGCGATTTCCACATAGGGGTTTTCGGGAAGATAGGGGGAAATCCAATTGAAATTGAGTGAGGTTGTATCGCTTCCGGGCTGCACGGTGATGTCAAAAATGGGAGGGTCGGTAATGACGGTGTCGGAGGACGGCCCGGAGTTAGCCGAACCGACGGGTATTTTGGTGCCGTCCTCTTTGACGGCCTGGATGTTGCGCAGGGCAACCATGATCTGCGGGTCGGTGGAAGTCGTATTGAATATACGGACGCGCTGGAATGTCTGAGGGTTGAATGCACCGGTCGAACCATCCCCGGGATCTACCGCGGCAGAGGGGCTTCCGTCCGACAGCTTCAGGGTGACGGTGTTCCAGCCGTCTTTGAGAGAAGGCCATTTGCTGACGCCCGTGTATTGCAGTTCCTGCCAGTCATTGCGCCAGTGGGAACCGAATTCTATGGCCGAAATGCGGAAATTGGAGGCTTTGTCGATGAAAAAATCAAACTGAATCGCTGTGGCTCCCGTGATGTCAGTCGGCTCGAAATGAATCAGCCAGACGGACGGGAGGGATTTGACGATGACTTTCCCTTGTTCATAGTCGTATTCTTCGGCGGAAGCGGAGAAAATCAGACTTGTCATGACAAGGCAAAACAGAAGAATGAAAGCGAATATCTTTTTCATGCGGGTTCCTCCTCAAATCATAGGATTGACAAAGCAGTTTGCTTGACAATGAGTGGGCCGGATTATCATTCGGCTGTTTTCATTATAGCGTGAATCTGGCGCGCTTTCAAGAAAAACGCAATATTTCTTTTAATGCAGCATGGCTGAATGAGCCATAGCTTCGGGGAAGGATTATTGCTTTTTTCGGGTCAGCACAATTCCGACGAAAGAGCCTGCCAGGGCAAACGGGGCAATCCGAAAGAAAAACCAGACAAACCCGTGGAGGAAGGTGCCTGCTATGGCGGACTCTGTGTTGTCCCAGTTCCAATTTGAAAAAGCGGCATCCGCAAGCGCGGACAGGAAAAAGAGGAGCACGATGGCCGAGGAAAGGAGGATAAAGAACCAGTGGAGTGCTTTCCTTGCGGTTTTTTGCCGTTGCGCCAGCTGCCGGTTGATGACTTCCAGCTTTTCGGAAATTGCCTTCCATTCGTTCGGTTCGGGCTCAGCGATGGTTTCTCCCAAAAGGGTACTGACCGGGACCTCGAGCACTTCCGACAGGGCAATCAGTAGGTCCGCATCCGGAACGGATAGCCCCTGTTCCCACTTTGAAACCGTTTGGCGGACCACATTGAGTTCGACGGCAAGTTCTTCCTGCGAAAGGCCTTTCGCTTTTCTGAGTTTTCTGATGTTTTCATGAAGCATGGTGAAAATATCCTTTCTTTTTTTGCTTGTGCCGTCAGTATAGGGATCAGTGTCCGTTGCCGCAAGCAACGCAAATTAACATGTCAGAGTTTTTCCGCCTCCGGGTCGATTTTTTCATCCCGGAAGAAGAACAATCGGTCCCGTTCGCCGATTTCCCGGATGACGCGGCAGGGATTGCCTACGGCAACGACTCCGTCCGGAATGTCCCGGGTGACGATGCTTCCCGCTCCGATGACGGTGTTCTTTCCAATCTTTATGCCGGGGACGATGACGGCGCCGGCTCCGATCCAGGTGTTGTCTCCGATCGATACATCTTTGTTGTATTGCAAGCCGCGGGAGCGAAGCTCCGGGTCAATCGGATGGTTTGCGGTTGCAATCGTTACATTTGGCCCGAAGAGCACATGACTGCCAACGTAGATATGACCGTCATCCACCAGCGTCAGATTGAAGTTTGCGTAAACGTCGGACCCGAAATGGACGTGCCGGCCGCCCCAGTTCGCGTGAAACGGCAGTTCGATGTAACAGTTTTCCCCGCATTCCGCAAAGACTTCTCGCATGTAGCGTTGTTTTCCTTCCATGTCCGACGGCTTCAGTTGGTTGAACTGCCAAAGCTTATCCAAAAAAGGCAGTTGCGCATTTTGGATTTCTTCGTCTGCCGGGTCGTAAATCAGTCCTTTGACCATTCGTTCGTAGTTTGTCATATCACGTTGTCTCCTTGCGCTGAGCGTGGATTGCTTTCAGATGCAAAAAACCTCTCTTGCACGCGGGCAAAAGAGGTTTGTGTGGCTGGGGTGGCCAGATTTGAACTGACGCATACAGGAGTCAAAGTCCCGTGCCTTACCACTTGGCTACACCCCAAAGCGCGGTTATTGTATCACAAAAGCCTGGACCTGTCAAGGAAAAAATTGTCCTGTTTTATGAGGCGGGCGCCAAAGATGCGCCAAAGATGCGGCAAAAGAAAGACAAGATGCAGGTAGGTGTAAAATTACTGTATGTAAAAGGAAAAAAAGGCACAGACCTCTCCAATGTGGTATACTGTAGATATCCAAAACCAAAAATACCAGGAGGGCCTATGCCATGAATATTGTAGCACAGATTTTTGCAAATGCAAGTGGACAAGCAGACAATTATGTAGAAGAGTTCTTCAAGACCAGCAATTTGGAATCGTTATGCCAAAACATACTTGGAGTTTTGCTTTCGGCGGGGAAAGAAACAGCAACGGCTACTTCAAGAGAATACCAACAATACTTTATTAGTATTACTCAGGGTTTATTTTCCCTTCCATCCCAGATAGTTTCTATACACCGTGAAGTGCTTATACCCAGCACCTGCTTGTGAACTTAACATCCCGGCCAAAATACCTTCCCACGTCGCTGTAGGATCGTCCACAAGAACATAGTTATCATAGCTTGAGTACAGGGCGGTAGAAGAAGGAGCATCTCCAGTAAAATGAAGGAGATATTTGAATGATTCCTGATAGTCCACCGCTTCCGCAGTACTTTCGCGCACCTTCACGGAGTATTCCGTTCCATCGTATTCTACCAGATCGAAGAACAGCTTTGGATATTTATCTTTTTCTTCTTCGTATAATTCTGCGCTCATACGCTCTTTATCAAGAACGTAGTAATGGGCGCAAAGGACTGATGCCGGGGTCCCGTTACTGACGGTCTGGAAGAATGTATCCCAAGTCTCATTTCCAGAAGTGCATCCCTGCAGTTCAAAAACAGGTATATTTGATTTTCTGGCCAACTCCAGCGCATCATCAGCAGAGCATACAGTTTGGAAAAGGGCCT
>JAFTBN010000047.1 GCA_017455185.1 Clostridia bacterium
CAAACAAATAGACTTCCCGGCTTTTCACGAGTTCCTCAAGCATATGGTTTCCCTCCAAAAAAAATAGAGCTGTAGATCATTCCGTGTCTACAACTCTATTTTATCTTGCTTGGCTAGACGCCTTATTATTTAACGCTTACGACTCCATAGTAGAACAATTTTTTGAATAACAAAAAGGGCGAAAGAGCAATAAACACAAGGCTTTTGCCCTTTTCGCCTTATCCTTAAGTTCTAAACTCGGGAACATAGCCCACCGAGAAAGCTTCTGAATACTCGTTTTCAAGTGGAGGTTAGTCGTCATTTTTGAAATGGCCTACCTTCACTCCTTTGTCGTGGAATGATCTTTACCCTTCAGCCGGGGCGCTCTGCGCGCCCCGCAAAGGGGATACGGTTGTCAATCCAGCGAATCGAACTTCTGCACCAACTCGGTCAGGCTGGTTTCCAGCTTGCTTCCGTTGGTCTCAATGTAGGAAGCAAGGGTGCCGCTGGTCGCGTTGGTCACCTGTGCCAGGGACACGTCGATGCCGCCCAGCGCTCCGCTGTAAGAATACGCGAAGGAGAGTGCGACGGTATCCCGGATGATGTCCAGCATTTCCTTATCATCGGGCGACTCGGACAGTTTGGCCTGCATGGTGGACTCATAGAAAGCGGGCAGAACGTAATTGTAATTCTCGCAGGACAAAAGTTCGATGATGGTTGCAATCATATGCTGCTTGGCCTGCGCCGTGCTCGGAATGCCCCAATAACAGTCGGTGCATCCGTTGATGTATTTCTTCTGCTGTTCGTCCAGCTTCGGGGTGGACAGATATCCGTATACGATGTCGCGGTATCCGCGCAGCGTCTTGTAAACGTCCTTGAGTTCCATGATGCAGAAGAGCGAATTGCCCGACGCGAAGAATTCGATGTGCCCGTTGGTTTCGAACTGCGGATTTTTCCCGTCAAAGATGACTCCGTTTTCAAACAGTTCCTCGAAGGCGGAGACGAACTCAAGCGCCCGTCCCAGATCGAGTTCATAATAAGGCGTATCATCGCTGTCCTTGAGAATCGGCTGAACGTCGGCCGCGCGCTGGAGCGTATAGGCGCTCTGGTTGCCCATGATGATGCCCATGCGGTCGCCCTCTTCGAACTCGCCGTTCCCGTTGGCGTCGTTGTACGCCCTGGAGGCCAGGTCGATCAGGTCTTCATAGTACCAGTCGCCCCGCTTGACCTGCGCATACGGAATCTCGATGGAAAGGTCGTCCGCGATGGTCTTGTTCACCGTGACCATACGGGCATAGGAAAGCGCGGTATAGGAAAGGAAGGAGGAAGCGCAGAACAGCCGGTCGTGGATGGTCAGCGCCTTGACGTTGTTCGCGGGCCACCAGGGCTTCTCGAACTCAAACTCCTCCATGGGAGCCAGATCCAGATAGTATCCCTTGAGCGCGTTGGACAGGGTCAGGTAGTCATGCCCGATGGACATGCTGTAGGCGCTCTCGCCGCCCGAAACGGCGGTTTCCAGGGTCTTGGCCATGGTCGCGTCGCTGCCTGCCTCCTCGTAGATGATGGAGACCTTGTACGTTTCCTCGATCATGGACGTGTTCTTGAACAGAGCGTCCTCAATCAGGTCTCCGGTCCAGTCCTTCGTTTCGCAGGTGACGAACAGGCCGCGGTCGGAAGACAGAATCAGGAACTCCTCGTCCCCGAAGTCCTCAAGCGGCAAATCGGTCGGCACATAGGAACTGCCTTCGGTTTCGCTCTCCTTGGCGTCCCCCGGGTTCGTCTGGCTTTCTCCGGACGGCTGAGTCTTGGTTTCGGCGGGATCCTGTTTTTCGCTTCCGCAGGAGGCCAGAACGCCGCCCAGCATGCAAAGAGCCAGCACAAGGCAAATCAATTTTACGAATCGCATCGTTATCTCCTGTTCCGGTTCCGGCCGGGCGCCGCGGCGCAGGCTTTCGGAACCTCGTAGAATAAAACCTGAATTATCTTATCATATATTTATGAACAATCAGCAAAGAAAAAGCGGAATTTGGCAAAAAAGATCAAACGCTCAGGCACAATCGTCAGGGCGTGCCCTCGACCTGCTCGAGGATGGAAACCTCTTCCAGCGAGTCGAACGAGCCGAACACCGGCTTTTCCTCGGGCCCGTGGGTGATGCCGGCCACATAGCGGGTGTAACCGCCGTACAGCCGCACGCCGTCCTTTTCCACCGCCCAGAGCGGTCCGTTCTGTTTCCATACCATGTCCAGGTAAGTCCGGTGCAAGGGCGGAAGCTTTACGGGTTTGGGCTCCCGTACGTTCGGACCGAGTTCGGACAGAAGGAACGGAATCCAGTCCGACAGGTTCGGCTTGGTCACAATCGGGAACAGATGATTCTTCGGATTGAAGCCCGTGGGAATGGATCCGTCGGCAAACACATAAGCCGCCAGGGTCCGGCGCAACTCTTCGGTCTTCTCCTTGATCTGCTTCGCCTCCGGATGCCGGCTCAGATACTCCTTGAGATGGAGCAGAATTCCGGGGTACGCGTCGAAGGCAACCGAGGAAGTATCCCAGCCCAGAATGCGGTTTTCATCCTCGGGATCGGTCTGGGCGCCTCTTGCGATGTGCGTCATACCGTCCCCGCCCTGGTAGGTACCGTCAAGCAGATGGGCGCACACGTTGTCGATGACGGGAGGAATCCGCTCGTCCTTCACGCAGGCGTAAATGTCCTTCAACTGGGTCAGGATGACGACGTAGTAGGCCATCCGCTCGGTGAAATTGACGCCGTCGCCCCGTTCAAACCGCCCGATCTTTTCATAGTAGCAGGCCGGAGAGAGGATGTAATCCAGCGTGGGCTTTCCGTATTGCTCGTACCGGGACCAGTCCCCGAACACCTGCCCGTGCCGCGCGCAGGCCGCAATCGCGGTCAGGTCCTGGTTGGTCACGCCGCACCAGCCCGGGTGCCCCAAGGGATGGAAGCGGCCGTTCCCCACGCCCCAGGAAGACCGGAGGATGAATTGCCAGTGCCGGTCGATCATGGACGGGATCAGTTCTTTGATTTCGGGGTCCCCCGCCTCCCATTCGTAATATTCATACAGGGCCAGGACGGGCGAAAAGTAATGAATCGGACAGCCGGCCGTGGTGAAATTGGGTTCGAACTCGTTGACCGAATGGATAAATCCCCCGTTCTCCGCCTGGAGATACTCGAGCTGAAGCACCAGCGAGGACGCCAGCCGCTTCCATTTTTTGCTTCCGAACCGGTTGTAAAAATCGATGAACAGGTGCATCAGGCGGGGATACATAAAAGAGGATTCGCCTGCGTACCGCTTGTCCAGCACCGAACTCACACCCCAGCAGGAATGCAGGTGCAGATTGCCGAACGAGCCGGCTGCCTGCTGCCACAGTTCCACGGTGGAAACCGCCATATCCAGGGTTTCCTGGGTCCATACTTCCTCCGGCCGTCTGTCTTTCGCCGGATAATGCAAAATATCCATATGCACTCCTTTTCGCTCTGCGTCTGTGTATGAAGGAAGGGCCTGTTGCGTCAAGCCCTTCTTTGTATGATTCTTTATCCCTTGCAAACCGGCTCCACCCAGTGGAACGGGTCGGGGATTCTGCCCCATTGAATGCCGGTCAGCTCGTCGTACAGCATCCGGGCGATCGGGCCGATTTCGTTGTGGTTGATAACCAGGGTCTTCCCATCGATGTTCAGCTCTCCGATCGGCGAGACAACCGCCGCCGTGCCCGAACCGAACGCCTCGTTCAGCCGGCCTTCCTCGGCCGCGACCCGGACTTCCTCGAGCGCCAGGGGGCGCTCGCTGACCCGGTACCCTTTGGACCGGAGCATGTCGATGCAGGACGCACGGGTAACGCCCGGCAGGATGTTGCCCTTTTCGAGCGTCGGGGTAATCACTTCCCCGTCGATGACGAAGAACACGTTCATCGCGCCCACCTCATCGATGTACTTATGCTCGATGCCGTCCAGCCACAGAACCTGCGCGTATCCCAGCTCTTCGGCCTTCTGCTGGCCGATCAGGGAGGCTGCGTAGTTGCCGCCCACCTTGGCAAACCCGGTTCCGCCGCGCACCGCGCGCACGTACTCGGATTCCACGATGATCTTGACCGGGTTGATTCCGGCGGCGTAATACGAACCCGAAGGGCTCAGGATGATGGTAAACAGATAGGATTTGGAAGGATGCACACCCAGGTGGCAGTCGGTCGCGATGATAAAGGGACGGATGTAGAGCGAGGTTCCCTCGGAATGCGGGATCCAGTCCTTCTCGACCTCCACCAGCGCCTTGATGGCCTGCAGCACGTCCGCCGGATGCATCTGCGGAATGCACATCCGCTCGTTGGTGCGGTTGAGCCGTTCGATGTTCTTGTCGGGGCGGAACAGCTGAATCCGGTTATCTGCCGTGCGGTAGGCCTTCAGGCCCTCGAACATCTCCTGCGCGTAATGGAAGACCACGCAGCAGGGGTCCAGTGAAATCGGTCCGTATGGGACAATGCGGGGATCGTACCAGCCCTTGCCCTCCAGATAGTTCATCTGGAACATATAGTCGGTGAAGATGTGACCGAATCCGAGTTTGGTCTCATCCTGCGGTTTTTCCTTGAGTGTTTTTGCCTGTTCAAAACGAATGTTCAACATATGCGTCTCCCGGATATAGATTTGCTGGTTGCGGGATGCTCATCCCGCTTTTTATTATAGACTCCGTTTTGCAACTTTTCAAGATAAAAATTGCATTTTCCGTCCTGGCCTTCCTACCTTTGCGCCAGGCGCATTTCCTCGGATTGCAGAGCTTTGGCGTTGACCTCCTCAGGCAGGCGGTAGGACGGCACGACCTCCATCATGACCCGGCGTATCTCCTCCGATCCCACGCTGTCCCCCTCTTCAGAGACGGCTTTCCTGAGCCGTTCCAGCCGGCTCTCCACGTCGGCGCGGCTGTGCGGTTCATCCGTTTCGATGAAGATTTTCCGGTGCTCGGTTGCACGCAGCGTTTCCTTCTTCCCGAGCAGTTCCTCGTAGAGCTTCTCGCCCGGGCGGAGCCCGATTTCCTTGATCTGGATGTCCTCATAAGGCTTCAGACCGGACAGGCGGATCATGTTCTCGGCCAGGTCCAGAATCCGGACGGGCCGGCCCATATCCAGCACAAAGAGTTCTCCCCGCTTCGCCAGCGCGCCGGCGGTCATCACAAGGCCAGAAGCCTCGGGAATGGTCATGAAATACCGCACGATGCGCCGGTCGGTCAGGGTGACGGGGCCTCCCGCCTCAATCTGCCGCCGGAAGAGCGGAATGACCGAGCCGTTGGAATCCAGCACGTTGCCGAACCGGACCGCCGAGAAGGCGGTCGGGCTGTCCGAACGGCACAAAATCACCATCTCGCACAGACGCTTGGTAGCGCCCATGATGTTGGTCGGGTTCACCGCTTTGTCGGTGGAAATCAGGATGAATTTCTCCGCCCCGTATTTTTCGGCCATGTCGGCCGTGTTGACCGTGCCGAAGACGTTGTTCTTGACCGCCTCGCCGCCGTTGTGCTCCATCAGGGGCACGTGCTTGTGCGCCGCCGCGTGAAAGACAATCTGGGGGCGGTAATGGCGGAAGACGGCCTCCAGCCTTGCGCGGTCGCGCACCGAAGCGATTTCCACGCAAAGATCAAGCTCCCCGCCGTACTGCCGCCGGAGTTCCTGCTCGATTTCATAGGCGTTGTTTTCGTAAATATCAAGAAGAATCAGCCGTCCGGGCCTGCAGCGCGCCACCTGACGGCACAGTTCGCTTCCGATCGATCCGCCGCCTCCTGTGACCAGGACCACCCGGTCGCGGTAATAGGCCTGCGTCTGTTCGTCCATGACGTCGAGCGTCTGCCGGAACAGCAGGTCCTCAATGCGGACTTCGCGCACCCGCCGCCGGCTCTCCCCCTCCCCGGCCCCGGAGGATCCTTCGGGATCCCTTAAGGGATAATCGTACAGTTTGACTTTGCATCCCGTGGCCGAATACTTCTGGTAAAGCTGCTCCAGAGCCGCGCTCTCCAGGCTGGGCAGGGCCAGAAAGACCTCTTCCACCTCGAGTTCACGCAAAATCTGCGCGTAATTCTCTCCTTCGGCGTACACCCGCAAGCCGTGCACATAACTGCCCACCTTGTCCCGGTCCGTATCGAAGAATCCCACGGGCTTGTATTCACCCTTGCCGTCCATGAGCAATTCCATGGCCAGCATGGAACCGACCTGTCCCGCGCCGACGATCATGACCCGGTGTGCGTTCAGGGGTCCCTGCCCCGCCGCGCTCTTCAAGTTTAGGTGCCGGTAAATCACCTGATAGAAAAAGCGGCAGCTCAGCGTCGCCAGGGTGGAAACCGCCACGATGGCCACCTCGGTCCAGACCCCGATGGAAAAACCGGCCAGCCGGAGAATGAGCAGGCTCAGGATGCCTGCCGTCAGGTCGGACAGGACGATGAGGATGTACGTGGAAGCCGACGCGTAGCGCCAGATGTTGGAATAAACCCGGAACAGGACGCGCATGCCCACAATCAGGCTCAAAAAGATCAGGACATTCTGCAAAAACGGGAAGGAAGTGTCCAGGACATGGGAACTCAAACCAATACCCAGCGCCACCGCGTACACCGTCAGGAAGATAAAGACGTCGATGAAGAGCAAAAGGATCTTCCTCGACCGCAGAAAAACCGCAAGCGGATGCGTGGAGCCGCTTACCTTTGGCTCTTTTTTTGCTTTCTGCCGTCGCTTCATGGGAGCACTCCTTCCTTTCAAAGACTCAAAATCCGCTTCCTATTATAGCATCGGCCGCAGGGCGTGTCAACGGCGAAGGAAGCGTAAAACGCCGTAAAAAACGCCCCGGCCGGGTCGCTGAGGCTTTCATTCTTTCCTTGTTTTTTATTCTTTCCTATGCTATAATTCCCCTTGTGCGCGGGCCTCCCGCGCCCCTACAGCACCCTACAAGGATTCTTTATGGAACAACTCTTACAAAAGCGGGCACCCTATTTCCGGTTTCTGTTTCCGGCGGTTTATTTCATCTCCTACCTGAGCCGCTATTCCTACGCGGCCGTACTTCTCTCCATCATCACCGAGATGAACACGACCAAGTCCGTGGCCGGACTTGCGGTCACCGGCGCCTTCATTTCCTACGGGGCCGGCCAGCTCCTCTCGGGGTATATGGGCGACCGCTTCCAGCCTCAGCGACTGATTCTCATCGGCCTTGTCGGCACGGGTCTTTGCAACCTGTCCATGGTCTTTCTGCCCAACATCGTCCTGATGAACATCGTCTGGATTTTCAACGGTCTGTTCCAGACCTTTCTCTGGCCTCCGCTGGTTCGCCTGACCGACGACACCTACAAAGGCAAAACCTACGGCCGGGTCATCACGGTCATCACCCAGTCGGGCATTGCCGGGCAGATTGCGGTCATCCTGCTCGCGGCGCTCCTGGTCAACTACTTCTCGTTCCGCTCGCTCTTCCTGACGGTGGCCTGCATCACCCTGGCCTTTGCGCTGCTCTGGTTCCTCTCCACCAAGGATCTGTCCCTGCCGACCCTGAAAAGCCGGGCTGTGACGAAGGAGGACTCCGCGACCGAAACCGAAAAGCGCAGAACCCGCCTGTCCATGCGCGTTCTGATCAGCGCCGGCATGCTGACCGTCTTCCTTTGCGCCATCATAGCGGGCGCGCTGCGGGACGGCATTTCCACCTGGATGCCGACCTACATCAAGGAAAATTTCGAAATCAGGGAATCCCTTTCCATCCTGACCAGCATTGCCCTGCCCCTGTTCGGCATATTGGGCATCGGGGTGTCTTCCCGGATTATCGGGCTGTTCAAAAACGAACTGTACGCCGGGTTTCTGTTCTTCGGAACGGCGCTCGGTCTCTCGGCCATCCTGACCATCTTTCTCTCCAAACTGATTTTCCTAGACATCATCCTGATGGGCCTGATTTCGGCCTGCTCCCACGGCATCAACCTGATCATCACCGGGGTCATGCCCCGCCGGTTCTCCCGTTTCGGGCAGGTTTCCACCATCTCGGGCATTCTCAACGCGACCATCTACATCGGCTCAGCCCTCTCAACCTACGGCGTGGCCCTTTTAGCGGAGAACTTCGGCTGGAAAGTCACCTTCGGTTCCTGGATGGTGATGTGCGTTCTGTCAATCGTCTGCCTGCTGGTCAGCCTTCGCTCCTACGTCCGGTTCTGCCGGGAGGAAGAAAGCCAGACGCAAAAGACTCCCTCGGACAACGCCGAAGAAGTCAAAGAATGATCAGCATTTCGTAATAGGGCGTCTAGCCTTTTACAAGATCGATTGGCATTCTTCAGCGACGCAAGGATGCTGTATCATTCATTTGGGAAATTTCTCCTTGTGAAGTACTTACATCGGGCAAGATGCACTTCATTATGGCAGAAATTTCCCCTTTTTTGTAAAGAGTCTACTGAATCAGTTCCCAAAACTATTGCATTAAACCGAAAAATCAAAAAAACTGCAAGTAAAACTTGTTTTTCAATTGTATAATAAGCGGAATGGTCAGATAGGATCGTTTCGGGAAGGAGGGAAAATGGATAACGGAGCAAGTAGCTACCGCCGTTTTCTGGAAGGCGATGAAAGCGCATTCGACGAAATAGTTGATTCGTTGTTTTACAAGCTGGTCTTGTTTATAAACGGATATGTACATAGCGTGCATATAGCGGAAGACATTGCAATGGATGCTTTTTCGGATCTTCTCGTGAATAAAAAGCGGTATAATTTTAAGGTTTCTCTCAAAACATATATTTTTATGATCGGCAAGAGCAAAGCATTGAATTATCTCAAGCATCACAATAAGTTTTCAATGATTGATTTTTCTGAAACCCAAGATATAGCCGATGACGATAAACAACTTGAGCAATTGGTTCTTGATGATGAGAGAAAGCGCATAGTTCATTCTGCACTTGAAAAACTGCCAAAGAATCTACACATCGTAATTCATTTAATTTTCTTTGAAAATATGTCCTATGATGAAGCAGCAAAAGTAATGAATAAATCAAAGAAACAGGTGTACAATCTGATTTATCGAGCGAAAGAGGAATTGCGCACGATTCTTGGAGAGGAGGGGAAATCATATTTATGAAGAATTTATCCGAATGCAAAGTTGAAATTCGCAGGCAGATGCTTGAAAAAGAAAAAAGGCGGTCTGCTTTACATAAACGATGGATCATCTCCTTGTCAACTTGCACGACAGTATTATTTTTCATTTGTTTAACAATGGTAATCTCAAATAACATCAACAGCAAAAAGACCATCTATATTCCAAATCATAACGTGGAAAAATACGATAGTTTTGAAAAAATGATTCAGGATTGTGATCTGATCTTTATCGGTACAGTACAAAGTGAACGCTTTGTCTTGGAGAACCCGTCAGCGCCTGAAACCGTCAAAACCGAGTACGGTTTCGAAATTGAAAGATGTATTATGGGAGATTTCGATCATAGCACAATCGTTGTCACCACAGAAGGCGGAACGGTAAACAATGTGACATATGTACTGAAAGGGAGAGAAAATTACGTTTTGGGGGGAAAGTATATCGTTTTCTTGTCTAAGCCGACATCAGAATCTATTATGGCGGCTTCTCTTGATCAGTATGTTGAAACATCTCCGATAGTGGGAAAAATCCGCATAAAGGAAGGCGAGATTGATACAAACGCTGAAGAATGGCAAAACGTTGACGATATTTCGTCGATTAAAACTATTGACGAATTAATCTATTTCATTCAAAGAATCAATAATAAGAAAAAAGTGCAGTATACGGGAACGGAAGTTGATATAGAATCAGATTTCTCAGATAACAAAGTGTTGATAGTCCTCGACAAAGAAGCAAGTCTTAAGTTTGATACTTTTGAGCCGGAAGATTTCCCCGACATCGATTGTATAAGAGTAACCAACTTAACTCCTGAGGCAGAAAAAATCACAAAAGATTCGTTAGAAAAAGGTGCCCTTGATTATGAAGATATAGCTTATAATAAGATTTTATGCCTTGAATTAGCGAATCCCGGGAAGGAAAATGTATTATCTGCGATTGCAAAACTTCAAAAAAAAGAACATATTCTGTCTGCTGAACCTGATTATGGCGGAGGAACGATTTGTCTCGGAGAGTTCAGAGAAAACAGAGTCCTCTTTCTGGAAGGTCAGTGTTGTATAATGTGCAAAACAGAAGTTGCAGGGTATAGTTTTATCTATGGCAGTACCTTTACCATTCGTGTTGAAAATGGCCATGAGGAATATGACCTGAGCGAGGCGTTTGAAAAAGGAGTTTTGACAAAAAACGACATTGCAAAGATATATGAAGTCTATAAAGACCTTTTCCCGCATTTTTACTCCGAAACAGAGTAAGCGTTATGAAATGATGATTGCCAACCTGATAGAGTTGGTTTTTCCCGGCTAGACGCCCTACCCTTTGGCGCCTGCCTCAAAACAGCAAGACCGCGCAAAAGCACTGGCTTCTGCGCGGTCTTCTTTTCCTTCAAATCCTATTTCGCCTCGATGAAGACAAAGTCCGAAGAGCCCTGAGCGCTGCTCTGGAAGAACCGGACTCCAACGGCTCCGTACACGTCCGCCGCTCCCTTTTTCAGCACAACCACGTCGTAGGTTGTGCCTCCTTTGGGCTGCCTTGTAAATTTACCCTCGCCGTCCAGCGGTCCCACATGAAGGAACGTGATGCCGTTGACGTAGGCATATCCATCCTCGACGCGAAGCGCGCCCTGTCCGCCCGCCGGCGTCACGCCGGCAGAGAAACCGTCCAGAACCAGATTGCCGCCTTTGAGCGTCACAAGATTGGAAGGAACGTAATTGTAACTGGACGCACCGCCCAGCACGAACCGGACCGTACTGTCCCCTTCGGTGTTGACGTAAACAGCCGCGTTTCCTTCAGGCAGGGCTCCCGGCACGATGTCGTCCGAGAAGGACACAAGGCACAGTTCGCGGTCGTACGAGCCCGTGATCTTCACGCCGCAGACCGAACCGTCCACCCCGCATCCGATGATATCCCCGTCAAAGCCGCCCGTGAAGAGCATGCCGTAGCGAGCCCGGTAATTGAACACGAACAGAAGCAGTTCGTCCTTGGTCTGTCCGAAGGTATAGGCGTCGAGATTGCCGTTCAGATACCCCAGAAGAGGAGCGAACATGTTGCCCGACAGATCTCCGCTTTCATCGCTCAGTCTGGCCGTGTTGCCCAGGTTGGTATAGAAAGTCAGGTTGAAATGCACGTTCATCAAAGCGCCCGCTTTGGTACTGCCGTCCAGGACCACGCCCCGGTTGAGCACGCATCCCGTCAGGTTTTCAACGTAATGCCCGCCGCAGTCCGCACTTCCCATATCCAGCGCGCGGTAGCAGTTGCCGAAGCAGATGTCGCTCACCAGGCAATCCTGTCCCCCGACCCGGATGGCAAAGGGATAGGTCCGGATGTCGTTCCAGGCCTGTTCGGGATACCAGAGCAGCAAGCCCCGCACGCCCGAGCCGCGGTTCAGCGTCAGGGCCGCATCCCCGTCGGGGTCTCCCTGTCCGCCCGTCAGATACAGGACCGAACCGCCTCCCGAGGAAACATGCAGGCTTTCGCTGCATCCCCTCAGTTCCACCCCTGTGGGAATGGTCAGGTGTCCGTCAATCCGATAGTATCCTGCCGGCACGTAAACGATTCCGCCGGCCTTTCCTGCCTCGCTCAGAGCCTTGGCAAAAGCCCCGGTATCGTCGCTCACCCCGTCGGCAGCGGCGCCGAAGTCCAGAACCGAATACAGGACGTTCTGCCCGGCAATCAGCGGGCGTTCGGGCAGTTCAATCGCGAAGGAGGAAGCATCGGGACAGATGACGTCGGACGCCGTAAAGCGAAGCTTATCCTTGGACAGAGGTCCCTCGACCCCGCCCAGGCCCGGAGCGAAATAATTCTGCGTCAGGGCGGCCGCCAGCACGCCCGAACCCAGATAGATGCTCTCCTTTTGCCCTTCGGCTACGAAATTGTTGTCCGACAGGGTCAGAATGCCGCCTTCCGCCTCCACGGCCCGGCCCTTCCAGCTCTCAAAGCGGGAGGAGAGGATCATCAGAGAGCCGGGACATCCCGACTCCACCGTGACGATGGGGCCGTCCTCGTTTTTAAACACGCATCCGTACAGCCGCAGCGTCGACGCCTCTCCCATATCCGAGGTCAGTTCCACGCAGCGGGCGTCCGTTCCCGAGACCGAAATCTCCAGGTCGGATATGGCCGAGCTGTTGTATTCGTCGTGAATGCCGACGACGCAATCCACAAGCCGCACGCAGGCAAGCGCGCTTCCGCCGGCCGTCTCCCCCGTGTTGGAGGGATCCCGAAGCAGCGAAATGCCCACCCGGCAGCTCTCAGCCCGAAGGTCATACATCATCTGCGCGTCGGTCCGCATGATGCAGAAGCCGGTCGCGCCCGCCCGCATCGCACGGGCTACGTCCTCCGCTTTCAAAGAGAAGAAGGAAGCCCAATAGGAGGGGGACACATGGAAGGTGGTAATCCTGGCGCAGTCGTAGCACCGGTTAATCGCAAATCCCTGGGTCAGCGCCGAAACGTACACGTCCCGCAGCGTCGGGAGCTGCAGGCCCTGGGAGGCGTCCACAGCCGTCATGGAATTGACGACCGTTATGCATTGCAGCGAAGACGCGTGCTGTACGCCCCCTCCCGCAACCGCGTCCTGCAAAAGAATCGTAGGGCCGATCTTCGCACCCTCGGGCGTCAGATCCGGGTAGCAGATGGTCAGACCCATCAGACCGGCGGAAGCCCCAACCGTTACAAAGGAACCCGAACCGCCCCGGACCGTAAAGACGGTTCCGTCCGCCATACGCTCGGGCAGGCTCTCGGGATTGTACCACTCTCCGCACAGATAGACCGACGTGCGGATGGTCAGGCTTCCTTTGAAATAATACACGCCGGCCGGCGCATACACCACGCCGCCTCCGGCTTTTCCAACCTCGTCAATGGCCCGCTGGAAAGCGGCCGTGTCGTCCGACACTCCGTTCCCGACCGCCCCGTAGGCCAGCACGTTGGCCGCGGGGACAAGGACCTGCCCGCTCTGTCTCGGATCCGGGACAAGCGGGGAAACCGAACCGCTCATACGGAACGTTTCGGGCAGGGAGAAATCCGCGCTCTGCGCTCCCTGCGGCAGGGCACGGGGCGTAAAGCCGAAAGACTCGGCGCAAAGTCTGCGCACAGCGGTCGCCAGGGACAGCCCGTCCTTCCCGACCGCAACCAGTTTTTCTCCGACCCAGGCAATCAGGTAATCTTCCCCGCCCAGCTCGTCTTTGAGAGCAGCCGTTTCAGGCCGATTCGTATCCCCGATCAAGATCTCGTATTCCGAGGGCTCGTCGTAATCCGTCGAGATGCCCATCTCGCATCCGCCCCGAGCCGAAAGAGCTCCTTTGAGGTAGGTCGCGGCCGAAAGAGTCGCCTTGTCGGTATCATCCGGCCGGACCACCGTATACCGGGTCTGTCCCTGCTGTGCAATCATCCGTACTTCCTCCAAAGACGTTTCGCTTTCCGCGGTGCCGGGTCCTTTCGTTTCGGGCGGCTCCCCGTCCTTTCCGCAGGCGCACAGCGCCACGGTCAGGATCAGAAGCGCTGCCAGACACAACATCGGCCATCTGTATCGTATCCGTTTCATAAACTCTCCTCCCCTGCCTTTGAAGCAGCCGCATCCGGACGCATCGCCCACAGGGCGTCCCGGATTTGCAAAAGGATTTCCTTTTCCTCCTTGGAGTTGACGTAAATCTGGTGCTGTTCCTCCCGGATCCTGCGCTCCTCCTCGGCAATCTTTTCGCGCGCGAGTTTTTCCTCGGCCGCCTTGATTTCCTCTTCCTTTTTCTTCGCCTCGGCTTCCAGACGTTCCGCCTCGGCTTTCTTCTTCATGATTTCCTTTTCGAGCAGGTTGATCCGTCCGCGGATGCGGTTGAACACCCGGACGATCAGATAGAGCATGAACCCGATCAGGATGAAATTGATCACGGCCTGAATGACGTTTCCGTACCGGATGGCAATTTCGCTGGCCTCTTCCGTCCCTTCGGCCAATACTTTTTTCCAGTCGGTCATATCCACGCCGCGAAGCGCGTACGAGATGACCGGAGTCAGGACGTCGGCCACGAGCGAGTTTACGATTTTATTGAACGCGGTTCCCAAAACCACCGCAACCGCCAGCTCGATGACGTCGCCCTTGGTGATAAACTTGCGGAACCCAACCCTGAACTCCTTCTGTTCCTCGCGCAGTCTTCTCTTCTGCTCTTTTTTCTTCTGCTTTCTCTCCTCTGCCAGGCCTTTTTCGATTTTTGCCTGCAGGGCCTCTTTGTCTTCTCTGCTCACGCCTGTCCCTCTCTTCCTTCTTCGCCGTCCGGTCCCCCGGGCTCGTACGCTCTTTGTTCTTACGACGTTCCGTCCGGCTCCCCCGTGATTTCGGGATGGAAGGCCAGCCGGTCCTGCTCGGTCAGGGTCCGGACCACCCGGCAAGGCACCCCGAACGCCAGTGAATGGGGCGGAATGTCCCTTGTCACCACGGCGCCCGCTCCGATGACACAGCCCGGGCCGATGGTGACACCGGCCGTCACGGTTACGTTTCCGCCCAGCCAGCAATTGTCCCCGATGGTGATGGGCCCGCTGTATTCCAGATTGGTCAGAACTCCGGTTTTCTCGTTCCAAAACAGATTTCTGTCTTCAGGGCACAGCGGATGAATCGGCGTCAGCAGCGAACAGTTGGGTCCGATGAAAACGTTGTCCCCGATGGTAACCCGGTTTTCGTCCAGTACGACAAAATTGAAATTGGCAAAAGAGCGCCTGCCCATACGGATATGGGTTCCGAAATCAAACTGAATAGGCCCCTGCAGGTAGACGTCCTCTCCCCGGTCCGGCATCAGTTCGTCCAGAATCCTCTTTCTTTCCTCCTCGTCCTTCTCGGACGTGGCATTGTACTGCCGGCACAGTTCGTGCGCCCGGCTTCGTTCTTCGGGCATGCCTTCGCAAAAGGGATCGTACAGTTTTCCCGCGAACATTTTTTCCTTTTCCGTCATAACTCCCCCACAAAAACCTTTTTATACAAACTTCCGCACAGAAAACTGTGCGGAAGGATTTGCTTTTGCCGGATTACTTTTTCTTGGAACCCTGGTTGGCAACCGCGTTCATCTTGGCGCTGATTGCCGCCTGGTCGCCCAGATAGTACTTCTTCGTCACATGGAAAGAATCGTCGAATTCATACACCAGCGGAACCGCGGTCGGAATGTTCACGTCGATGATTTCCTCGTCGCTCATGCCGTCCAGGTATTTGACCAACGCGCGCAGGGAGTTTCCGTGCGCGGCGATGACAACCCGCTTGCCCGCCTTCATCGCAGGCAGAATCTCGGATTCATAATACGGAATGACGCGCGCGATGGTGTCCTTGAGCGATTCGGTCAGGGGCAGTTCCTTCGGATCGATGCCGCGGTATTGGAGCTGAAGGGCCGGATTGCGCTCGTCGGACGGGTCCAGAACCGGAGGAGCCACGTCGAACGAACGGCGCCAGATTTTGACCTGCGCCTCGCCGAACTTTTCGGCCGTCTCGGATTTGTTCAGTCCCTGAAGTGCGCCGTAATGACGCTCGTTGAGCTTGTAGGTCTTGATGACCGGAAGCCATGCGCGGTCCATGCTGTCCAGCACGTTGTTGAGGGTATGGATGGCCCGCTTGAGCAGCGAAGTGTAGCAAAGGTCGAAATCGTACCCTTCCTCTTTCAGGATCCGTCCGGCTTCCACCGCTTCCTGCACACCCTTTTCGGACAGTTCCACGTCCGTCCAGCCCGTAAATTTGTTCTCTTTGTTCCACTGGCTTTCGCCGTGCCGAATCAAAACAAGTTTCATTCTCTTTTTATCCTTTTCCTGTTTAATTGTTTCTGTTTTTTGCGTCTCGGACGCCCTTTTGTATTATATCTGCCGCGGCTCTGAAAGTCAACGGCAGAGCCGCAAAAAGCCTTGCCCTTTTCCCGCGTTCAGAAGGGCATTTTCAACTGATTGTCCCGGAAGGACACCTGCACCGCATCATGCACCACGTCGCCGGGCATGGCGTGCCCGATCAGGAAGGGCGAGTTGGGGTCGTGTTCCCCGGTACGCCGTTCCACCAGCGCCCTGTCTGAATTGGCGTAGCAATAGCGGCAGAAGTGCCGGCAGGAATTGTATGCCCCGATGTCGCAGCTGATGTAGCAGGCGCATTCCGGCCTTGCCGGCTTGAAAGAAGGAACACGGAGCGTAAATCCGCAGGCTTTCTCAAGGACCTGCACCGTCATGCAGCCCGAGCAGTCGGCCCCGAAGGGAGCAAGATCCGTTCCCTCCGCACACATTCTCACCTGCATGCCGTTCTCTTCCGCCATCCGGCATAGTTCCCGGCCCAGAATCAGCCGTTCCTCCCGGCTGACCTGCCGCAGTTGGGGAAAGTTCGCGCTCACCTTGGGATACAGATCCACAAAGGAAAGGACTACCATCTGCGTTTTGCCCCGTAAGACTCCGGCCATCGCGGCAAAGGCACGCAAATGATACTCCAGGGTATAATGTCCCCAGATCAGAATCGGATCGTACCGCCAGACCACCCTTTCCTTTCCCACCCGGTCCGACAGTTCGCAGAAGTCCGAAAGAAGCCGGTGCTTGTCCGGAACGTTCGGCTCTATGTCGCGTCCGTACGGCGTAATGGTGACAAACCAGAACTGTCCGTAGGGTTCAAGTTCGGACAGATAAGGGAACATGGGGGCCGGATTTTTCGTACAGAAGCAGATCAGATCCACTACGTCGGGCGACAGCCGGTACCGGGTCACCCGGGAGGGCTGATACGGATTCCGCACGCAGACAAATCCTTCCCTTAAGCGGTTGGAAAACCATGGCGCGTAAAAAGCAGGGATGTCGGTTCTCTGTCCGGTGTTGAGAATCATGAGCGCCGATTCCGTCCGAAGAACGTGTTATAACGGTCCGGCGTCCATTCGGGCGATATATCCCGGACCGCCTCCTGCGCGTCGATGCGGGAAAGATCGTGATCCAGATCCAGCAGGCAATACCGGTCGTGTCCCATGCCCATTTCTTTCATATAGGACAGCTGCCGCAGGCCGTGACGGGACTCTACCCGTTCCACCATCGCTTTTCCGCCTCCTCCGGGAAGCGCATACAACATGTCCACGCAGGCCTGATCTGCCGCCAGGATGTCCAGTGAAGCGACGATGCCCACGTCCGGCGTGACAACCGGCTCCGCCTCCGCGCCCTCGCAGTCGCAGGACACCGAAATGTTTCTCATCACATTGATATAGGCGATATGCCCCTTGAAATGGTCGATGGTTGCCTTGGTGGATTCGGTCATCCGCTCCATGAATTCCTCCTGGGCGATACTCCACATATCCGAAGAGCCGGCCACGGTATGAATCTCTTTTTTCCCGATTCGTCCGTCCGCGCAGCCGATCCCGATATTCTTGTTGGACCCGCCGAAGCCGCCCATCGTATGGCCCTTGAAATGTGTCAAGGCGAGGAAAGAATCGTAAAGGAGCAAATCCCGGCCTACGTGCATTTCGTCAAACCATTTTCCGTTCAGAACCGGGAGGGTCGCCACCCCGTCGGCATCCATGATGTCAACCGGGCAGAACGTCCATCCGTTGATTTCGAGCGTCTTTTTATGGTCCTCGGTCGTATACCGGCTTCCCTCATAATAGGTATTGGTTTCCACAATGGTTGCACCGGGCAGCTTTTCCTCAAGCAATTCCCTCACCCAGGGGCGGGGGATGATATTCGGCCCCTGCGCCTCTCCTGTGTGCAGTTTGACGGCCACCTTGCCGATAAGGGTTGCACTTACCCTGTCATAAATCTTTTTCAATCCGGCGGCAGACAAATCTCTTGTGAAAAACACTTCGGCCTCTTCCCCGTTTCTCTGGTTGTAAGGAAGATATTTGTCCCCGTTTTTTCCTGCGACTGCTCCTTTTATCATGCTGCACCTCCGCCTGTTCAGACTTGTAAAACTGCATTCCCATTATCCCATATTCCGGGCAAATCTGTCAAGCGCGAATGCCAAAGTTTTACGCTCTGAACCGATTTTGGAGCCTTTCCTGCCGGATTGGGAAATGCCCCCTTTTCCTTTTTTTCTTTTTCCCCTTGACAACTCTGTTTTTAAGTGCTATACTACTTGCGTAATGCGCCGGTGTGGCGGAATCGGCAGACGCCCGGGACTTAAAATCCCGTGATACGTGAGTATCGTACCGGTTCAAGTCCGGTCACCGGCATCTGAATATATCGCGGAGTGGAGCAGTTGGTAGCTCGTCGGGCCCATAACCCGGAGGTCGTGAGGTTCAAGTCCCACCTCCGCAACCATAAAGAAACGGTTATTTTGATAGATAACCGTTTCTTTTATTTTTGCGCAAAACGGCTTAAAATATGGGCGTCCCGCCGTTTCAAGGTAAGCGGTAAATGGCAGGTGCGCTTAAAAGCATAATCAATTGTGAGATAATAGTTGTACAGCGTTACGCTGAACAATGAAACAGGGAGGTCAACAGATCTCCCTGTTCTTTAAGCTTGATCTTTATCAATCATCCAATAAGAACCGGCGGTCTTTTCTGCACCGACTGATCGGTTCGGTATTACTGTCCCTTCTGCGCGATCAGGGACGCTTTCGGTAATCGGCCGGTGATTTTCCATAGAACCGTTTGAACGCCTTGCTCAAATGGAATTCGTCGCAAAAGCCGTAGTTGAATGCCAGTTCCCTCAAAGTCATTTCCGGAAAAAACAAGAGCATGTCGGCTACTGAATGCAGTTTTTGCTCCAGCTGGTAGCGATAGGGCGTCTTGCCTGTTGCCGTTTTGAACTGGTCCCGAAGAGTACGGGAGGAAACGGAAAGATGCGCGGCCAGTTCGTCTTCATGTATAAATCTGCCCGGGTTGTCCTGCATGAAACGGATGGAACGGTATACGACCATGCGGGATGCTTCCTGCCCGTGCACGATGTTGGACAGTTCGCAAAGCAGAAGCCGTACGGTGGAGGCGCAGATGATTTTCCTGTTCACACTGTTTGCCGTTTGAAAGTAGATCAGGTCAGTAAAGAGACGCCGGATCCGTGTGCTCCCGCTGCAGTCGATCAGGGACGGAAGCACCGACGGGAGCGAAAGATCATCCGATCGTTGGAGAATCCGGTCTCCCTCGTCCGAAAAGTGGACGTACATCGTTCGAGTCTCCGGGCTGCAGGGCTGGGTCCCGAAATGATGCTGCCCGGCATGCAGGATCAGAACGTGACCTGGCCGGAGCAAAAAATGCTCATTCCCCTGACCGATGCCCCATTCTCCTTCCAGCATATAAATGAGATCATGGTAAGCCATGATCCGGTCCGGATGCTGGGATGAAACGCGAAAATAACTGTGCCCGGCAGATTCTACGGTTCGGGCTGCATCCAGCCGGTAATCTCCCCACATACGTTCGTTCTCCTTTTCGAAGTACTGTCATCATTATATCATAAGCAAAGACAGGTGCAAGCACTCTACAAAAAAGTGTTGTCTTGGCCGGTTGTTTTTCGATTTCATTTCCGGAATATACATCCTTTTGCCGATTTGTTCATTGTAAGATCGCCTTTTCGTGAATTATAATGTAATGGAAAAGGCTGCAGGAGGAATCCTGCGGGCCAGAGCAAAAAGCACAAAGGAGACTTTCAAGTATGAAGAACGGAAAACTGAAGGTGGCCCTCGTGGGACTGGGTTTCGGAGGCGCATTCGCAGAAATCTATAAAGAGCACCCTGACGTAGGGGAGATCGTGGTCTACGACCCGGACCATGCCAAAGAAAAGTGGTGGTTCGAGCACGCCGGGATCCGAGCCCCGTACGGCAGCTTTGAGGAAATTTTACGTGATGAAGAAGTCGATGCAGTACATCTGGTCACTCCGATCCCGCTTCACGGGGAACAGACGGTTGCAGTTCTGCAGGCGGGAAAGCACTGTGCCTGCACCGTTCCGATGGGCGTGACCCTGGATGAACTCCGCCGGATCGTAGAGGCGAAGCGAAAGAGCGGAAAGAACTATATGTTCATGGAGACGACTCTGTATACCTACCAGTACCGC
>JAFTBN010000048.1 GCA_017455185.1 Clostridia bacterium
AGAGTGGAGATTTTTTGCGCAGCAAAAAATACGACTCGGTCCTTGATTGACTCAGCCGGATATGCTTCTAATTCAACCGAGTTATCTCAAGGTATACCTTGGAGAAAAAAGCCATTTACATACAGTATCTTGACACCAACTGGTCCTTTCGAAAACTTGACTTTTTCTGCTCGAAATGTTAATATGGAATGACTTATCTATTAATCTTATCTTTAAAATTTTGAAAGACAAACGGAGTTTTCATGCGCCATCTGTTTCAATACCTGAAAGCGTATAAAAAAGAATCGATCATCAGCCCACTTTTCAAATTGCTGGAAGCGGGCTTTGATCTGTTTGTCCCGATTGTCATCGCGGCCATTATCGACCGGGGGATTGCACAGGAAGACAAGGGATTTGTCTGGGGCATGACCGCCCTTTTGGTTCTGCTTGCACTAATCGGACTGAGCTGCTCCCTGATTGCCCAGTATTTTGCAGCCAAGGCATCGGTCGGCATGGCTTCGGACCTGAGGCACGACCTGTTTGCCAAACTGCAGTCCTTCAGTTACGCCGATACGGACAAGATCGGCGTTGCCACCATGATTACCCGTCTGACCAGCGACATCAACCAGTTGCAGGCAGGCGTCAACTGGACGCTGCGCCTGTTTCTGCGCTCCCCTGTCATCGTGCTGGGAGCCGTCATTTGCGCCTTCTTTATTGATCCGAAAATCGCAATTGTCTTTGCTGTCCTCGTTCCGATTCTGGCGCTGGTCGTTTTCTTTATCCTTCTGTTCACGGCTCCGCTTTATACAAAAGCCCAGGGCAAGCTGGACAGCGTGACCCAGCTGACCCGTGAAAATCTCAACGGGGCCAGAGTTGTACGGGCATTCTGTCGCGAGCAGCCTGAAATCGATGCGTTCGAGCAGGCCAACCGGACCCACGTCCGGTCCCAGTTCTTTGTGGGACGGATTTCCGCCCTGCTCAATCCCCTGACCTATCTGCTCATCAATCTGGGCATCATCGTCCTTCTTCAGGTCGGAGCGATCCGGGTGAACGTCGGCTCGCTGACCCAGGGACAGGTCGTTGCCCTGTTCAATTACATGTCCCAGATTCTGATTGAACTGATCAAGCTGGCCAATACGACGATTACCGTCACCAAATCCATTGCCTGCGGCAACCGGATTTTTACGGTCCTGGACCTGAAAACGGGTCTGGACGATTCCGCACAGCAGGACAACCCGGTCCAGACCGCGGAAACCGGGGACGAGGCGGTTTCCTTCCGCCATGTTTCCCTGACATACGACGGGGCCGCCGCACCTTCGCTGAATGAAATCAACTTCACCGCCATGCAGGGCGACACCGTCGGCATCATCGGCGGAACAGGCTGCGGAAAAAGTTCCCTTGTGTCGCTGATTGCCAGATTCTACGACGTCACGCAGGGGCAGGTCCTGGTCAACGGCCGGGACGTGAGAACCATGGACCCCGAAACACTCCGACGCAAAATCGGATTCGTCCCCCAGAAGGCGGTCCTGTTCAAAGGAACCGTAAGATCCAATCTGCTTTGGGGCAAAGAGGACGCGACCGATGAAGAATTGTGGGAAGCCCTGACTCTGGCACAGGCGGCCGACTTTATCCGGGAACGCCCCCTGGGACTGGACTCGGAGGTGGAGGCCGGAGGCAAAAACTTCTCGGGCGGACAGAGACAGCGTCTGACCATCGCCCGGGCGCTTGTTCGCAAGCCGGGGATCCTGATTCTGGACGACTCCTCAAGCGCCCTGGATTTTGCAACCGACGCAAGACTGCGCCGCGCCCTTTCTTCCCTGCCGTATCACCCGACCCTGTTTCTGATTTCCCAACGGACTTCCTCCATCCGGTCGGCGGACCGGATTCTGGTTCTGGAACACGGCAATCTTGTGGCCAGCGGCACGCACAGCGAATTGCTCAAGACCTCCGATGTGTACCGGGAGATTCATTCCTCCCAGACCAAAGCGGAAGCGGAAGGAGGTCTGGAATGAAGAACCCCTCCACCTTCCGTCGTCTTTTGCGCTACCTGCGTCACTCCAGGATTCTGCTGTTCCTTTCGTTGATGTTCACCCTGGCAACCGTTTTCTCGGCTCTCTATCTGCCCGTTCTGTTCGGAGACGTCATCGACGTCATCGTCGGAAAGGATCAGGTGGATTTCGATGCCATCCGCACTTTGTCGGTCCGGATTCTGATTCTCATCGGCTGCACGGCCCTTCTCCAGTGGCTGATCAACATCTGCAACAACCGCATGGCCTTCTCCATCATCTACGAGATGCGCCGGGATGCTTTTTCCAAATTGCAGAAACTGCCCCTGTCCTATCTGGACAACCACCCGACCGGGGAAACCGTCAGCCGTATCGTCTCGGACACCGAGCAGCTGACCGACGGGCTGCTTCTCGGATTCACACAGTTTTTCTCCGGCATCCTGACCATTCTGGGAACGCTCGCATTCATGTTCCGTATCCGCTGGCAGATTGCCCTTCTGGTTGTGCTGATCACTCCGCTTTCCCTGTTTGTCGCCTCCTTCATCGCCCGCCATTCCTACCATCTGTTCCATGCCCAGGCCAAAATCCGGGCCGAGCAGACCGCTCTGGTGGACGAACTAATCGGGCAGCACAAAGTGGTGACGGCCTTCAGTCATGAACAGACCTCTCTTGCCGACTTTGACCATGTAAACGAAGAGCTGCGCACCACTTCCCGCCGCGCCTTGTTCTTTTCTTCCCTGACCAACCCGTCCACCCGGTTTGTCAACAACCTGGTCTATGCGGGCGTTGCGCTGACCGGCGCCCTGATCTGCATCGCAGCCGAAGGGACCGGGTCGGGAATGAGCGTGGGATCTTTGTTTTCCCTTCTGACCTACGCCACCCAATACACCAAGCCGTTCAATGAGATTTCGGGCGTCATCGCCGAAATGCAGAACGCCCTGGCCTGCGCCCGGCGGGTCTTTGACCTGCTCGACGCCGAAGAAGAGCCCGAAGACCCGGCAGACGCACACACGCTGACCAAGGAAGAGATCGACGGCAGAATCGATATCGACGACGTCTCCTTCTCCTATACGCCCGACCGGCCTTTGATTGAGCATTTCCGTCTCTCACTGCAAAACGGACAGCGGGTGGCGATTGTCGGCCCGACCGGCTGCGGCAAAACCACCATGATCAACCTGATTATGCGGTTTTACGACTGCGACGAGGGAGAGATCCGCATCAGCGGCTACCCAACAAAATCCCTGACCCGCGCTTCCCTGCGCCGGAACGTCGGCATGGTGCTGCAGGACACCTGGCTCAAACAGGCCAGCGTCTACGACAACATCGCCATGTCCAAGCCGGGCGCCACAAAAGAGGAAGTCGAGCAGGCCGCCATGGCGGCGCATGCCCACAATTTCATCCGGCGCCTTCCCCAAGGATACGATACCATTCTGGGAGAGGGGGGCGGTTCGCTTTCCCAGGGACAGAAACAGCTGCTTTGCATCGCGAGAGTCATGCTGGCCCTGCCCCCCGTCCTGATTCTGGATGAAGCCACTTCCTCCATCGATACGCGGACCGAACTCAAGATCCAGAACGCGTTCTCCAACATGATGCGCGGACGGACTTCGATCGTCATCGCCCACCGGCTTTCCACCATCCGTGAAGCGGACATCATCCTGGTCATGAAAGACGGAAAAGTCGTGGAAAGAGGCAACCACAAAACCCTGCTGGAAAAAGGAGGATACTACGCCGAACTGTACAACAGTCAGTTCGACGCCACCGAATCCTCTTCCGAGCAGCCCTGAAGCGTTAACACTCCGTTAACATATATCTTTATAATTATGATTTGTTTTATTTGTCGGATCGCGATTACTCTGCCTGTCTGTTCCTTCTTTGCGGTCTGTCATTCCAATCAATCGTCAAGTGAGGATACAGTCTATGCTTTCCATGCATGAAATTGTCAAGACCTATGAGGCGGGAGACACGAAAGTTCCCGCGCTCAAAGGCATCAGTCTGCACTTCCGGAGAAATGAATTCGTTTCGATTCTCGGGCCATCCGGCTGCGGGAAGACAACGCTTCTGAACATCATCGGAGGACTGGACCAATACACATCCGGCGACCTTGTCATCAACGGCATTTCCACCAAGAATTATTCGGATTCGGACTGGGACAGCTACCGGAATCACTCCATCGGCTTCGTTTTCCAGAACTACAATCTGATTCCCCATCAGACCGTTCTGAGCAACGTTGAACTCGCCCTGACTCTTTCGGGCGTCAGCAAGGAGGAACGCCGGCGCCGCGCGGCCGAGGCACTTGACCGGGTGGGACTCGGCGATCAGCTGGAGAAAAAGCCGAATCAGATGTCCGGCGGACAGATGCAGCGCGTCGCCATCGCGCGGGCTCTGGTCAACAATCCGGATATTTTGCTGGCGGACGAACCGACCGGCGCGCTGGACACCTCTACCAGCGTCCAGATCATGGACCTGCTCAAAGAGATTGCCAAGGACAAGTTGGTCGTCATGGTCACCCACAACCCTGAACTGGCCAACCAATACTCCACCCGGATCATCAACATCCGCGACGGTCTTATCACCGGTGACTCCAATCCTTTTGACGGGCAGGAGGAAGTTCTCCCCCAGGGCGCCCCTGCAGAGAACGGCGCCGGGGAGAAAAAGGCAAAGACGGGCAAAAAGGCAAAGAAGCCTTCGATGTCCATGCTCACCGCCCTGAATCTTTCCCTGAAGAACCTGCTGACCAAAAAGGCCCGGACCATTCTGGTTGCCATCGCGGGATCCATCGGCATCATCGGCATCGCCCTGATTCTTTCCATTTCCTACGGCATCAACAATTACATCGATAAGCTGCAGGAAGATACCCTTTCCTCGTATCCGATTACGCTGAACAGCGAGGAACAGGACTATTCCTCCCTGAGCACGGTCATGCAGCGCAGCTCGGAAAAGAATCCCGACCAGGACCCCAACCGCATCTACGTGGACAACTCGCTGGCCGGAATGCTAAATGCTCTCGGTTCGACCAAGACCAACGACCTGAAAAGTTTCTATGCCTACTACCGGGCGCATCAGGATGAGTTGGCGGACGCTCTGACCGACGTCCGCGTCACCTATGATTTTACCATGTACGCCTATTCGCAGGACGGCAAGACGCAAATCAATCCGACGACCATCTTCGACCATCTGGGCGCGGACTTCTCTTCGGTTCTCGGACTGATGAGTTCCACGGCCATGTCCCGTTTTTCGGTCTTTTCCGAAATGCTGGACAGCCGGTCCCTTCTTTCCAGCCAATACGACGTGCTGGCCGGCGCATGGCCCGAAAAATTTGATGAAGTGGTGCTGGTCGTAGACGAGAACAACAAGATCTCCAATATGAGCCTTTACATCCTGGGTCTGCGGGATCAGGATGACATCGCAACCTATTTCGAACAGCTGACCAAAGGCGAGTACAGCCAGAGCGGAGACGTGGAATTCACCGACCAGATTTCCTATTCGTATGAGGATTTCATCGGCATGACCTTCTACATCGTCCCGAACTCGGACTTCTTCGCTCCTGCCGGAAAAACCTATGACACGAAGAGCGGAACCGCTCCTCTTTACGAGGATATCCGCAATCAGCCCGGGTACGACCAGAGCGCATTTGTCAAGGCAAACGGCATCCCGATTCACATCAGCGGAATCGTGCGTCCCAACCCGAACGCCACCTCCACGTCCATTACGGGAACCATCGGTTACACACGAGACCTGTCCAACTACCTGTACACCTTCTATTTGACAAGACCGACGCTTTTGGCGCAGACGGCTTCCCCGGATTACGACATCACCACAGGACTTGAGTTCGACAAAGGACAGTACGACAATCTGAGCAACGAAGAAAAGATCGAATACCTGGAATGGTATCTGGCCCAGGAGGAAAACCAGGACGACAAAGCGGACATCGCCCGCGCCGTACTCCTTCGGAACATGGACAGTCTGCTGGACGACGAAGTCAAAGCCCAGATGGCCGGCATGTCGCTGCAGGAAAAAGCAAATGCCGTCGTGACCGATCTCGAGACGTTGCTTCAGACCAATCCGGAAGCCTTCAAAACGATCCTTTTGCAAATCATCCAGGCCATGGCCCCGGATCAGTACGAACAGATTGCCGCTTACGCCTCGCAGTTCAGCGCGCAGGCTCTGTACGAAGCGCTCAAGGAACAGGGCTATGCGTTCGAATCCCTTGACGACGCCACCCAAAGCCAGCTGGCCGGACTGATCCTGTCCAAATATTCCGAAGAAGAAATCAACGACATTCTGGCTCTCATCCTCAAATACAAACTCAGGCAGGAGTATCAGCAAACCTATGCGGCCATGTCGCAGGATTCTTTGTGCGTGCTTTTCGACACGACCCTCTACCCCGCCATGACCGACGAACAGAAGGCAGCCCTGTACGACACCTACCTTCCCTCTCGCGTTTCCCCCAACTCCTACGACGACGTCATGAAACAGTTCGGACGGGTGGATACGGACAATCCGAAGAGCATCAGTTTCTTCCCGAAGGATTTCAATTCCAAGGATATCGTGTCCGATTTCATCACCCGGTACAACGACCAGACCGAAGAATCCAAAAAAGTCACCTATACCGACTTTATCGGCCTGCTTCTCTCCTCGATTACCACGATCATCAACATCATCAGCTACGTGCTCATCGCGTTCGTCTCGATTTCGCTTGTGGTGTCTTCCATCATGATCGGCGTCATCACCTACATCTCCGTGCTGGAACGGACCAAGGAAATCGGCATTCTCCGCGCCATCGGCGCGTCCAAGCGCGACGTCAGCCGCGTGTTCAACGCCGAAACCCTGATCATCGGATTTGCGGCAGGACTGATCGGCATTCTGGCCACCATTCTGCTCTGTCTGCCGGTGAACCTGATCATCCGCCTGCTCTCGGGCGTCTCGGCCGTACAGGCCGCGCTTCCCTTTGCGGGTGCGATCATCCTGGTGCTCATCAGCATGTTCCTGACCTTCATCGCAGGCCTGATTCCGGCCCGCCTTGCAGCCAAGAAAGATCCCGTGGTCGCCTTGCGGACCGAATAAAGCAGCACCGATGCATACAAAAAAGTCCGGAACGGTTCAATCCGCTCCGGATTCTTTTTGTTATTTGACATTATCCGTTCAGTTTTTCCAGCGCCGCCAGCTTCACCGCAACGGCGAGCACCTGCATCGCTTTTTCGAGATCCGTGTTGGACGGATAGGTAGGAGCTATGCGGATGTTGGAATCGTCCGGATCCTTGCCGTACGGATAGGTGGCTCCGACATTGGTCAGTTTGACCCCGGCTTCGGCACAGAGCTGACCGACCCTGGAAGCCGTTCCGGGCATAACGTACAGGCTGATGAAATATCCTCCGTTCGGATCGGTCCAGGAGGCAACGCCCGTAGAACCAAGCTGCTCCGAAAGGATCCGTTTGACCATTTCGAATTTCGGGCGAATGATTTGCGCCTGCTTCTCCATGTGCGCCCGGATGTGTTCTGCATCCCCGAAATAGCGGACGTGGCGCAGCTGATTGATTTTATCGTATCCGATGGTCTGAACGCCCATCTGCCGTTTGGCCGCGGCAAGATTCTCCGCGGACATAGCCACCATGGACACGCCGGCGCCCGGGAAGGAAATCTTGGAAGTCGAGAAGAAATAATAGACCCTGTTCTCGTTCCCTGCTTTCCTGCAGGCTGCGAAGATATCCGCGAGCCGGTCTTCCCTGCCTTCGTACAGATGATGGACCGCATAGGCGTTGTCCCACATGATGCGGAAATCGGGAGCCGCGCATTTCATACGGGCCAGACGTTCCACCGTCCGGTCCGAATACGTGATGCCGTCGGGATTGGAATACTTCGGGCAGCACCAGATGCCCTTGACGGACGCATCCGAGGCGGCAATGGCCTCGATCGCGTCCATATCCAGGTCGCCGTCCCTGAACCGGACCGGAATCATCCGAATGCCCAGGGTCTGCGTCACAAGGAAATGCCGGTCGTAACCCGGAACCGGGCAGATAAAAGAGAGTTCCTTTTCCTTTGCCCAGGGGCCGTTTCCTCCCGGAACGCCGTACAGCATCGCGCGCGAAAGCATATCGTACATCAGGTTCAAAGACGAATTGCCCCCGACCAGAATCGAATCCTGCGGCAGGGACAGCAGATCCGCAAACAGCGCCTTCATCTCGGGCAGACCGTCCGGAACGCCGTAGTTCCGGCAGTCGAAACCGCCTTCGGACAGACAGTCCTCCGGCTTCTCCACCGCGCGCAGAATATCCGAAACCAGATCCAGCTGTTCCTTGCAGGGCTTACCGCGAGACAGATCCAGGTTTAAATGCTGCGCCAGCGCTTCTTTGTATTGCGCCTGCGTCTTCTTCAATTCCGCCTGCAGGGCCGCAGGCGACAGTTCCGCGTATCTCATCTTCAGCTCATCTTTCTTGTCGCATTTGAGGGGGAGTCCCCGAAGATGCATTATAGCATAGGAGGGTTCGAAATGCAAGACATAAAATCTCTTTTTTCAAAAATTGCGCCGTTTTTTCTTTAAAAAAGCCAATTACGGGCAAAAAATGATTTTTATAAAAATCGTTTTTGCATTTTTCTGCGTTTTTGTAAAAAAGCACCGGGCTTTCAAGGCCCGGTGTCAACCGGCTGATCCGGATTCTTCTGCTGCCAGAACCGCTCGAGAATCTCCTTTAAGGAATACGGGTCACCGGTAAAATAAGGCGTCTTCCAGTATTCAGGGAACAACGCCCGCAAATCCGGGCGGCTGTACCGGTCGTCGAGCAGAACCACCACCCCCCGGTCGGTTTCGGTCCGGATGACCCGCCCCGCCGCCTGAAGAACCGCGTTCATGCCGGGATACACGTAAGCATAAGGATATCCCATGCCGTTGTGCTCGTCGTAATAGGAACGGAGTATGTTTCGCTCGGTGGAAAGACCGGGCAGTCCGGTTCCGACCACCACCACTCCGATCAGGCGGTTGCCCGGCAGATCCATCCCCTCGGAAAACGCTCCGCCCAGAACGCAGAATCCGACCCGGAGCACCCCCGAGTCCTCTTTGAAAAAGTCCCGGAAGGCGGCTTGCGCGTCCCGTTTCATGCCGGGTTCCTGGCACATCGTCCGGACCTTGGGATAGCGGGCCGTGAAAGCTCCGTAAGCTTCCTTAAGATAGGCATAGGAAGGAAAATAGACCAGATAATTTCCGGCTTTGGAGGAAAACGTCGCCCCGAGATACCGCAAAAGAGCCGGAACGGATGCCCGGCGGTCCTCCTGTCTTGTACTCAGGGAATCCACAACCGCCACGCACAGTCTCTCTTTTTCGAACGGAGAGGAAACCGATGCGGTCAGGCAGCGTTCCATCCGGCACAGCTGGTCCGCAAAATACGAAGGCGGCGTCAGGGTCGCCGAGAAAAAGACGGCGGACCGGATGAGCCGAAGCCGGGGCAAAAGAGGCACCGAAGGGTCCAGACACCGGACTTCAAAGGTCAGCTCCTCCCCATACAGGGCCGTATAAAAGACGAACGCGCCCCTGCTCTCCTCCGTTCCGGCCCGGGCCGGTTCGTAAATGCGCATAAAATCGGAGACCGGCTCACCCAGCGTCTCGAGTTTCCGGGTCTGCTCGGGGTCTGAGGCAAAACGGCGCAAGGCCTTCCGGAATTCGGCGTGCAAAGGGGCAAGGACCTCCCCGGGCCACTCCGGAATCCCGGTCTGCAAATCCTGGGCCACCGGTTTCCCCTGCGGGTCGGGCATCGCGTCCTTTCTCATCCCCGCCCCGATTCTTTCCAGCTTTTCCACCGCCGCGCGGCAGGACCTTACAATCGGCTCGGGCAGCGAATGCTCCGGGGACATCAGGGCCTTCAGTCCGGAGAGCGAAAGACCCCGGGAATACGTATCCCTGATCCGGTCCGGAAGATTGTGCGCCTCGTCCACCAGAAGAACATACGGCAGTTCCTTTCCCTGATTCTGTCTGAAAAAGCGGCGCAGATAGACCGCCGGGTCAAAGAAATGGTTGTAATCCCCGATGACGACCTCACAAAAGACGGCCGTCTCCTGGGCCAGAGCGTACGGGCAGACCGTATGCTTTTCGGCGTATTTCCGGATGACCCCTGCCGAAAGGATCCGGTTTTCTTCCATCATCTCGCAGAGTGCTTCGGGAAGCCGCAGCCCAAATCCGCGGGCAAACCGGCAGCGGTTGCGGCGGCATTCGAACGAATCATATCCGCCTTCCCGGATGCAGCATTCGTGCAGGGCGGAAAGCGTGACCGCATGAAGCGAAGCCCCGGCCCGTACAAGGCCCGAGAGCGCCTTTTCGGCCTCGGCCCTCGTGGCGGATTTTGCCGTCAGATAAAAGACCTGCTCGGCCCGTCCCTGCCCGATTTTGGTCAGGGAGGCATACAGGGTTGAAATGGTTTTCCCGCTTCCGGTCGGAGCCTGGGCAAACAGATGACGGTGCCCCTCGATCGCGTCGCGGACCTCCAGGATCAGTTCCCTCTGCCCCTGCCTCACTTCCCGGAACGGGAAGATTGCATGCGCCAGGGTCGGAATCTCCTCCAGGGCGCGCTTTCTGCTCAGGCGTGCGTCCGGAAGCAGCGATTCCAGAAGAAGGCGTACAAAGGAAACCAGTTTATCAGACGAAAAAGCCGTACGGACGGCAGTAATTTCCCCTTCGCGCCTGGTTTCATAACAAAGAACTTCCGCCATATCCGTCTGAAACGTTTCGGCCGCCAGATACGCCAGGATCTTGGCGTGGCACAGTTCGGCCTTGCGCATGCGCGAAGATTCCCCCGGAGTCAGGAAATAGGCCAGCTTCAGGGGGGATCCTGCCGCGGCGGCCTCTTCGAGATACGGAATGGTTCCTTCAATCCGGAAATCGTAGCCCTCCAGGGAAATACAGACGCAGGCCGGGACCTCCATCTGTCCCGGCCCGCCCGGAATCCCCTGCGGGAAATCCCGGCTCCTCTGTCCGACGCCGACCGGGAGCGAGGCCGTGTGCAAATCGGGTTCTTTGAGAATCTGCAGACACAGCTCTTCCGCCCGCAGCACAAAACAGGACGAATCCTGTTGCCATTTAAGACATTTCACCTCGGCCTCCTTTCTCCGGCCCCTGTGCCGGTCCTTTTTGTTTTCGGTCTGTATCTTTTTACAGAATCATCGACGGGAGCCGGATCTGCCCCTGCAGGGCGAAATCCCGGCTGCTTGAGCCGACCCGGACGGTAAACGTCCCCTCTTCGATGACGAAACGGCCTGACGCGTCCAGAATCCGGAAGGACTCGGGCGGAAGAACCATCTGCACGTTCCGGGACTGCCCGGATCTGAGGAACACTTTTTCAAATCCCTTGAGCAGCGCAAACGGTCTTGCCACACTGGCCACGTCGTCGCTGACGTAGCATTGGGCAACCTCGGCTCCGTCCCTTGGTCCGTCGTTGCAAAGTGTGAACGAAACCAGAACGGACAGATCGGGTCTGAGGTCCAGATGCAGATCCGAATAAGTAAAATGCGTATAGCTCAACCCGTATCCGAAAGGATACAGCGCCTTGCGGGATCCTTCCAGATACTCTTCGGCCACGCCGGCCATCTGACTGCTGTAATACACGGGCAGCATCCTGGAATCCCGCGGATAGGACAGATTCAGTCTTCCGCTCGGGTTTTCCAGGCCCAGAAGCAGGTCCACAATGGCGCCCGCGCCGTATTCTCCGCCGAATCCGGCCATAAGAATGGCCGAGCAGAGTTCGCTTTCCCTGGTCAGGACAGCCGGCTTGCCGTTCTCCAGGACCAGGATCAGGGGCTTGCCCAGTTTGGAAAGCGCCTCAATCAGTTCGGTCTGCCGGCCGTACAGCTCCAGTCCGCACCGGTCCCTTCCCTCACCGCTGGTTACGGTGTTGTCGCCTCCGACCATTACGATGACGTCGCAGGCGGAAGCGATGGAAACGGCCTGTTCAATCTCGTCCTCAATCCTCCCTTCGCCCGCGCTCTCCAGATGCGGCTGCCCGTCCACGATGCGGGCGCCGTCGTCCTGAGTGATGGCGCACCCGTTGCATTGGCGGACCGTATGATCAGGTCCCAGCGCCAGTTTCATTTCATCGTACACCGAGCGCACCGTGTACCCGTTGACCCGGCAGGTATATCCGCCGAGTTTCTGGGCGGCCGAGGACGGACCGACAATTGCGATGCTCGAAAAGGCGTCGGGATTGAGCGGAAGAGTTCCATCGTTCCGGAGCAATACCGCCGACTCGACCGCCGCCCTGCGCGACAGGGCCGCGTGTTCGGGGCATCGGATGATATCCCGGAAGGCCTGCTCGTCGGTATACGGGTGCTCGAACAGTCCCAGTTCAAATTTGACCCTGAGAATCCGGCTGACCGCCTCATCCAGGCGATCCATGGAGATTTTCCCTTCGCGCACGAACCGGACGATGCAATCCCTCCAGACTCCGGCGGGATAGTCGCAGGCGCCCGAGGCGTCAAGCCCCCCGTTGAAGGCGATGCGGATGGCATCCTCCTCGTCCTGGGCCAGATGAAACGCATGGTACAGGCGGTGTACCCCGCCCCAGTCCGCACGGGAAAAGCCGCGCAGTCCGAGCCGTTCCTTCAATACATCTTTCAGATATTTTTTATGACACATCATGGGAATGCCGTCGATGGCATGATAGGCCACCATGACGTTGTAGGCACCCTCGTCGATGGCGGAAGCAAATACGGGCAGATATTCGGTCTCGATCTCCCTCTCCCCGACACGGGCCGCATTGCAGTTGATTCCCCCTTCCGCGATGCCGTGCACGACGTAATGCTTGCATTCCGAAATCACCGCGTCGGGACGGCTGACATCCCCTTTCTGCTCCCCTTTGACAATGGCGCGCGCCATCCGGCTTGAAAGATAGGTGTCCTCTCCGAAGGTTTCCTCCACCCGTCCCCAGCGCAGTTCCCGGGCCACGTCCAGATTGGGCGCCAGAATCTCATGAATTCCCAGGCTTCTCGCCTCCCGGCCGATGGCCTGTCCGACCCGGCAAACCAGGTCCGGATTGAACGTCGCGCCCAGATTGACGGGCGACGGGAAAATCTGCCCGCGCGTCCCCTCGATTCCGTGGAGCGCTTCCCCGGTGAAGATAACCGGAATCGGAAGTCTGGAATGAGTCAGGAAATAGTGCTGCAGCCGGTTGAGCACCGCCGGCGTCGTATAGGTGTCGTGCACGCAGCCGACCCCTGCATCCGAAAGGTCCGATGTAAGGCGGTCGTAATCAAAATCCGAGTCTTCGTCCACGCTGCAATGCTGAATGGCCGAAGGACGGGTTGCGTATTCCACGCCACGGATGATGGTGGTCTGGGCCGCTTTTTCCTCCAGCGTCATCCGGCTCAGAAGGTCCCGGACTCTGTCTTCCACTTTCGCGTTTGCATCCCGATACAGTTCCATATCTCTCCCCTTTCCTTTCCGTTCCGCCGTCCTCAAAAGACGAAAAAAGGGTTGTTGCAAAACTGCAACAACCCAAATGACCCCAACGGGAATCGAACCCATGATTACGCCGTGAGAGGGCGTCGTCTTAGCCGCTTGACCATGGGGCCATCATTCAGAACTGTCTTTCGACTGGAACATTATAACACGCGCCTTTTCAAAATGCAAGCCCCTTTTTTTCTTTTTTGTTTTACCCCTCCAAATTTCAACTTTTCCCCATGAAAAGAATGATGCAGCTAAGAAACCGCCAAAGGCGACTTTGTATCGCTTGAACCGAAGTGCGGGCCGCTTTTGCGGCCCGCACGAAACAAATTGTCTTCCCTGTTACGAAAAAGCTTCCATCGTATCCGCGATGGCCTGGTCGAGATTTTCCCGGATAGAGGCCACTTCGGAGGCATACGTAAAGCTGTTCGCTTTCATGATTCTCTGGAACATGCCCCCGACGCCGGCCCAGTTGTACAGCAGCGCCGTATCCACGGTCTTGTTCTTGAAAATCAGGTCGAGCATCTCGGAGGATTCCTCATCCTTGACTCTCTTTCTGGAGAGGACCTTATCGTAAAATGCTTCGGTCACGGTAGAGGGAGAAGCTGCCGCCATTGCTTCGAGCAGCAAAGCCGTCTTTTCCGTATCTTCCCCGCAGCTCAGGATTGCCACGGCCGTGGCGTTGTTGTACTGCATGGTGGTCGTGTACGGGTCTTCCTCGTTGAATTTCGGAAGAGGCAAAATGCCGAAAGGCTGCTCCATTTCCCGCAGATAGTTCAGATTGATGTTTCCGACCGGGCTGATAAAGAACAGACCAAACCCGCTGGCGAACTGCTCTTTGACCCCGTTCCAGATGTCCGAAAAGCCACTGTCCTCTGCATACAGCTGGACCGATTTGTCCGACATATAGTCATAGAGCGCTTCCATGGTTTCGTACATATCATTGCTGTCCAGATTGCTGACAAACGTGCCGTCGTCCTTCCGGACAACCGCCCGCAGTCCGGTGGAAGCCATGAGAGGATTGACCGCCTCGTATTGGGTGTAAATGCCCCAATAGTCCCGCGAATCCATTCCGTCCCCTGCCTCATCGTGCACGCCCATGGCGGCATAATCATACAGTTTCTCAATGGTCCACTTGCCGTTCTTTGCCAACGAGTACAGTTCCGAGGGATCGATCTGAACGTTGGCGGCCCGCTCCTTGTTGAAAAGGAGGCACCAGGTCGCGCAGTCATCGATAAAGGTGATCTGGGAAATGGCGGCATACTGACGGCCGAGAATCTCGATGCTCTCGTTCACCGAACCGTCCCAGTACTCCTGATCCAGATCGATGATGTCGAAGGACTTCATATCCTCCAGATAGCCTTTCAAGGCAAATCCGCCCAGGGTGGTCATCAAATTGACGTCCACCACGTCAAACTCGTGCGAACCGCCCGAGATGGCATTGGCGACCAGCGTCTCATATCCGTTGTCATCCCGCTGCACAATCTGCACCTTGTACTTTTCCTCTACCGCGGCATTCCGGAAGAAAATCGCGTCGTTGATCAGGTCTCCGTTTTCCTCAGAAGCATAAATATCCACGGGGTCCCACATGTTGGAGCCCGTGATCTGCTTGGTCAGAATGACAAAATCCGTGTCACCGTAGTCTGCCGCGGGAAGCTGATCGAACCGGCTGATCCTTTCGGTTTCACTCTCCCCTGTGGGAGTCCTGTCCGACTCGCTTTCCACCGTGCGGTCCGTTTCGGTGGTCCGGTCGTTTTCCTTTGTTTCCCCGCACGAGACCAAGGCGACAAAAACCATGCACAAAATCAAAAGCAAAGCAATCCGTTTTTTCATTTTTCTTCTCCGTTTTTTCTTTCTTTGAAAGGATACAAAAAACTTTGACCGTCACAATTTCTCTTTTATTATACCAAACAATCTCCGTTTTGCAATAACCAAATTGAAAAACTTGAATATTTTGCAAATCCATTCCTCAATTCTGTACGCCGGTTTCCAAGGATTGTCGTTTTTTCCTTGACTTTGCCTGTTCCCTTTGCTACAATAACATGAGAAACTTTTATCTATTCATGAATAGATATATAAAAGGAGGGACCGCAATTGTTTTACGAAAAAGAGAATGCGGCCGGCAACACGACGCTCAATATCAAAAGCGATGTCAATTACTGTTTTCCCCTCCATCTTCACGAATCTTTCGAATTCATCCTGATTACCTCGGGGCAGATGGAAATCCGGATTGAAAACACCGCCTACGAGGTCAGCCAGGGTCAGGGGGTCTTCATTTTCCCCAATCAGGTCCATTCCCTGTTCACCAAAGACCAGAGCACCCACACGCTCTGGATTTTCTCGCCCAGCCATATCAAGGCCTATGCCTCGCAGTGCCAGAATCTGATTCCGGAATGCAACCGGCTCGACGTTCCGCCCTATCTGCGCTCGCTCCTTCTGGACCTGCGCCCCGGGGATTCCCACCTGAAAATCAAGGGAACACTCTACCTGCTCTGCCATGAATTCGACCGGCAGGCCCGCTATCGGAAACGGACCGCCGAGCAGGATTCCCTGCTTTTGCGCATCTTCCATTTTGTCGACGAGCACTTCAACGCGGATTGCTCCATCCGGGCCCTGTCCGAGGAAGTGGCCTATCATCCGGTCTATCTGTCCCGGTATTTCAAGGAAAGGGTCGGATTCCCGTTCACCGAGTACGTCAACCGCATCCGGGTGGACGAAAGCTGCTACCGCCTGGTCAACACCCAGGACAGCATCACCAAAATTGCGCTGGACTGCGGATTTGAATCCGTCCGTTCCTTCTACCGCAATTTCAAGACCCTGATCGGGCAGACCGCAAACGAATACCGAAAGCAGAACCACCTGCAGGGAGCGCAGGACGGATACAGCGTTGACCCGAAACCCCAGCCCCCGGAGGCAGAACCGATCCGGCTTGAATTCTGACCCTGAAAGGAGTCCCTATGTTCTTCATCTACGCACTCATCTACACCGGAGCCGCCCTGATGGTTTTCAACATCAGCGCTTTCATCCTTTTTGCCCGAAGTTCGCAAAAAAGCGGAAACTGGGGAAAAGACCGGTTCATTCTGTACATTCCCATTGTTCTTCTGACCTTTTTCCTGTTCGGATATCTGGGCATCGCCATCTTCGGCAAGCCGGATGCGACGACCGCGGCGATTCTCTTCGGAGGAAGCGTCTTCGTCAGCATCGTGTACTACCTTCTGTCCAAGATCACCCGGCACATTCAGGAAGCGGAACAGCTGAAAGCCAAGCTGACCGCGCTGGAAGACAGCAACCAGGTCAAAACCCGCTTTCTGTCGGGCGTCAGCCATGAAATGCGCACCCCGCTCAACGTCATCATCGGGCTGAACACCCTGTCGCTCCGGGACGAAAGTCTGAGCGAGGAAACACGCGACCGCATCCGGAAAAACCAGCTCAGTGCCGAGCACATTCTGGGCATCATCAACAACATCCTGGATATATCAAGCATAGAAAACGGAGAGTTCATCGTCAAGGAAGATACGTTTTCCATGCATGATGCCATTCTGCAGGTCAGCGCCATCGCCGAATCGCAATGTTCCGAAAAGGGTCTGCAATTCAACTGTTCCTTCCCTCCCGAAGCCGAGAACATCTATCTCGGGGACGACATGCGGATCAAGCAGATTCTGCTCAGCCTGCTGGACAACGCGGTCAAATTCACCGAAGCCCCCGGCTCTGTCGGATTCCGCGTGGAAACCGATTCCGCCGCAAAAGAACCGGACACCGAACGCTTCATTTTCAAGATTACGGACACGGGCACTGGCATCGATTCGTCCTTCCTGCCCCGTCTGTTCGACACCTTTGCCCGGGAGGACATGACCAATACCACCCATCAGGGCGGAAGCGGACTGGGTCTGTCCGTCACCAAGCGGATCGTCGACCGTCTGGGCGGAACCATCGAAGTCAACAGCGAAAAAGGCATCGGCAGTGTGTTCACCGTAACCCTGACGCTGAAAAAGCCGGCCCAGGAGGACCTGGACGCAGAAAATGCCATAAGCCTGGAAGGACGCCGTTTCCTGATTGCCGAAGACATTCCCGAAAACGCTGAAATCGTAGCCGACCTGCTCGAACTCGAGGGAGCCGAAAGCGACCACGCGGAGAACGGAAAGGTCGCACTGGATATGTTCACGGCTTCCGAACCCGGTTATTACGACGCAATCCTGATGGATCTGCGCATGCCCGTCATGGACGGCATCGCCGCCACACGCGCCATACGGGGTTCAGGCAAGGCGGACGCTGACCTGCCCATCATTGCCCTGAGCGCCAACGCGCTCGAAATTGACGTCAAGGAATCCATCTCTGCCGGCATGAACGACCACCTGTCCAAACCCGCGGATTCGGACAAACTCTATGCCACCATCAAAAAGCACATCTGGGCGGTACAAAACCGCAAAGGAGCTGCAGCCAAATGATTCATTCCAATTCCATTCTGAAACACCGGCGCGTGCTCATCGTCGACGACCAGGAAATCAACCGGGATGTCCTGGGGATGATTCTGGAAGACGGATATGAAACCCTCTTTGCAACCAACGGTCAGGAAGCGCTGGACTGCATCCGTCAGAACGATTACGACATCTCCCTTCTGCTTCTGGATCTGATGATGCCCGTCATGGACGGATTCGAAGTCATGGAAAGGATGAAAAAGGATCCCCTCATGCAGGCTATCCCCGTCATTGTCCTGACCTCGGAAAAGTCCGCGGAGTTGAAAGCGCTGCAGCTCGGAGCGGCCGACTTCATCACCAAACCTTTCGATCTGGCCGAGGTCATTCTGGCCAGGGCCGAGCGCGTCATCGAACTGTGCGAAGGAAAGGAACTGATTTCCTCTGCCGAGCACGATTCCCTGACCGGCCTTTATACCCGGAACTTCTTTTACGAATACGTCAACCGGCTTTACCTTTACCACCCCGAGCAAAAAATGGACGCCCTGTCGCTCAATATGGAAAAATTCCATATGATCAACGAACTGTACGGACGCGAATTCGGAGACGAGGTGATCCGTGTCATCGGAAAGGCCATTCTGTCCTTCCTTTCGGAAACTCAGGGGATTGCCGGACGGTTTGAAGCCGACACGTTCGAAATCTGGTGCATGCACCGGGATGACTATGCGCCCCTTTTGGAAACGGTCCTTGCCTCGCTGCGCGATTCCTTCCCGAAGATCAGCCTGCACGTACGCATCGGCGTCATGCCTTTCGACGGGGCGACCGAGCCGCTTCTGATGTTCGACCGGGCCCGCACGGCCTGCAACCGGGCACGCGGGGATTACCAGAATCCGCTTGTCGTTTACGACGAAAAGCTGAAGAAGAAGGAACACCTTCAGCAGCAGCTGATTCATGACTTGCAGGCCGCAGTGGAAGAAAAGCAGTTCCAGGTGTACTATCAGCCAAAATACAACATCCAATGCGACCCGCCGAAACTCTGCTCGGCAGAAGCGCTCATCCGCTGGAAGCATCCCGAACTCGGCATGATTTCCCCGGGCGAATTCATCCCTCTCTTTGAGGAGAACGGTATGATCCACGTGGTGGACAAGTTCGTCTGGAAAGAGGCTGCCGCCCAGCTTTCGCGCTGGGACGAAACCTACCCGACCCTTCCCCTTTCGGTTTCGGTCAACCTTTCGCGCTCGGAAATGTTCGACTCCACGCTCGTACAGCAGCTGGTCGACCTTGTGAAGGAAAACCATCTGGACTTCCCGCGCTTCAAACTCGAAGTCACGGAGAGCGCCTACACGGACGACGAAAAGCAATTGCTGGACGTGGTCAGCCGTCTGCGGAACGCCGGGTTTGAAGTGGAAATGGATGACTTCGGCTCCGGTTATTCATCGCTCAACATGCTGTCCTCCATGCCGATCGACGTGCTCAAGATGGATATGAAATTTGTCCGGAACATTGAGACCAATCCCACCGACCGCAAACTCATCACCCTGATTCTGGACATCGCCCGCTATCTGAAGACGCCGGTGGTCGCCGAAGGGGTGGAAAACGAGGCGCAGCTGGCCTTTCTCAAGCAAGAAAAGTGCGACCTGGTCCAGGGCTATTATTTCTCCCGTCCGGTGCCGGCCGAGGAGTTTGAAAAACTGATTCTGAAAGAACTGCAAATAAAGAGGAACGAACCATGACGCTTCAGGAATTATACGCTTCCATCGAGGGAAATTACGAGCAGGCCTGCCGGGTTCTGCGCATAGAAAAACTGATTGACAAACACATCCGGAAACTGCCCGACAACCCGATTTTCCAGCGGCTGTTCGACGCGGCCGATGCCATGAATCCCACCGAACTGTTCGAAAGCGCGCATGCCATCAAAGGTGTGTGCGGCAACCTGGGGCTGACCAAAATGGCCTCCTTTGCTTCGACCCTGTCCGAAGAATTCCGTCCGGGCAACAGCCGGCGGATGAGCGACGATGAGGTACGCTCCGTCGTCACGGACGCCCGTGCCCTGTACGAAAAAACCAAGAACTGCATTTCGGCCTATATAGGCCAGGCTCTGTAATTGTGAAAGGACCTAAGATTCCATGAATCAGCCAAGTCTTGCGGACCATTCGGCCCGCCACCCTTATCTGACCGCCGTCGGCGCCTGGGCGCTTGCATTCGGCTGCAGCGTCGGATGGGGTGCATTCGTTATGCCGGGTACAACCTTCCTCCCGATTGCGGGACCCGTCGGGTCTGCCATCGGTCTTGCACTCGGGGCGCTTGTCATGTGCCTCATTGCCTTCAATTACCATTACTTGATCAACAAGTATCCGGGCTGCGGCGGCGCCTATACCTATACCAAGCGCTGCTTCGGTTACGATCACGGGTTCATCAGCGCCTGGTTCCTGATTCTGACCTACGTGGCCATCATCTGGGCCAACGGAACGGCCTTGCCCCTGATTTTTCGCACCCTGTTCGGAAGCACCTTCCAGTTCGGGTTCGATTATGTCATCGCCGGGTTCCATGTCTATTTCGGAGAAATCCTGGTGGTCATTCTTTCCTTCCTGATCGGTGCCCTTGTGTGCCTGCGCCGTTCGCTGGCCATGCATACCCAGATCATCATGGCCATTCTCCTTTTTTCAGGCGTGGTGATCTGCTTCTTCGGAGCCCTGTTCGGAGCCAAGGAGCCGGTTGCGGTTGAGCCTGCCTTTTCGCCCGGCAATCCTCCTTTCAGCGGGACCTTCCTGATTTTCGCTCTCGCTCCCTGGGCCTACGTCGGATTCGAATCCATTTCCCACTCGGCCGGAGAAGCGAAATTCAACCGCAAGCGTTCCTTCCTCATCATGGTTCTGGCTCTTGCGACCGCAGCCGTCACCTATGCCTTTTTGGCCCTGTCCTCTTCCTTCTCGTTCCCGGAGGGCTGCACCTCCTGGCTGGATTACATCACCCACCTGGGCAACTATTCGGGCGTTGAAGGACAGCCGGCTTTTCTTGCCGTGCAGAGCGGCATGGGCAGCACCGGCCTGATTTTCCTGGGCATCGCGTCCGTATGCGCCATTTTCACCGGCATCATCGGCAATTACGTTGCCCTGAGCCGGCTGCTGCGTTCCATGTCCGAGGACAATCTTCTGTCCCCGAAAATCGGGAAGCTGGACCGCAACGGGGTTCCCCGGACCGCCATCTGGATCATTTTCGGCGTATCCTTCCTCCTGCCTTTCCTGGGCCGCACGGCCATCAGCTGGATCGTAGACGTCACCACCGTGGGCGCCACCATTTCCTTTGCCTTCACCTCGGCCTGCGCCTTCAAGACCGGCCATGAGGAAAAGAGCCGCAAGCATATGGTCTTCGGCATCCTGGGTCTGATTGTCTCGCTGCTTTTCGCCTTGGAATTTCTCATCCCCAACATCACCTCCATCAAAACGCTGTCCACCGAATCCTATCTGATCCTGACGGCCTGGGGCGTGCTCGGATTCGCCGCTTTGTGGTTCCTTTTACGGAAAGATTCGAAGCGGAGGCTTGGCCGGACCACCATTGCCCTGATCGTTCTTCTGGGTCTGGTCATCTTCACCTCCAACATTTGGATGAGGCAATCCTCAAATGCCGCGGTGGAGCGGAGCGTCGAGCCGATTCATTCGGCGTATGAGAAAGTTCTGGAAAAAGGCGCCACGCCCGACAGCGAAGAATTCCAATCGGTCCGGAATACCGTGGAAGCCGAGCTGAACCGGGTGGACAATTCCCTTTCTGTCTATACGCTGATTCACATTGTATCCATCGTTCTGTCGCTGCTGTTTTTGTTCCGCATCTATTCCCTGATGCAGAAACGCGAACGGGAGACCGAAGTGGAAAAGGCCCTGGCCGAAGAAACAAGCCGGGCCAAAACCAGTTTCCTTTCCAATATGAGCCATGAGATCCGCACCCCGATGAACGCCATCATCGGGCTGGACGCCATCGCACTCCGGGATCCCGACCTGACGCCCAAGACCCGGGAACAACTCGAGAAAATCGGTTCGTCCGCCAAACATCTGCTCGGCCTGATCAACGACATCCTGGATATGTCCCGCATCGAATCCGGCCGGATGGTCCTCAAGCAGGAGGAATTCTCCTTTGCCGAATTCCTGGAACAGGTCAACATCATGATCCAGGGACAGTGCGATTCCAAAGGACTGACGTACGATTCGCATTCCGGAGAGGTCCTCGACTACTACGTCGGCGACGACATGAAGCTCAAGCAGGTCCTGATCAACATCCTGGGCAACTCGGTCAAGTTCACCGAATCGCCCGGCACCGTTTCCCTGCGGGCCGAGCAGATTGCGTCGGATCCCGAAACGGGACTTTGCACGCTTCGCTTCATCATTTCGGACACCGGCATCGGAATGGACAAATCCTTCCTGCCCAAACTGTTCGATTCCTTCTCCCAGGAGGATATGACCAACACCAACAAGTACGGCGGAAGCGGACTGGGTATGTCCATCACCAAGAACTTCGTCGAAATGATGCAGGGCAAAATCGAAGTGGAAAGCGAAAAAGGCATCGGTTCCACCTTTACCGTGACCGTCTGCCTGAAGGGCTCCGACCGTGTATATGAAAAGCCCGTTATCCGGGAGGCAGGCGCGGAGGGACTTCTCGAAGGACGCCGGGTGCTGATGGCCGAAGACGTGGATGCCAACGCCGAAATCCTTTCCGACCTGCTCGAACTGGAAGGAATCGAATCCGAGCGGGCCGAGAACGGGCAGAAAGCCGTGGAACTCTTCACCTCCAAGCCACAGGGTTATTTCGACGCAATCCTGATGGACGTCCGCATGCCCGTGATGGACGGCCTTACCGCCACAGAAACCATCCGTGCCCTGTCCCGTCCGGACGCGAAAGCCATCCCGATCATCGCCATGACCGCCAACGTCTTCGACGAAGACGTGGAACGCTCCATGCAGGCCGGCATGAACGCGCACCTGTTCAAACCGATCGAACCCGACAAGCTCTACGCAAAGCTGTCAGAACTGATTCTGAAAGCAGACTGACGCAAAGAAACAAAGGACAGGAGTTCCAACGTCTCCTGTCCTTTTTGTTTTGTCCGGTTCCGGACTTTACTCGGCAATCAGAATGAAATTGTACACGTCCTGTTTGCCGTCAATCTCATAATACTCAAGTTCGGGCTGCGTCTGGGCCAGATGGTCCCTGATCTGCTCGCTCTGCCCGACCGTTGCATCCTTGCCCCTGACGCAGATCAGGACGGAATGATTCTCCAATTGCATCCTGTCCAGCAAAAGAATCGCAGCCTGCGTCGCATCCTTGGCATCCGAAAGCATTTCTTTGTCGACGTATCCGATGTAATCGCCCTGTCCGATGTCAAGTCCGTTGAGATGGGCATCGCGGACCGAATAGGTGACATGCCCGGTCTTGACGTCCTTTGACGCTTCACGCATTCCCTCCAGAATATCCTCCATGGAATCCAGGTCCGGATCGAGCATGGAAAGCGCCGCATACCCTTCCCCTATGGATTTGCTTTCAAACACGAACACCTTTGCGTCTTTGTACAGTTCCCCGGCCTGTTTGGCGGCCAGAATGATGTTGGAGTTATTGGGAAAGACCACGATGTTTTCCGCGTTGAGAAGCCGGAAAGCCGAAAGAAAGTCTTCGGTGGACGGATTGTTGGTCTGTCCGCCGTTGACAATCGCGTCCGCTCCCATATCGACAAACGCCTGCTGGATGCCTTCGCCCGAAGCGCATACCACGGTCGCCAGCCTCTTTTTAGACTCCGCCTTTTCGACGACAATGGCTCCCGCGTCAAAGGATTCCTCCTCGGAATCCTCCTCCTCGTCGGCCGAACCGACAAAGCGGTTCTGGATGTGAACGTGCGTATTCTGCAGATTCATGTTCTCGACCTTCAGGGTCAAAAACTCTCCATATTGCTGACAGTAGTTGAACACCGAACCGGGTTCCATGGTGTGGATGTGGAGTTTGACCACCGAACCGGCTTTGACGCATACGATGGAGTTGCCCATCTTTTCCAGATCCGCAATCATCCGTTCGGTGTCAAAGGCGTCGATGTCGCACTTGCGGTGCTGGAGCTGCAGAAGGCACTCCGTGCAATACCCGAAGGTCAGCTCGCTGTTCTCGTCGAACTTCATCGCGCCCTCCTCGTACTTCGGTTTGGCCAAAGTTTCCTCCTCGCTCCGAAGGACGGGTTTGCCGCCCAGCGCTTTCTGCATGCCTTCGAAGATATAGATGAGCCCTGCTCCCCCCGAATCGATGACTCCGGCCTCCTTCAGGCAGGCCAGAAGGTCCGGCGTGCGTTTGAGCGATTTTTTCGCCTCGCGCAGAAAATTCGAGAAGAACTTTTCCAGCGGCTCGCCGCTTGCCGTATGCTGTGAAGCATAATCCGTCGCCTCGCGTGCCACGGTCAGAATGGTGCCCTCGGTCGGGGTGATTACGGCAGAATAGGCCTGCTTCACTCCGCTGGCAAACGCGCTTTTCACCAGATCCAGGTCGGCCGATTCGGCCCCTGCCCATCCTTTGGAGATGCCCCCGAAGAACTGGGACAGGATGACGCCCGAGTTTCCTCTGGCATTGAGCAGCATACCCGTTGCCATCTTGCCGGAAATTTCCTCCAGCGTCCCTTCCAGGCCGCACACGGCAGTGGCTCCGCCTTCCATGGTCAGGCTCATATTTTCCCCCGTATCCCCGTCGGGAATGGGAAAGACATTCAGATCGTTGACAATCTGTGCGTTATTTCTCAGATTCTGTGCTCCGCTTTGCACCATTCTTGCCAGCAAGTCGCCGGTCAGGGCATACGTCTGCATATAGTACTACCTCTCTTCGATGTGATGAAAATACAACAGTGGAGAATCACGCCTGCGTGGTGACTTCTTTCCCCATCGCAAAGGCGCCGACCGCACCGGGCCCGATGGAAGAGCCGACAATCGGCCCGATGTAAGAAATGTAATAATCCTTGAAGTGAACCTGTTCGACCAGCATTCCCGCCAGTTTCTGCGCATCCTCGAGGCAATCCGCATGAACGACGTAAACCGTCTGGGTTTCGGGACTGATCACATTTTCCTTCACCCGGTCCACAATCTTCTGCAAGGAAGGCATACGGCCTCTGGCCTTGTCCACCGGCACGTTGTTCCCAACCGCATCCGAAATAATCAGCGGGCGGACCCCCATCAGGTTGCCGAAGAAGGCCTTGGAAGCTTTGACCCGGCCTGCCCGTTTGAGGAATTCGAGTGAATCCACGGTAACCCATTGCTGAACGAACGGGCGCTCCGCCCGGATCTTGTCGGCAATGGCACGCGCATCAAGTCCCTCGTCCCTGTATTGAGCGGCATGAAGAGCCAGCAGCGCCTCACCGCCCGAGCAGTTTTTCGCGTCGATGCAGGCGATGTAGGCATCCGGATATTGGGTCCGGAATTGCTGAGCCACAAGTTCTCCCGTCTCCACCGATTTGGACAGAGGCAGGGCGCATCCGATGTACACGATGTCCATTCCCTGGTCCAGATAGGTCTTGAATCCCCGTTCGAAATTGACGGCAGGAACCTGATTGGTCAGGACCCGGTTGCCCGCGCGCATCACGTCGTACAATTCCTTCGGAGAATAATGCTCCCAACGCAGACTTGCGGGAGTTTCGTTTCCTTCATACACGGTATTCATCTGAAAATAGTCAATGCCGTACTTGTCCAACAGTTCGGCGCTCAAATCCGAACAGGAATCCGTCATAATCTGTACAGGTCTCATTGTTTTTTACCTCTTCTTTTTCTAATTGTATCCAAAGGAGACTCGATCCGATCCAGTTCTCCATACAATTCCTCTTTGTTTTCCTTTTTTGCTCTGACGCGAACCGTATACATGGTGTTCCAACTGTTCTCGGCTCCGTCCAGTGCCATCGCGATGCCCACCAGCCTCAGTTCGTCTACCGGAATCAGGCCGAAAATCAGCGGAACGGTCAGGACGACCACCACCAAAGAACTGATAAGCAGAATCCACCATTTGCTCATGCCGAAACGCTGGGCATCGATTGCAATCTGCATCTTGAACAGACCGTCAAGCAGAATGTACATTCCCATCATGAGCTGCAAGTGGCTCATGATGTATTCGAAATTGACCATCAGTAAAAGTCCGAGAACAGCCGTGAAGATGCCGAAAGCGAAATCGTACTGAAAGGCCAGCCGGTACAGATCGTTGCTCCAATAGGCAAAAATACGGGTGGCGGCAATCAGGCAAAGGCCAATGCCGAAAATCCAGCGCAAGATTCCGTCCGGAATCTGCGGAAAGATGATAAAAAGGATTCCGGCGATAAAGAACAGCGCAGACGCGACCACATAGGCCACCCTCGCCTCCCGAATGGTGTCCGGTCTGTGTTTTTCCAATCCATGAACGTTCTTCATGTCAATTTCTCCCGGCTCATTCCGCCCTGCGCGCTCCTTTGCCCTTTTTGTCCTTTTCTTCGGCCAGTCGGGCATGAAGCGATTCCCTGAGTTCCTCGACCCGCGCCTGATAGCGCAGAGCCTCTTCCTTATAATATTCTCTTTCGGTCCGGTCTCCCTGCTCACTGAGCTTCATAGGTTCGCCCACCATAATCCGAAAACGGTCCCTGAAAAAATGGCTGTAGTATCCTTCCAGATATACGGGAACAACCTCGGCACCTGCCATGCGCGCCAATTGGATGAAACCCGGACGAAAGCGGGAAAGATTGCCCCTTTCGATTTCGATAAATCCTTCCGGGAAAATGATGATGGAGTTGCCCTTCTCCATCCGGCGCACACTCTCCCTGAGCCAGCTGACCCCTCCGTGGTACCGATCGATGGAAATACCGCGGAAAGGTCCGACCACCAGCGCCATCTTGTTCACCCATTCCCGGGCGACCAGCGCGCAGAACCGGTTTCGGAAAAACTGAATCATCAGCATGCCTCCGTCGCTTCCTGCCAGATGGTTGGATATGACAACAGACGGCCGGTCCACCAGTTTATGCTTGGCCTTGTGCGGGTAATCGAAATAGACCTTGGGCCGGTACATCACCACCGTCCATACGCGCAAGGCAAAATGAGTCAAAAGGCGAAGCGGAGTCAACAGTATATGCACAAACATGGGCAGTTCCTTTACGTTCTGCCTCTTTTTTCCCGAATGGGCCGCGGTTCCGGATTGCGAACCAGCAGCGGCGTTCTCTGTCTTTTCTTCCATATAAATCCCCTATTTTAGGATGAAAACATTATAGCGTCAAGCCGTTTTTCATCCAACAGACAATTTTCCCTTTTTGCCCATTTTTTAGGCAAAGTTGCCGAATTGCCCAAAAATCAAGTCAAAAAACGGACGTCAAATCCAAAGGGGGGCGGAGGCCCGCCCGCATTTTGTTCCGCGAACCCGCAGAATCGTGCACCGAAAGCCTGATTTCCGTTGTCGCCAGGCAAAGCCTTCCGGTTGCAAAGCGCTGAAAAAAACACGTTTGTATTTTCGGATCTGAACGGAAAAGCGGAGCCCCAAAAAAAGTTGGGTCTCCGCCGTTTGTCATTTCGTTGTTTTTGATCGAGCCTTATTCGGAATCCGCCGAGTTTTCGGCCGACTGGTTTTTCTGCTCTTTCTCTTTTGACATTTCCAGACTGTTCCGGATGCCGAGTTCGGCCATGCCGGTCATCAGCCGGCTGATGTGCTGCACGATGTAGGAGGGGTTCTCCTTCATACCCCCTTCCAGCCAGTCCTTCATGGCGCCGCCTATGATGTTCCGGTAAAAGGAGATGAGCATATTCTTGTCCCAGGGATTCATCTTCCGCCCATCCAGTTTGCTGTTGACGTAATGCGCGCTGATTTTGGTCAGATTGCCTTTCATATACCGGTCGACCATATCCGGCCCGACGCTGCGGTAAATGTTCTGAATCGCCGGTTTGTGCTGAAGCATCTGGATGATGGTCTGATTGGTTACATCCACCAGATAATGCGGGCTGTTTCCATCGGATTCGGTGATGAGTATCTGATTGACCAGGACCTCCTCCAGGACTGCATAGATATCCTGGAAATGGTAATAGAAGGTATTCCGGTTGATGCCGCATTCGTCCACGATATCCCGGACGGATATTTTTTCCAGCGGCTTCTTTTCCGCGATTTTCAAAAATGCGGCCAAAATGGCTTCCCTTGTAAAATTAGCCATAGACACTCTCCTTTCCTTCGGGATGCTCAGCCCGGCGGGGCCTCACTCAAAGAATTTCCGTATAGGTTCCCAGATACCGGAAGACCTGCTGATCCTGCTCCAGTTCATTGAACAGTTGAGTCAGACGGGGCGCATACATCGGGCAATCCAGATCGAAATAGAACATGAATTCGAAATCATGGCCCGGCACCGGACGGGATTCCAGTTTGGTCAGGTTGATCTGCAGCGCCTCAAAACGGGCCAGGACGCGGGACAGACTGCCCGGCCGGTGTTCGGCCACCAGGACGATGCTCGTCTTTCCGGAGCCCGGATAGACTTCGAGCTTGCGGGAGATGCAAATGAACCGGGTGTAGTTGTTGGCATTGTCCTGTACGTCTGCTTCCAGAATTTTCAGGCCGTATTGCGATGCCGAATCCGAAGAAGCAAGCGCCAGCACGCCGGGGTCCTTTTCCGCCGCGACAATCCGAGCCGCCTCGGCGGTATTGGTGCAGGCCCGCAGTTCCACGCCCGGGAACTTGTTGCGCAGGTATGCTCCGCATTGGGAGAGCGCCTGCTCATGGGACAGAATCAGGCGGACATGGTCCAGCGAAGAGCCGGGAATGCCCATCAGATTGTGGTCCACCTTGAGCCGGACCGAACGGACAATGTAGAAAGGACCGTTTGTCTGGCGGGTCATCTGTTCAAAGACTGCCTCCACCGAGCCCGAGGTGCTGTTCTCCAAAGGAAGAACCCCGTACCGGCAGGTGCCGTTGGCCACCGCGTTAAAGACGTCTGAAAAGTTTGAATAATACGTGATTTGGGGAAGCGCAAACAATTTGTCGGCCGCATGCTGGGAAAAAGCCCCTTCCACGCCCTGGCAGGCCACGGTGGCGCGTTCCGGGAACATGGAATCCGTCGAGGCGACTGCCGCCTCAAAGGCTTTTTTGGTCTGACCGTCCCCGTCGAGAAGCCGATGCTGATTGGCACGGGCCAAAGACATGACCGTTGAATACAGCGTGCGGGCATAGGACCCGTAAATCGGGCCGGCCATCTCGTCCACGCTCAGCAGTTTTTCCCTTTCCCTTTGCAGGTCCAGAACCGGCTTGCCCTCCTTCTTCTTCACGGCTGCCACGTCCGCCATGACGTCCATCCGCTCACGGAACAGCGAAACCAGTTTGCGGTCGATCTGGTCGATTCTATCTCTGGCCTGCGCCAAACTCATTTCCTTCTTTTCTTCCATTTTATTCCGTCCTTTCTTGTTTCCCGACCGTGCCTTCCCCGTCCAGAAACAGATCGAACAGGGCCAAGGCCAGCACGGATTCCGTCACCGGAACCGCGCGAGGCACTATGCACGGGTCATGCCGGCCGGCGCAATTTAATTTCACATTTTCCATCCGACTCAGCGAAACCGAGTCCTGCTCACGGGCAATGGTCGGCGTCGGCTTGATGGCGACATGCACCACAAGCGGCATCCCGGTGCTCATGCCTCCGAGCACCCCGCCCGCGTGATTCGACGCAAAGAACACCTCTTTGCCGTCGGTATAATATCCGTCGTTGTTCTCGGACCCGAACAGCGAAGCCGCCCGGAATCCTTCCCCAAACGAAACGCCCTTGACACCCGGGATGGCGAACATGGCCGAACTGACCCGGCTCTCGAGGCTGTCAAACATATGCGTCCCCAGGCCAAGAGGCAATCCGATGGCCGCGCATTCGATGATGCCTCCCACCGAATCCCTGTTTTCACGCGCCAGCTCGATTTCTTTTTTCATCCATTCCCCGGCGCTCTCCTCGAGCACGGGGAAAGCCGCGCTTCCCGGGCGTCTCAGTTCCTCTTTGGTCAGTCCGACCGCCGGAAAAGGCCGGTCGAGCACCGTATGGATCCGTTCGATGTGAGCGCCGATGTAAACGCCTTTCCGCTCCAGATTCTGCCGGCAGATTTCCCCGGCCACGCACAAAAGCGAGGTCAGGCGGCCCGAATAATGGCCTCCGCCGCTCAGATCCACTTCCGGACCGTACTTCATCCGGGCCGGATAATCCGCATGTCCCGGACGCGGAACGTCCGCAAAATCCTTGTAATCCCCCGGACGCATATCGTAGTTGCGGATCCGGACAACCAGGGTCTTTCCGTCGGTCATCCCATCCTTAAGGCCGCTGACGAAGACCGGGCGGTCCTCCTCCTGCCGTGCGGTCGACCAGGCGTTTTTCCCGGGTCTGCGGCGCTCCATAATCTCCCGCAGTCTTTCCTTGTCCAGCGAAAGACCTGCGGGAAGTCCGTCAAAGGTCAGAGTCATCTCGGGGCTGTGGGAACCGCCTTCAATCCGGACCGCTATGTTCTTTCCGTAATAATCGTGTACCGGCATATCTCAGTTCCTCAACTTCCCCATGACGCCCAGATCGTCCCAGAAATGCGGCCAGGACTTGTCCACGCATTCGGCGTTCCGGATCCGGATGGTTTCTCCGTAAGGAAGCATGGTTGCAATCAGGGCGGCCGCCATCGCAATCCGATGGTCGTTTTTGGAGTCCACAAGGGCTCCGCGCAGACTGCGCTTGTCCACCCCGTAAATAATCAGTCCGTCTTCGAACTCAATGCAGTTTCCTCCCACGGCGTTGAGCAGTTCGGTGACCGCCGCCAGCCGGTTGGACTCCTTGAGGCGGAGACGCGAGGCGTTGTCAATGACGGTCTTGCCGCTGGCGCAAAGGGCCAGCACCGCCAGAATCGGAACCAGATCGGGCGTGTGACGGGCGTCGATGTAGGTTGCCTTCAGGGAGGAAGGCTCCACCCGTACCGAATTGCCGTCCGGCTTGGACACCGCCGCATGGAAGTTCATCAGAAGAGAAAGAATCGCCCTGTCTCCCTGCACCGTCCGGGTATCCAGACCGTGAACCGTGACGTCCCTGCGGCTGACCGCTCCGGCTGCCAGAAACACGGCCGAGCCCGACCAGTCCCCTTCCATCAGCGGACAGCGGGGACGGCGGAGCTGGAACGCGTCGCGTCCCGGCATCTCGATTTCCATGCCCTCCATCCGGACGGGAACCTTGTACATACGGATCTTTCCGATGGTCATCTGCAAATAGGGCGCGGATTCGAGTTCACCCGTAATGCTCAGATGGGAAGGATGGCGGAAAATCGCCATCGCAAACAAAAGACCGGTGATAAACTGGGAGGAAATGTTCCCAGGAATGGAGAAATCCGTCCCGTCGAATATGCCCCGGGAGCAAAGGTTTCCCTTGTCGTCCATGAAGAACCGCACTCCGTGTTCGTGCAGCACGTCCTGAAGCGGCCCCAGCGGGCGCTCGGCCAGCCGGCCGGTCCGGATGAAGGTCGCCTCGACCCCCAGTGCGGCCGCAACCGGCAAAAGAAAGCGCAGAGTCGAACCCGAATCTCCGCAATTCAATACCGCGTATCTGGGCGGATGCTCCAGATCAATCGGCTTGACTTTGTATATTTCGGTATCGAATTCCAGTTTCGGCATCAGGGTCACCTCGGCCCCCAGGGCCCTCAGGCAATCCACCGTATGCTGGATGTCGGATCCGGGTCTTCGGATCTTGAAGGAGGATTCCCGGGAGGAAAGCGCACCCAGGATCAAGAGTCTGTGCGCCACCGACTTGGAGGTCACCGCCTCCACCTCGCGTGGAAAAACAAAATCCTGTAAATCCAAATACATCGTTATTCCTCCGCGTCCCCGCCGGCCGCAATCCAGTCCCGAAGTTCGCCGACCGGAACGGCCATTCTTTCGCTTTTGCACATCCCGCAGGGCAAGACCAGCGTAATGCTGTCTCCCTGCCGTTTCTTGTCTCCCAAAGCTGCCTGCGTCAGGCTGTCCGCGTCGAATCCGGCGCTCTTCGGCAGACCGTACCGGTCCAGCAGGGCGTCAAGACAAACGAGCACATTCCTGTCGCACCGTCCCTTCTTTACCGCCGCAGACGTGATGCGGTGCATGCCGATGGCCACGGCGTCTCCGTGCGGAATCCGGAAGTCCGAGCAGCGTTCCACCGCGTGCCCTATGGTATGCCCCAGATTGAGCAGCTGACGCGCTCCGGTGTCCCGCTCGTCGGCTTCGACCAGATCCCGCTTGTCGGCCACGCTCCGGGCCACAATCCATTCCAGATGATCCGTCAGGGACTGGCACAAGTGGTCGTACAGTTCCCTGTCTCCGATAAAGGCGTATTTGATGATTTCGGCCACGCCGCAGCGGAAAGTCTCCCCGGGAAGCGTGTCCAGCAGATCCAGGTCGCAAATCACAAGACTCGGCTGCCAGAAAGTGCCGGCCATGTTCTTTCCCGCCGGCAGATCCACCGCGGTCTTGCCTCCGACCGAGGCGTCCACCATGGCAAGCAAAGTGGTCGGAATCTGGACAAACCGGATGCCCCGGGCATAGACCGACGCGGCAAACCCCGCAAGGTCCCCGACCACGCCACCGCCCAGCGCAACCACAAAGTCCGACCGGGTCATCGGGACCTCGGCCATACGGTTGAGCAAACCGGCAAGCGTGTTCATGTTCTTGCTGGATTCCCCGGCCTCAAAGACATAGGTAAAAACCGAAAAGCCGGCCGCGGAAAAACTCTCTGTCGCCCGTTCCAGATACAGGGGCGCCACGCGGTCTTCGCTGACCAGCATCACGCGTCCCCCAGATTTTTTCAGAGCTTCCCTTGCAAGATCTCCAGCCCGGTTCAACAAATCCCGTCCGACCAGCACATCGTATTCTCTTGAGGCATGTACGGTCAGCCTTTTCACTCTTCGTCCTCCGTTTCACGGTCTACCCGCTCTTTGGCCAGCCGGCCTTCCCGCAGCAGTTCGACCAGACGCTCCCGGTCTCCGACCATCAGCGCGTCCCGGTATTCCATCAGGGAATGGATGATTCCCTCCACTTCGTCAAACAGATTGTCCCGGTCCTCCATAAAGAGTTCGGCCCACATTTCCTCGTTGAGCCAGGCCACCCGGGTCAGGTCCTTGTACGAACCCGCGGAAAAACCGCGGTGCACCTGGGCGTTCGGGCTCTTCACGTAAGCGTTGGACACAACGTGAGCCAGCTGAGACGTAAACGCGATGATTTTGTCATGGTTCTCTGCCGTCGTGACCGAAAGCGAACCGAACCCGACCGGACCGAGCAGTTCGCGGAGCCGGTCCATCCGTTCCTGGGAGACGTTGGCGGGCGGTACGATGACCATGGGCGCTCCGTCGAACAGATTCTCCCGGCTGTACGCCAGACCCGAATACTGCGTGCCCGCCATCGGGTGTCCGCCGAAGAAGGTGAACCCGTACTGCCTTGCTATCGCGAATCCGGCCTTGCAGATCCAGCGTTTTGTGCCGCAGCAGTCCACGACGATGGCTTCGGGATGCAGGTAAGGGGCAATCCGAAGCAGATATTCGGCAGCGGCGCGCGGATACACGCACAAAAGAACCAGATCGCACGAAGGAACGCTTTCCTCGTCCAATGTTCCCAGAATCACCTTCTCCTCCAGGGCTTTCGCCTGTACGGCTTCGGACAGATCGTATCCGTATACTTCGCATCCGCCTCTGCGGTATGCTTTGGCCATGGAACCTCCGATCAGGCCCAGGCCGCAAATTCCGATTTTCATAGGTATGCCTCTCTCAAAGCAGGTCCGCGATTTCCAGGACCAGTTTCTCGGTCTTTTCCCATCCGAGACAGGGATCCGTAATGGATTTTCCGAATGTGCCTTCCCCGATGGCCTGGCATCCGTCCTCCAGATAACTTTCAATCATGAATCCGCGCACGATTTCCCGGACCTGCGCGTTATGCCGGCAGGAATGAATCACTTCTTTGCAGATGCGGGGCTGCTCGAGGAAGTGCTTGCCCGAGTTGGCGTGGTTGGTATCCACGATGACGCCCAGATTCTCCATGCCGTTTTCGGCGTACAGTTCGTACAGATTCAGCAAATCCTCATAATGGTAGTTGGGGTGGCTGTTCCCCCGTTTGTCCACATACCCGCGAAGGATTGCGTGCGTTTCGGGATTGCCGTCGGTCTCGACCGCCCACCCGCGGTAAATGAAGGAGTGGGGATGCAGGGCCGCCCGGATGGAATTGATCATAACGCTCAGGTCGCCTCCCGTCGGATTCTTCATTCCGACCGGAACCGAAATGCCGCTGGCCACGAGCCGGTGTTCCTGGTCCTCGACCGAGCGGGCCCCCACGGCGACGTAGGAAAGAACGTCAGACAGATACCGGTAGTTGGCCGGATAGAGCATCTCGTCGGCCGTCCCCATCCCGGTTTCGGTCAGTACGCGGGAATGCAGATGCCGGATGGCCAGTATGCCGCGGAACAGATCCGGTTTCCCGTTCGGGTCGGGCTGGTGCAGCATCCCCTTGTACCCGTCCCCGGTCGTGCGGGGCTTGTTGGTATAGACGCGGGGCAGAAGGAGTATTTTGTCCTCCACCTGTTCCTGCAGGCGGCTGAGCCTGTGCACGTATTCCATGACCGCGTCCTCCCGGTCGGCGGAGCAAGGCCCGATGATCAGGAGCATCCGATTGTTCTTCTTGCGGAACACGTCCCGGATTTTCTCGTCGAAAACCTCTTTGTTCCGCGCCGCTTCGGCAGACAGCGAATACTGTTGCTTGACTTCCATCGGTATCGGAAGTTTGCGCAGAAAATTCATTCCCATCTTGTCCCTCTTTCCGGCCCTTTCGGCGCCGGTTTCCTTAAAATCTTTCTTATATTATAGTTTTATAGGCTTAAAAATCAAGTAAATGCAAAAAAAGACGATTTTTGACCGATAAAAGTTTACTTTTGTTCATACTTTATACAAGATTGAACATAAGCAAAAAGAAAAGACCCGTGCTGCAGCACACAGGTCCCTGAACGTCCGGACGTCCGAAGGTTTTCCCGCCTTATCCAAAACGCATTCCGCCTTTACGACGCCCGTCATGGTCCCGGGTGAATGCATATGGACAGTATAATTCCTCGAACGGAAGCATGAACTGCACGCGCTGGTGGCGGATGCGTCAGATTCGACGATTATTTCGTGCATAATCACGTGGTCAATCAGGTGATCCGCAATGCGAAGAGCCGGGTTGAATCTCTCGCCTGCCGGCGCGCTGTTCAGTATCTCAAAGATCTGGTTGATGGCCTGCTTCCTGCTCTTCCCGACGAGCTTAAGCTTGAAGATGTTGCTATCATAATCGTCTTCGTAATACGAGCGCTCGCCTTCGGTATACTCGATGTTCTCCATAATCCGATTGACGATTTCTTCGGCTTCCTTTTTGGTGTAGCGTTTGAATTCGTAGCCGTCAGGAAGAGAGTGTCTGTTTTCCTCGGGTGAAGAATATTCAGTTCTTCTTTGGAGGGGTTGACTAATCGGGGGATTGTGGTATACTTACTACGAAAGAGCCGTTAGGCAGCTCCACTACTTTTGTTGCGTCTGCCGGTTGTAGGCTCTTTTCTGCTTTTAGAAGCTCAAATTCTTCTCCGCTCGGAGCCAACACTTTTACATATGATTTAGCAACATTAAGGAGGTGTAATAATGAAAAAACATATGATGATATTCATTACAATCTTTCTCGTGTTTTCTTTATCTTCGTGTTCAAATGAAAAAACAATTAGATTAACCTCGAACTCACAAAAAGAGAGTCCTTCTACGGTATTATCTATTGAAGCACCGGAGCAATCATCGAAAAAAGATTTGGTTGTAATTAAAGTAGGGGTAGGGAAAAGAATCCATTCACAATATAATCTCTATAACCATACAATTCTTAGCATTGATGCTCCTGGTGTTATAGTTGATAGTTCTAACGATTTATATTCTAAGACGTTTGATTTAACACAGGAGGAATACTTGTGTGATAAGGATAATAACCCACAATATTTTGTTGATATTCCACTTAATTTTGGTAATTGTACACAGCTTTCTGGTACAATTACGATAAAACTGATTTCTTATTTTTCGAGTGGAGAAACTAATGGTGCTTCACTATATATTAATTATATGGTAGAGAACGGTAAGATTATTTTTTCCGCAAGATGATTTTTTTAAACAGAAGGTACGTTATGAAAAGGATTATTGTTGTACTTTTGGTATTTGTTATGATGTGTAGCACTGGTGGTTATGCCTATGCATCCGAGTCATACAAAGCTGATGAATCTTTACTCGTTGCAGATAATTTTGATAAAGGTGAATTTAAACACAATCATTGAGCTTTCTGTACATATGAGCTTTTCAAAGGGAGCGTCAGCTCCGGCTTAAAGCCCATCTGTTCAAATATAAGCATATCCTTCGTCCTTTTATTTTGAATCTGCCAACAATCATCAGTACACACCATTCTG
>JAFTBN010000049.1 GCA_017455185.1 Clostridia bacterium
CCACGAATTCGTCCTTTGCCTGACCCAAATGCACCAAAGAGACATGTTGGCAGACCACGTAAAGATGAAGTGTTAACCAAAAATGAAACCGACGATGACAAGGCCCTATAGTACAAAAATTTGGGAAATTATTATTTGATAGCATCTCTGAAGTCTTTGATGTTCATTTTTCTTTCCTTTCTTATAAGGTTGTTTTGAGTCAGGGAAAATCGTAGCTATTATCCCGTGTGTACGGATAACCCCTACACGAACCCCTTTCCACGAAAACGACAAAAAGAAAAACCCCGGAAAACCGCATAGTTCCGGGGTTTTTGAGCATTTTGTAGTCTCGATCAGCGCTTGCTGAACTGACTTGCACGACGAGCGGCTTTGAGTCCGTACTTCTTTCTTTCCTTCATACGAGGGTCGCGGGTCATGAAACCGGCAGCCTTCAATGCGGGACGATATTCAGCATCCGCCTCAACGAGAGCGCGGGAGATGCCGTGACGGATTGCGCCAGCCTGACCGGAGAAACCTCCGCCGACAACCTTGGCAACAACGTCGAACTTACCAACCGTCTCGGTAACGCCGAAGGGCTGGTTTACAATCAGCTTCAATGTCTCAAGACCGAAGTAATCATCAATATCACGGCCATTGATGGTCACAGTTCCGGTGCCCGGGAACAGATATACGCGGGCAATAGACTTCTTTCTTCTACCAGTTCCGTAGAAGCTTACTTTAGAACTTTCGTACATGATGAATCTCCTTTCTCAATTATGCTTCTTCGTATACTTCAGGCTTCAGGCCGGCATACTTGACCTTTGCTTTTTCAAAGGCCTCTTCGGAAGCGAACACCTTCAACCGGGTAAACGCCGAAGCACCCAGCGAATTGTGGGGGAGCATTCCCTTTACTGCCAGTTCCACCGCGAGTTCGGGACGGTTCTGCATCAAGGTCTTGTACTGAACGGACTTCAAACCGCCGATATAACCGGAGTGATGACGATAATATTTCTGCTCAAGCTTCTTGCCTGTCAGAACTGCTTTATCCGCATTGATAACGAAAACAAAATTACCACAATCAACATTCGGTGTAAACTCAGGAGCATTCTTGCCGCGGAGCAGGTTGGCTACTACGACAGCAGTCTTGCCGAGAGGACGATTTGCAGCATCAACAATATAGCACTTGCGCACTATATTTTCTTTTTTCTGCATAAAAGTAGACATGTGTATTTCCTCCATTTAGATCGTCTTTTTAAACGCCCGTGCATTATAGCACAAAGGCCTTGAAGTTGTCAAGGCCTTTTTATAAAAAATCCAATTATTTTAATTTAGCGATTCAATTACTTTCAAAATCGCCGTTTTTCGCCACAATCGATGCCTTTTCCTCACTTGTCATTCACACGTAAGCGACGACCTTCTCATAGATGGTCTTCACGGAATCCTCGGAGAGGTTGACCTGAGCGGCAAACGCCGGAACCGCAGACACAACCTGCGCAAGGATGGGAATGCAGCGGTTTCTTCCTTCCTCATCCACGGGGATGTAGGAAGAAGAAATCAGCATTCTGGCGGATTCTTCGACCGACAGTTTCTCGATCTTCGGCTCGTCGCCCCGCCCCAGAAAAACGATGGCGGACAGTCTGGACACCGCGTTGACGGCCAGTCCCTCCTTGCCGCTCCAGGGCGTCCCGTACACCGAAACCACCTCGTCGCTGATCCGGACCAGTGGTTTGTCCCCGTTGAGGATCCTTGCCTCATCGCCGAACATCTCGAGCCACATGCGGGCATGCGTGGTCTTCCCTACACCGCGGGGCGCCGAAAACGCAATCGTCATTCCCCGGCACTGAATCACGCAGGCATGCAGCAAAAAAGCCTTGTACTCCGGGAGCCTCAGCGCAATCTTGCGCATAATGACCATGTTCTCCGCTTCGCCCGGCTCAAGCTTTTTCCAGGTGACGGAGCGGGTCATGCATTGCAATTCCTTCTCCTCCGCCCTTACGGTAAACAGCGGGGATGCCGTATGGAAAGGCACAATATAATCCTGGCATACCTGACGTACGTCGGGATATTTTTCATCGATGCCAACGGTCATGCCGGCCACTTTTACGTAGAACATGTTTCCTTCCTTTTTATAAAGGGCTGCCGAACCACCGGTTGCAACAGCCCCTTTATGCTATGAGTCTCAATAAAACGCGTCCAGATTCCGTCTGACGTATCCGTACATCCGCTTCTGGATGTACTTGCGGTTCCCGATGATGTAATCCGAAACGCGGGAATAATCGTGGGAAAGGTTTTCCTTCAGATATTTCAAAACCCGGACCATGTCCTCCTCGCCGTTGGATCGAAGGGCATACAGAATCACCTTCAGATTTTCATCCGTGCAGTTTTCAAACATCGCCCAGCCGCGGTCACTGTTCTCTTCCGCCAGGTCATACAGCATCTTATAGGCGACAAGAGGCATATACACATGATTCTTGTCAAACCGCTCCTCGTGCTGGAGCACGTCTCCGGTCCAGAGGGCGGAAGCACGGCCCTGCGCAATCCGACTGACGAAGAAAGACATACGGCTGTTGACTATGTCAAAGGTGAGTTTATCAGGCTGAATGTTGCGCTTTTTCTTCTTGTCATACAAGAAATAATTCGGCATGCTCTCGCATTCCAGGAACGTATAATACAGGCACAAAACCATCAGAATCAGCAATATAATGCCGAACAAAATGGCAAAGACCTTCACCACCGTCACTTCACAGCGAGGCACAAAAACAGCAAACAACAAAATGGCAATAATGAGAGAAAGCCCGGCTCCGCTCAACGGAATCAGCGTAGATGGCTTTTTATTCAATGTCACCATATGCGGCCCTTCTCCTTCCTGCCAAATACATTTTAACACAAATCATTATAACACACGCAAAGATGTTTGACAAGTCTGTTTAAAAAACTTTTGCCTCAAACGGAATGCGCTGAAGTGTAAAGTTAACTTCCGCTCCAAAGGGGTAAAATTGAAGTCAGTCGTCAGGCAACTTCAGGTTTCATTCCGTCGTCAGATGGCAAAAAATCCTTGAAGCAGGCATGAACCATGGTTCAGCAAAAGAAGCGATTGCCGAAGCATCAGGACTCTTTGTGCCGGATCCCGATTTCGGGGTTTTCGTACATCCCGAGAAAGATGCTGTTCCGCCCGTATCTGGAACGGATATCCGCCAGAACATCCTCGACCATTTCCTTCTTGTCCCCGCTCTCCCCGTCCGGATTGTCAAAAATCGTCAGCTGCCGTTCCACCTGATCCGCCGGGATCAGGCCGGTCACCGTCAGCGACAGAAGCCGGACCGGCTTGTCCATCATATGCATGGCGGAAATCAGCTGCATCGCCCGGGGGACGAGCACGGACTTGAGCCAGGTCGGCTCATTCAGCTGACACTGCTTTTGCACGACACGGAAGTTCGGATCCTTGACTTGGATCTGCAGCACGCTTCCCTTCAGGTTTGCCCGGCGCAGCCGGCTTGCCACCGAGTCCGCCAGTTCGGACAGTCCCTGACGGATTTCCTCCTCGCCCGAGATATCCCTTCGGAACGTCATGCTGTTCCCGACGCTTTTGACTTCCCTGCGTTCGTGATAGGCGTGCACCGGTTCCCGGTCCAGTCCGTTGGCGTAAATCCAAAGCGTCTTGCCTGCCTCGCCCAGGACTTCTTCCAGGTCCTCTTCCCTGGTCTGGGCCAGTTGCCCTATGGTGAAGATTCCCATCCGGTTGAGCGCCAGATTCGTCTGTTTTCCCACGTACAAAAGATCGGACGCCGGGAGAGGGTCCACAATTTCGGCTTTGTTCTGCGGCGTGATTTCGGTGGTCGCGTCAGGCTTTTTGTAATCGCTTCCGAGTTTGGCGAACACCTTGCAAAAGCTGACCCCGACCGAGATGGTAATGCCGATTTCCGCCTTCACGCGGGCACGGAGTTCATCCGCCACTTCATGGGGCGTCTTTTTCAGATAGGTCAGGCTGCCGGTGATATCCAAAAAGGACTCGTCGATTCCGAACGGATCCACAAGGTCGGTGTACTGCAGATAAATGGCATTGACTTTCTTCGATATTTCGGAATACAGGTCGTGATGAGCCGGCAGGCAAACCAACTGGGGACATTTCTGCCTGGCCGAATAGATGGTTTCTGCCGTCCGGACCCCGTACTTTTTGGCAATGTCGTTCTTCGCGACCACGATTCCGTGTCGGTCGGTCGGGTCTCCTGTCACGGCGACCGGACTGTTTCTCAGATCCGGCCGGGAAAGCAATTCACAGGAAGCAAAAAAATTGTTGCAGTCGCAATGCAAAATACTGCGAAGCGGTTCGGTTCCGTTTTCCATGCTTTCCTCCTTCTTCCTTGACAAAAGGACGCCCGGGGCGTCCTTTTAATCCTATTTTCCGGTTCAGGCTTCTTCCTCTTCCGGCCGTTCGTCCGGGTGCGCTTCGTAAAAGATTTCGTCGTCTTCCTCGATGCGCTGCTCCCGCTGCGCCTTCAGCATCATGTCCTTGACTTTCATCAGCCGGGTCGTGTTGCCCCGCTCGTTTTCATCCAGTTTCATCTTGATGGATTTGATGGTGGCAAGATATTGAGGCATCATGATGTATTCCAGCGCGTTGACGCGGCGGCGGGTTCTCTCGATTTCCTGGGCCAGAAGCTGTGCGGTCTTTTCCAGGGCAGCCATCCGGATCAGGTCCTCTTGAATGCCGTTGAGTTCCTTGACCGAAGCGTCCAGTTCTCCCGAAGTAAACGCCAGACCGTAATTGCAGCTGTCCACGCCCGCGTCCGAAACCTGAATCTCGAACTGCGGTACGATGACGCTCATCAGATTCCTGTAGGAAACGTCCAGGGCGCATTCCTTCTTCGGGCAAATCAAAGCCTCCTGCAGCATCTGCGGGTTTCCCACCGCACCGGCGATGGAGAATGAATGATAAACCTGCCCGAGTGCCATTTCCACCTTTTCGCGCAGCACCTTGTTCTCCCGGACCACATCCAGAAACTGCCTCATCAGCTCGTCTCTTTTGTCCTTGAGCAGCTTGTGCCCCTTGCGGGCGGTCTGATAGCGGGTCTGTATTTTTTTCAATTCCATCCGGGTCGGATTGACATTGATTCCTGCCATACTAAATCCTCTTGCTTAATCCTTTTTCGGCCAATACTTTTCCACAAACTCAGGTTTGATACGCTTCATTTCGCTCTTGGGAAGAATGGAAAGCAGTTTCCAGCCCAGATCCAGCGTCTGCTCGATGGTCCGGTCCTCATAGAATCCCTGATTTATGAATTGGGATTCAAAGGCGTCCGCAAACTGAGCGTACAGACGGTCCATCGGCGTCAGGGCGGCCTCGCCCAGAACGACCATCAACTCCTTTGCGTCCTTGCCGCGGGCATAGGAAGCGAAGAGCTGGTTGAGCACGCCCGAATGATCCTCGCGGGTCTTGCCTTCCCCGATGCCCTTGTCTTTCAGACGGGAAAGAGACGGAAGAACGTCCACCGGAGGCATATATCCCTTGCGGTACATCTCACGGGACAGAATGATCTGCCCTTCGGTGATGTATCCGGTCAGGTCGGGAATCGGGTGGGTCTTGTCGTCTTCGGGCATGGTCAGGATCGGAATCATGGTAATGGAACCGTCCGAACCCATTTTCCTTCCGGCCCGCTCATACATCGTCGCAAGGTCGGTATACAGATAGCCGGGATATCCGCGGCGTCCGGGCACTTCCTTGCGGGCGGCCGAGACTTCACGGAGCGCTTCGGCGTAGTTGGTGATATCCGTCAGGATGACCAGCACGTGCATGTTGCACTCGAAAGCCAGATACTCGGCGGCGGTCAGGGCCATACGGGGCGTGGAAATACGCTCGATGGCGGCGTCGCTCGCCAGATTGATGAACAGGACCGTTCGGTCGATTGCTCCCGTTTTCTTGAAATCGGAAATGAAGAAATCCGCTTCCTCAAACGTGATGCCGATGGCGGCGAACACAACGGCGAATTTGGAATCCGAATTGCGGACCTTGGCCTGTCTGGCAATCTGCGCCGCCAGTTCTGCGTGCGGCAGACCGGAACCCGAGAAAATCGGAAGTTTCTGTCCGCGGACCAGTGTGTTCAGTCCGTCAATGGTGGATACACCGGTCTGGATGAATTCGGACGGATAGTATCTCGCGGCCGGATTGATCGGCGTGCCGTTGATGTCCAGCGACTTGTCCGGAATGATTTTCGCGCCGCCGTCGATCGGCTGGCCCATTCCGTTGAAAACGCGTCCAAGCATGTTCTGCGACACGGGCAGTTCCACGCCGTGTCCCGAAAAGCGAACCTTGGAATCGGCAAGATTGAGGCCGGCGGCCGATTCAAACAGCTGAACCAGCACATTCCGCCCATTGACTTCCAACACACGGCAGCGGCGAACCGAGCCGTCCGGAAGTTCGATTTCTCCCAACTCGTCGTATTTAACGCCGTCCACCTGCTTGACCAGCATCAAAGGACCGGCGACTTCTTCTATTGTTCTGTATTCACGAATCATAGGCTTCCCCGTCAATTCTCCTCTTTACTCTGCGCAACGCAATCGTTGATCTGATCGGTCATCTCGCTCTCAATCTGCATATAGGCTTCCTTATAATCTTTATAAGGAACCGCTTTCGCACGGCCGATCTTTTCACGGACTTCCAGGTTCACCAGCTTCTCGATGTCCGCTCCCTGGGCAATCGCCTTACGCGACTTTTCCTCGAAGGAGAAAATCATCCGCAAAAGATCATGCTGCTTGTCGAGTTGGGTGAATCCGTCCACGTCGTCAAACGCGAACTGCTGAAGGAAGTCTTCACGGACCGAACGGGCCACTTCCATCGTCAGCCGGTCATCCGCCGAAAGGGCGTCCATACCGACCAGTTTTACGATTTCATCCAGGTTGGATTCCTCCTGCAGAATCTTCAAAGCGCGGGAAGTCAGCTCCATCCAGTCGGTCGCCACGTTCTCCGAGAACCACTCGGTCAGACGGTTGCGGTACAGAGAATAGGAATTGAGCCAGTTGATGGCCGGGAAATGTCTCTTGTACGCCAGCGCGCTGTCCAGTCCCCAGAACACCTTGACAATCCGGAGGGTCGCCTGGGTAACCGGCTCGGAAATGTCGCCGCCCTGCGGGGAAACCGCCCCGATGGCGGACAGTGTGCCGATCCGGGCATCCGAGCCCCGGCAGACCACCTTCCCTGCGCGCTCGTAGAACTGAGCCAGACGGGAAGTCAGGTAAGCGGGATAGCCTTCCTCGCCCGGCATTTCCTCCAGACGTCCCGACATTTCGCGCAAAGCTTCCGCCCAGCGGGAAGTCGAGTCGGCGATAACGGCCACGTTCAGGCCCATATCCCGGTAATATTCCGCAATGGTGATGCCGGTATAAACCGAAGCCTCACGGGCCGCAACCGGCATATCCGACGTGTTGGCAATCAGCACGGTTCTTTCCATCAGGGACTTGCCCGTGCGGGGGTCGATCAGTTCAGGGAATTCCCGCAGAACGTCGGTCATCTCGTTGCCGCGCTCACCGCATCCGATGTATACGACAACGTCCACGTCGCTCCATTTTGCCAGCTGATGCTGCACAACGGTTTTGCCCGCTCCGAAGGGGCCCGGAACACAGGCGGTTCCGCCCTTGGCAATCGGGAATAGCGCGTCGATGGAACGCTGGCCGGTAATCATCGGTTCGACCGGCGGCATTTTCTCGGCATAAGGACGGGCGACGCGAACCGGCCACTTGTGGGAAAGACGCAATTCAAAGGTCGTTCCGTCGTCCTTCTTCAGCGTGCCGATGACGTCGGTCACGGTGAAATCTCCCGAGCGCAAATCGGAAAGAACGCCGGACTGATTTGGAGGAACCATGATCTTGTGGCAGATCACCTCGGTCTCCTGCACGTAACCCAGTACGTCGCCTGACGCGACCCGGTCTCCGGGTTTGCGTTCCGCATCGAAATGCCAGACCGTTTCCCGGCTCAGCGCAGGCTCCTGGATGCCTTTGGTGATGTTGGAACCGACCTTGAGCCGGATGGTCTCCAGCGGTCTTTGAATGCCGTCGTAAATGTTTTTCAACAGACCCGGCCCGAGTTCAACCGACAAAGGCGCGTCCGTGGAAACCACGACGTCCCCGCGGCCGATTCCGGCCGTCTCCTCATACACCTGGACAGAAGCCCGGTCTCCGTGCATTTCAATGATTTCCCCGATCAGTTTCTTCGCACCGACATGGACCACGTCAAACATATTGGCGTTGCGCATGCCTTCTGCAACGATCAGCGGGCCTGAAACTTTGAGAACCTTCCCTTCAACCATGTTATCGTCCTACTCTTTCCTTAGTTAGTTGTTGTTATTGAACAGAATATCCGCCCCGACGGCTCTCTCCACCGCGTGTCTGAGATTGGAAATCCCGTATCCGGTCGAGCCATGGATACCCGGCATCGTCGTAATGGCCGGAAGAGGCAGATCCTTGTATTTGTCCAATTCGGATTCCATCTTTTCAGCGTAATCCTCCACCAGATAAATGACCGCATACTCTTCGGATTTGACCAGCCTATGCAATATTTTTCCGGCTTCCTGCGAATCTTTCGCCTCAAACACCGAAAAGCCCAAAGCCATGAATCCGATCACCGAATCCCGGTCGCCTATCATTCCGATTTTATACATAGCTGTCCCGCAACCTTTCCCGGATCGATTCAACGCTCAGCCCGGAATCCTTTCCGGCCAGCAGAATCCGCATGTTTTTCACCGCCGTTTCCATTCCCTCCAGATACGCGATGGACACCTCGGGCCCGAACGAAATGAATTTCGCCTCCCGTACGGCCTCCATGACCGCGTTATCGGCCAGCCGCTCGAGTGTGGCCAGGGTGAGGTCGGATTCGAGCGCGGATTTGGAGAAGCGGTAGTAATCGGTCTTGGCAAGGCCCTCAAAGAGAGCCTGCTCTCCCGCAGAAAAGGCTTCCTCAAAAAAGGACGTTTCGAGCACCCCTCCCGGAACCAGGGCCCGGTCAAGCAGGGAGCGCGAAGCCTCGCTCTGGCCCATCCGGATGGTCCGGACGGTCATCATGCAATTGAGCAAATCCGCTCTTGCCGCGACAACCCGGCACAGATAGTCCGAGCGGAACGCCCGGGCCGCTTCGGCCGCCGATTCGAAATAGGCCCGGTCCAGAATCAGGTCGATGACCTGCGGGTTCTGTGTGGACGCATATTCCAGGTCTGCTTTGGCCGCCGCCTCGGCAAAGGGTCCTTCGAGATTCTCCAGGTCGTGCTGCTCCATCCTCTTTTGCAGGGATTCGACGTCCAGCGTACCCAGCGGGATGATCATGGAGGAAGGATCCACGTGCCTGTAGTAGCATTTCATCACGGACTTGATGTTGTGGCAGTCGTACTTCAAGCGGAGGAAGGACAAATCCTGCCCTTCGGGCATCATGCTGTCCACCTCTGTGTACGCATCCTTCAGGATCCGGAGGAACAAATCCTCCCGGGTTTCCTCTCCGCTTTCCCGGTTCAGACGGATGCCGTATCCGTCCAAAGCCTGCATAACGGCCTCAGGGCCCTGCATCTCCAGCAGCCGGTTGAGTTTGTCCTGACCGATCAGTCCGTTTTCCAACGCGCGAATGCGGGCAGAACTATACATATATTCATTTACATTCAACCCACGTTTGCCCATCTTTCACCTCATCTGTCAGGAAAACAGCATCTTACTGACTTCCCCTTCCTTCTCCTCGCGCAATTGCGCAAACAAAACCGGGAAGGTGCAGTTCGACTCGATGTTGCCGTAACGGAGGATGAATCCTCCGCCGGTCTCCGACGTCTGCTCCGACAGTTGCACTTTCTTCATTCTTTCGCTGTATTGCGGCTCGGGAATGGCCTCGCACGCAAACCGCAGCATCTGCTCGCCGTACGCTTCCCTGTCCGCGGGACTGAGAAGGATCTCGTACATCTCGGGGCATTGCGCCTCCTCTTCTCCGTACAGAGCCCGGTTCTCGTCCTCGTTTGCAAACTCGGCACGCAGAGCCTGAATCAACAGCCCTGCCAGAAGGCGGCAGGTCTGCTCTGAGGGAAGATTCTCGATTCTTCCCTCGATGCGTCTGAACGTCTCGTCCAGACGGTCCGCCCGGTTCTGCAGCTCAATGTTGCGCAGTTCCATGGCCGAGGAAGACTGCCCTCTTTGCCGGATGGCCTCTTCCTCCTTTTTTTGCGCTTCTTCATAGCCGGCTTTCATGCGCTCGGTCTTTGCCTGCCATTCCGCGCGAATGGAATCGCAGTCGTCGTTGGCCGTCTGTCTGGTTGCCTGTGCATCGGCCATGGCATCGGCTATGATCTTTTCGGTTATTTTTTCAAGACCCTTAGTCGCCATTGAAACGTCCTGCTTTCTCTTATCTGAACAGAATGAGCAGCAAAGAAACAAGCACTGCAAAGATTGCGTACGTCTCAACCAGAGCGGCGTTTGTCATGGCATGTCCGAGTTCGTTGGGCTGTTTGGTCAGAAGAACGACACCGGATGCTGCGACCTTGCCCTGCTTGATGCCCGAATACAAACCGACGATGGCAATCGGAAGAGCGGCCAGAAGGAAATACGCGCCGTCTGCGGTCTCCAAAGCCATGGGAGAGCCGCCGATCACACCGATCTTGAACAGGATCATAAAGGAAGTGATCAAGCCGTAAATACCCTGGGTCATAGGCAATGCTTCCAGGACGATGCACTTACCGAAAGCGCTCGGATTTTCGCTCAGAAGTCCGGATGCGGCGGTCGCTACCAGATAAACACCCTTTGCGGACCCGATACCGGCCAGAATCGTAGCCAGGGCGGCGCCCAGAATTGCGAGATTGAAACCCGAGAAAATCTGTTTGAAAATTTCTGCCATGATAGTAGTCTCCTTTTATATAACTCTTACGTTACCACGTTATGATTTGGATTGCTGCGCCACCCGGGCCGGAGCCGGTTCCAGGGGCGTGACCGTGAACTTTTCCGAAGGAACGGCCGGTTCGAACTTGACTCCGCCATCCTCATAGAACTTATTGAAGAATTCGATGTATTGCAGCCGGCTGGTATGTACGAACGTGCCCAGCACGTTGATGGCCAGGTTAAGCAGGTGCCCGATGACAAGGACCAGCAGCATGACGATGAAACCGACGACGCTCTTCCCCATCATGGTAATCAGGTTGATGACCTGTCCGATGACGCCCGCGACCAGGCCCAGGGCCAGAATGCGGGAATAGGAAAGCAAATCCGACATATAACTGACGATTCCGTACAGGCTCATCACGCCCTTGAGGAATTTCATGACAATGCCCTTTGCGTTTCTTCCCTGCGAGAAGATCAGCATCGCCGCGCCGACACCGGCCACGATACCGCCCACCGCCATGGGTTTGACCACGAAAAGAAGAATCAGCCCGGCGAAAATCACCCACCAGGAACCGACATCGAAAATGGCGGCAAAAGGATGGCCGGATTTCCAGATGTTGCGGAACTTGATGGCCATACCGGCGCACATGTGGATAAGCCCCATGCCAAGCGATACGAGCATAAAGCCCAGGATGTTCTCGGTCGGGTTGAACACGACCCCGTTGAAGAACGGAATGACACCCGCCGGTTTTTCGACGCGGAACAGATTCTCCATGACCGAATAAGGCAGGTTTCCGAACCATCCGCCGAACAGGATTCCCATCACGACGCAGGAAATGCCGCAATAGCCGAACATATTCAGAAACCGTTTGGTTCCCTCCCGTGGCTTGAGCAGCCTGGGGCCCAGGAACCCGGCCAGAATCAAAATCAGACCATACCCGACGTCTGCAAACATCAACCCGAAAATCAGGAAGTAAAAGATACTCATGATAGCCGTCGGGTCAAACGAGCCGTAATGCGGATAATCGTACATCCCGATAACCGTTTCGAAATTGCGCGAGAACGGATTGTTCGAAAGCATGACGGGAGGAACCTCATCGGGCTCCGGGTCTTCGAATTCATAGGCGCACTCGTATTGATCGAGCAGGCGGGAGATGCTGTTCTCCTCCTTCTTCGGAACCCAACCGGTCATGATGCAGCAATACGGGGTGGACAGCATTTTGTATTGCTGAACCAGTGCGAGCCGCAGCGTTTCGTCCGAATCGTACAGATATTCAATTAAATCCACGTTCTCAGCCAACTCGACAAACCGCTTTTCGAGAGACTCGGCCTCTGACCTGAGGCTGTCATTCTCAAGACCCAGTTTGCGGACCCGGTCCACAACCAGTTCTTCCTCTTCGGAGAACTGCATCCGGACAAATCCATATTGACTCAGCAAAGCATTCATTGCCTCGGTACAGGACCGATGGGCCATCACAAAAACGTAATAATGATTGTCGCCTTCGTTGATTTTCTCAAGATAGACTCCCGCTTCCGCCATGGCAGATTCCATGACTTCAAACGAGGAAGACTGAACCGGAATGGAACCGAGGAATGAAACGACATCCCGGCTTTCGGGCAAACTCAGAGGCAAATCAAACTTTTCCCAGGGCCCCAGGGATTTGACAGTCGATTCATTCTTTGCATTCTCCGCGGATATCTCGGCCTGTCTTTTTATAATGGAGGAAGCCTCCTCAACCGAAGAACGGGCCTTTTCGCAATCGGGCGACTGGAGGAATTTATCAAAATCCATCGGTTTGCGCCCCGCAAAAAGTTTCCTCTTTTTTCCGGATTTTTTACGAAGGACAGGAAGAACGGTGTTGATTTTTTCAATTTCTTTTTCCAGCCTCAGCCTTTCCTCTTCGCAAAGGAAAAGCCTGGCCTGAAGGGATTTGAATTCATCCGGAGATGTCTGATTGATCTGCACACAGCGAAACCGCATCATGCGCTTTACCATATCATTCACCTGAGACCGAATGGCAAACACCGTCAGCTTTCGCATTTCTAGAATTGCCATTGATCCAAAACACTCCTCACGATATAACGCACTGCGTCTTCCATTTTATCCTGATTGTCTTGAAAGGTGTCCTGTGCCTGATTGACGGCCTGAAGTCTGGAATTGGCAAGGTCCTGCTCCACATCCGCACGGATTTGTGCAAGATGGAGATTCATATTCTTGCGTATTTCCATTTCTTCACGGTCATACTTTTCACGGCATTCTTTTTCGGTCTGATCGACGCGGGCTTTTGCGTCTGCAATCGCATCCTCGCGGATCCGGCGTGCCCGGTCTTCCGCTGCAACGATTTCAGCCAATGCTGCTTTTGCCATAAGACCCTCCCGATTTAAACTTCATTGATTTATTTTACCACAAACGACAAATGAGCGCAAGACAAAACCAATTCAAAACGTTCGACAAACATACCAAAATCAACAGAAAAAATGAAACGGAACAAATGCATTTTTTACATCAGGAAAACGAACCGTTTGCTTACCGGCAAAGACGTTTTAGAGGATAACAAAAAGGGGATTTTGCAATCCCCTTTTTGTTTTATTCCTTCATCAATGATGATTAAGGATTTGTAGGTTCTTCGCCGATGACAGGAAGCTGAGCTTTCAGAACTTCCCAACGCTGAGCGATTTCAGCCTTCATATCGTTGATGATTGTCTCGAACGAGAAGCCCTCGTTGCCTTCCTTCTTGACATCTTCGAATGTCAGGTCGGTGACGAACTGCTCGTACTTGACATAGATGACTGCCAGGTCAAGAGCTTCATAAGAGCTACGGCCGACGTTCTTTTCATCTACGAAAGCAAGATACTCAACATGGAGCTGTCTCAGGCAGAGGTTCTGGTCTCTGATGAACTTCAGTTTCAGGATCTGAACAACATATTCCTGAACCAGAGAGTAATCATCGTTCATGACTGCGCTCATATCTCCGTCATTCGCAATCGAGAATTTCTCGTACATACCCTTGGTATCATCATCATACTCAAATGCTGCAGGACCAACCAGTTCCTTGATGGCCTCTTCGTCCTCGTTATCAGCAATGGAGATGTAGTCAATGGTCGGGTTATTCTCAATGATATCAGCCTGCTTTGCCATCAGGTCATTGTAGAATTCAGCAAATTCCTCAGCCTCTTTTTCAGCAGCAGTCAGAACAGCAGAATCCAAGCCATAGTAAACGGAATCAGGATTGAAGGACAGGAAAACATCATCCTCAACTTCTTCGGTCAGAGGATCGTCGCCAGCCTCATAGAGATCCTTGTGTTCTCTGAAAGCACGAATTGCACCAGCCTCATAGGTTTCAGCCCATGCGACAGCTTCCTGATAAGCTTCGAACACAGTTGCAAGATCGCCTGCAATGTTGCCTTCTTCATCCAGTTCAAGAGTCAGACGAATATAGTCGCCGTCAGCGTTCTGGAAGTAGTAAATCAAATCGCCATTCTCAATAACCGGCTCGCCGGACGTAGCGTCAGCGGTCACATCCATCTTGGTTCCGACACTTGCAAGTTTCTCATTGATTGCCTTAGCAGCTTCTTTGGCGGAAACGCCGTTTGCAGCGACAACTGCGAGATCTTCGTAGTAACCGGTTACAGTGGAGAGCTTACGGTCACGGACTTTAACAAATGCATTCAGTTTAAGAGCAAAATCTGCCTGGCTGTCGCCGGGTGTGCCGCTTCCGTCGGCATCGGTTACATTGTAATATTTATCAACGAAGTCACCCAGGTTCTCAACATCGCCGCCGGCAGTGTATCCTTCAGACTTATCATAGAATGCAGCCGGGAAAACGTTGTCTCTCAGTTTTGCAATATCATCCGCATAGGTGGAGTTTTCGGGAACGTTGCCAGCCAGAACAGCATCAACGGTTGTGTCACCTTCCTGAAGTGCATAATAGATGGCGGAAACCTTGTCCCATTCCTCAATGTTGATGTAGATATCGGCAATGTCGCCGGAAACTACATTCTCAATCAGGTTATCAACAGCTTCTGCTGTGTAATAGTTCTCCAGTTCTTCAGTCAGAGCGCTGGACTTCAGATAATCCTTCAAAGCGTCTGTCAGAGCGGTCTTGGTGACATAATCGGTCAAAGCGTTGCTGATTGCCGTGTTGACATCAGACTTCTTTGCATAGTCATTCAGAGCGTCTGCCTTGAGATAGCCGGAGAGTGCAGAGTTGATTGCATTGGTCACTTCGGTCATTGTTACGCCGCTCGAGGAACCTGTAGGCAGGTTAGCGATTGCGCTGTTGACAATTTCCTGAACCTTTGCTTCAGTCAGGGCATCTGATTTCTTCTGATAATCCTTAAGAGCATCGTTCACCGCATTCGAAATAGCGTTTGCCAACTCGGAAGCTTTCACGCCGTCCTCCGTCTTAAGGTAATCAGCTAACTTTTGATTCAATTGTGTCTCTGTAATAGCAGCATCTGCTGTTGCCTTCGCGGTATCGGCCGTAGCCTTGGCAGTATCAGCTGCAGACTTAGCCTGATCGGCAGCGGTCTTAGCCTGATCAGCAGCCGTCTTGGCGCTGTCAGCCGTTGCCTGCGCATTCTCGTCTGTGCAACCAGTCAAGCATACGACAAGCATCATAACCAAAGCCAAAGCCAAAGCAAGAATGCTTACTACACCAGTTTTCTTGTTGTTCTTAGAGAAAAGCATGGTTTGCCTCCAAAAATTTTTTATATGTGTATTCTACAACACTTGTCTTTCTTTGTCAAGAGGATTTTTCATTTTTCAGTTATAAAAACGCAAAATACCCCTAACGCGAAACACCAGTACGCGGTTATTATATCATAGCTCAAAAAGCAATGCAAGATATATTGAAATATTTTTTACTTAATTCTGAACTTTTTGCTCCGTTTCACCCGGGTTTTCCAGGCCGAAGAACGCAATCAGTTCCGCTTTCCTTCCTTCATCCATGTCGGAGTTGCCGATGGCGGTTTTCAAAGAGTCCTTATCCTGTTCAAGCATCAGGTCCGAAATGTTCATCGGGTCGTGCCTGAGTTCCCCGTCATCCGATCCTTTTACCGATTCGGAAATCGTGCTGGAAACCACTTCGGAATTCGTAAGACTCTCCAGGAACTCTTCCGCGCTCTTCCCGGTTGAGCCGCCTTCGTCAAACAGGATTCCGTCCGTATCCGACGAGGACATGACCATGGTCAGAAGATCGCTGACCGCCCCGGCTTCCTCCGCAGCCTCCTCATCCGACTTCTCTTCCTTCATCTGTGCAAGATTCGTGATCAGATTCTGCATGACCTCAGAGGTACCTGCCAGTGAATCCTGCGGAACGCCCATGGATTCCAGGACCGTATCGTCCACGACACCGGACAGAATGGTAGCGGTGGTAGGCGTCAGATTCTCCAGCATGGACCGGACTGCGTCCTCCTTATCCTCAGCGGCCGACAGGTCATTCACCGTCATAACCGCATGAATGACGTCGTACAGACTGACCAGCGTTTCCTCGTACGTGGCACCGGGGGTATTGGCGACACTGGTCGTCACCTTGTCCGCGAACGAAGCAGTCGCCAGCCGGTTCAGATCCAGCGTAGCCTTGAATTCATCCGACTGCAAAAGGCCCTTGAGGAATTGGGGAACCCGGTTGTAGCCCGATGCGGCCAGGTTGTCAATCATCCGGCCGAACATCGTCAGCAACGGCCTGAGTTCCATATCCGAGCCGGACTCTTCCTCCATGGCGTTGATCTCATCCACCAGTTTTTTGCCTTCCACAATCAGAAAACGCGTGAAGGTCTTCTGCTGTTCAACTTCTTCCTGTCCGTGCTCAATCTGCTCGAGCGAAACCCATTCGGTCCGGAATTTCTCCTCCTGCCCGAGATTGAGCAGGCGGACCATCATTTCGGAATCGGCATCCTTGTCCATGATCTGCATCAGGCGCTCGGTCGTGCGGACAAGCTGGGCGCCGCCCAAATGGATTCCGGCTTCCAGAATCAGCCCGGCCGCCCTATCCCGATTCTGCTCGGAGAGAGTCCGGCTCATTCTTTCCATCCAGTCAGTTGCGAAACGATACGGATTTTCTTTTCCGGACTCAGTCAGATATTCAAATCCGCCGGCGTCAAGCGAGGTTGATTCCTCATTTTCCGAGGCAAATTCATAGAAGAATGCCTTCAGTTCCGGAACGGATATGCCGTTCTGCCCGCGGAATGCGAGCGTCAGAGAGGTTGCAAGCGTCAGCGCCTGAGCGTCGGTCACAATCAGACCGTAATCCGGGAACGACTTGCTGATTTCATCCGCCAGAGACAGAATCCTATCATCATAATTTCCGCTTAACACAGACCAGGTATCGCAAAGATGCGTCAGCAGTTCGTCGTAAATCTGGGCCGAATTTTCCGGAATGCCGAACGCAGAGGAAAGAACGCGCAGCGCAATCCGTTCAAACTCACCAATCAGGGATGTCAGGCGGGCGTTGGCCTCCAGAACGTCGAAAATCTGGTCGAGCAGCCCCTCGGCTCCCATATTGGAAAGGATATTTGTTATATTTTTAGTATCTTCAAATATATGATGGTCAACCAGGATGATGATCACGTCCACTGCCGAGGACAGGTCTTCGATGATGGTTTCGGTCGTCGTCGCCGCCATGATCCGGATCAGCGAATCAATGGAAGGCTGCATCACCGAGGAGGTCACGTCGGGCGATGCAATGCCCATGTATTCCTCTCCCTGGCTCCACCTCGTGCAGGATTCCGCCACGACGGACCCGACCAGCGAAGGCAGAATGGCGCTCTTTCCGATGGTCGTGATGACATCCCGGAGCGGATCGAGCTGCCCCGGCTTGATGTTCGTGGTATCCAGTTCGGACACAAACGCAAAGCTGGACGCCAGGGCGCCGAGTGCCTTGGACTCATCCATCAGACGGATGGTTTTCCCCTCGTATTCGGCTTCGGAGGTCCAGTTGAAGATCAGGCCTCCGCCCATATAATACAGCGCCTTGTTTGAAGTGTTGCCCAGAATCTGCGAGATTCCCCTTACCAATTTGGAAGCGACGTCCCCTGATTCCAAAGACTGCACCGTATCCAGCAGGCCCGCAAGCTGCTCGTTTTCGACCCGTAACAGGTCCATCTGCGTCCCCGTCTCGGCTTCCCGGCTTTGTTCCTGCTTCTGCACCGCCTCAGTCAGCACATAGGCCCCGTCCATGACATACGAACCGGACAGGCCGTACCCGGCGAAAACGGAAAAGATGGAAATGACCAGCAGAAAACCGCACAGTCCCCCGATGATTCCGGCAAGCCAGGTAAGTTTGTTCTCTTTCTCCATTTTGGAGGCGATGTCTTCGGTCAGGGTGCGGATCATGGAGCCCAGGCAATGGAAAATGATCGAGCAGACGGCAAACAGATTCAGAAAAACCAGCGGTCCGAGAATCATTTTCAAAAGGGCCGGAACGGCGTCTGTCGAGGCCGGGACCGCGCTCTTCATCTGCTCGTATGCTTCGGGCAGAAACGTCCGGAAAGCCTGCACCAGCATGCCGCCGAACACGTTCATGATCACCTTGGTCGCGATAATCGACACGGTCAGCGCTCCGAGAAGCATCAGAAGCGAGCCCAGAGTATGCCCCAGTCCTTTGCGCAAACCGCGAATCAGGTGCACGAGTATTATGATGACTGCAAACACAAGTATGATTAAACTTGCTACCAGGTTGCCCATCAGTCGCCTCCTTCAATCGTTTCGGCTGTTCTCTGCCGGTTGGCAAATTCCAGCGTATCCAGAAAGTCCCATTCGTCCGTCATGGTCCTGTCAAGCAGAATGCGGGAGTTGTTCCATATAATATAAGGAAAACAATCTGCGAAACAGTTTTCGAACGTATCTCCGCCTTCCTCAGCCTTTTCCCCGGCAAAAGCCGAAAAATCGACCGCGACAAACGAAACAGGGACATTCGGCCAGTCCATGTCCTCAGCCGACCTTACCCCGTCGCACGGAAGTCCGAGTCCGACGCAAACGCCGGGATTCATCTGGCTGACAGAGGACAGATATTCTGACGTCGCTTCCAGGCTATCCGCATCCACGGGCAAGCCCAGAAGGATGATTTCATCCGGGCCGTACCGTGCAATTTCGAACAGAAGCGCCTTTTCATATTCCGCTCTCGCCCTTTGCGCCACCGCGCCGGACAGGCCAAAGGCGGTTGAGCGGAACAAAACGCTCACGTACACATCCCTTTCGGTCCAGGACCGCATGGCGTCCGCAAAGGAAATGTCCCCATTTGTCCCAAGTCCCAGCGCAGTATCGGTTTCAAACGCATAATTGGGATTTCCCTGCCCGTCAAAGATTTCCACCGAAAGGGCGGTTGCATCCGCCGGGTTCAGGTCCTTATCATATGCGACAGCTCCGATCATCCTAACCGGGCCGATATAAGGGCTGGTTTCCTTTTCCGTCTGTACGGTCTCCGGAGAATCCGGAGGGTCAAGCTTTTTGGCTTTTTCTCCCAGTGCCAGCCCCAGTACGACCGCAAGAATCACGGCAAACAGAACCGAACCCGCAACGGCAAGGATTGCGGCTTTGCGGGACACCGTCCTTTTGTCCTTCTTTGCGTCCTGCCAGACGGGATACGCCTTCGGCTTATCTCCTTTTTGCCTCATGACCCGGTCTGCTCCGACTCTTCCATCAGTAAATGAAGTTTTTTGCCTTCCCCATTCAGTTCAATCTTCAGCCCGGTCTGCTTTTCCCGGATGATTTCCTGCATTTTCTGGTACTGATACTGAGCCAGAAGGTCACTCAGGTTGGTCTCCACGTACGAACGGGTCATTTCCTGCCGCACGATGACGTAAAAACCGTCTTCCCCTTCCACCACTTCGCTGACCTTTCCCACTTCAAGTGAAAAAGCGGCCTGCTCGTACGCAAGATCCATCTCGCCGTAGGTAAAACAGTAGGGGGTATTTTCAAACACATCCTCGTTGTAGGCCGAGGCAATCATCTGGGTGATGGTTTTCTCCCCGGACAGAAGCAGTTCCCTGGCCTTTTCGGCTCTTTTCCGGTTGTCCTCCGGGTCCTCGCCTTGGTCGTTCCGGACAAACACATGATAGGTCAGGACAAAATTGCCCTCCATTGCATAATCCGCAAAGGAATCCCGGTCTGCCTGGGTAAGCCCCGAATGCGGGATGATGTCCAGTGCGTTGGCGTAGGTGTCAATCAGGGCGGATTCCAGCACGTCGCAGCCCAGGATGTACCGATAGTACCGGTCGGTCATGCCGTGTTCCTTCAAAAACTCCTTATAAGACGTTCCGGACATTTCCAAGGACTGCTTGGCACTGGTCAGTTTCACGTTGACCTGATCCTTGACGTCTTCGTCGTCGAGATGAAGACCCACGTCCTGTGCCAGCAATATAACAGAAAAATTATATGTTAAATTCTCGAGAACCAAGTCCCGGAGCATCCGGTCGTATTGAGTCGGAGCCTCATCGGTTCCCCAGATGTCCTCCCCATAGGCGTCCTCCAGTCCCTGACGGTACATGGAGACCACAAAGGAATACTCGTCCTCGTACAGATTCAATCCCTGACAGGTTCCCACCACTTTGGCTTTGCCGCAGGAGGCAAGACTGACCAGCAGCATCATCGCCGCGAGAAACACGGCCGCCGCCCGTTTGAATCGAATGGCATGTTTCACTGTATTACTTCCTTTTCAACGCGCCTTTGCGTATAATCATTCATTTTATTTTAGCATGTAAAGAGTGCAAAAGTCAAGATATCCACGGTCTTTTTTTGTCAGTTTGCCATAAGCCTTTGGCACTTTCTGTCTGTTTTTTCTCCCGATCGTTCCCCCTCAGCTTTTTGGGCAAAGTTCTTGTAATGTTTCAAAAAGTGATGTATAATTGCACCATGACCGAACTTTACAGGAAGGAACACAAAATGGCCGATTTATATACCGTTCCGCTTTCTACCATCGTCGAGCAGTTCAACTTTGAGAAACTGTATCTGCCCGACAATTACGAAACCATTCTGATCAGCACGCCGGAAGTCAGCCGTCCGGGTCTGGCCCTGGCCGGATTCTACGAGCTGTTTGAAAAGACCCGGATCCAGATGATCGGAAACGCGGAATGCCGCTATCTGAACAGCCTTTCCAAGAACGCGCGGCGGACGACCCTGAAAAATCTGGCGGGCGCGCATCCCGTCGCCATCGTCCTGACGGCCGGAAACGCGTCCTATCCCGAACTGGACCGCTACACCAAGGAGGAGAACGTTCCTCTGCTCAGAACCCAGGAAAAGACCAGCGCCATCATGGCGTCCCTTGTCACCGCCCTGAACAACTATCTGGCTCCCCGCATCACCCGCCACGGCGTCCTGGTGGACGTATACGGCGAAGGTCTGCTGCTCCTCGGGGACAGCGGAGTCGGAAAAAGCGAAACCGCCATTGAACTGGTCAAGCGCGGACATCGCCTGATTGCGGACGACGCAGTGGAAATCAAGCGTATTTCGTCCGGGGAACTGGTCGGAACGGCACCCGAAATCATCCGCCATTACATTGAACTCCGGGGCATCGGCATCGTGGACGTCCGCCGCCTGTTCGGCATGGGCGCCGTCATGGACGAGGGCCTGATCGATCTGGTCATTCAGCTCGAACCCTGGGTCGACGGCAAGATGTACGACCGTCTCGGTCTGGACGACCACAAGATCAACATCCTGGGAGTCAACATTCCCACCATCACCATTCCGGTCAAGCCCGGCCGGAACCTGGCCATCATTCTGGAAATTGCCGCCATGAACAACCGGCAAAAGAAAATGGGCTACAACACAGCCGAGGAATTCAACAAGCGGCTGATGCAGCAAATGGAAATCGAGTAATCTTCAATTCGGGAGCAAATTATGCCAATAACAGAATTTTTGGAAAATAACGCGCGGTACTATCCCAACGAGACCGCGCTTGTGGAAATCAATCCGGACCGCCAGCCGAACAAACAGACCACCTGGCGCGAATACAACCTGATCGAATCCGGATCCTCCGCCAAGTTCCGCCGGGAAATCACCTGGCGCCACTTCAATGAAATGTCCAACCGCGTGGCCAATCTTCTGCTGACGCGCGGCATCCAGAAAGGAGACAAGGTCGGCATTCTGCTGATGAACTGTCTGGAATGGCTTCCGATTTATTTCGGCATCCTGAAGACCGGAGCGCTGGCCGTTCCGATGAACTACCGTTTCTCCTCGGATGAAATCGAATACTGCGCCGACCTTTCGGACCTGACCTTCCTGGTCTTCGGTCCCGAATTCACGACCCGCATCGAATCCGTGAAAAAGAACATGGTCAAGATTCACACCTATTTCTTCGTCGGTCAGGAATTGCCGGACTTTGCCGAGGACCTGGTCAAACTCCTCAATTACTGCTCCATCGTGTCCCCTCCGATCCGCGTAACCGACGAGGACAACGCGGCCATCTACTTCTCCTCGGGCACGACCGGATTCCCCAAGGCCATCCTGCATTCGCACGCGGCCCTGGTGGGTTCCTGCATCACCGAGCAGAAGCACCATCACCAGACCCACGAAGACGTCTTCCTGTGCATCCCGCCCCTGTATCATACCGGCGCCAAGATGCACTGGTTCGGTTCCCTTCTCTCGGGCAGCCGCGCGGTTCTTTTGCGCGGAGTCAAGCCGGAATGGATCCTGCAGACCGTCTCGGATGAGAAGTGCACCATCGTATGGCTGCTGGTGCCGTGGGTCCAGGACATCCTGGACGCCATCGAGCGCAAAGAAGTGGACCTGAGTTCCTATGAGCTTTCCCAATGGCGTCTGATGCACATCGGGGCGCAGCCGGTTCCCCCCTCCCTGATCCGCCGCTGGAAATCCGTTTTCCCGCACCACGATTACGACACCAACTACGGCCTTTCCGAGTCCATCGGGCCGGGCTGCGTACACCTGGGCATTGAAAACATCCGCAAGGTAGGCGCCATCGGCATTCCCGGTTACGGCTGGGAAGCCAAAATCGTCGACCCGGATTTCGTGGAAGTCAAGCAGGGCGAAGTCGGCGAGCTGGCCGTCAAGGGTCCGGGCGTCATGAAATGCTATTACAAGAACTCGGACGCGACCGATGAGGTCCTCCGGGGCGAATGGCTCCTGACGGGCGACATGGCCAAGCAGGACGAGGACGGTTTCATCTATCTGGTGGACCGCAAGAAGGACGTCATCATCACGGGAGGCGAAAACCTCTATCCCGTACAGATTGAGGACTTCCTGCGCGCTCATCCCAAGATCAAAGACGTAGCCGTCATCGGCCTTCCGGACCAGAGACTGGGCGAGATTGCCGCCGCAATCATCGAAATCAAAAAAGGCTGCACCTGCACCGAAGAAGAAATCAACGCCTTCGTTCAGGGTCTGCCCCGTTACAAGCGGCCCCGCAAAATCATCTTTGCCAAAGTGCCGCGGAACGCAACCGGAAAAATCGAAAAGCCCTTGCTGCGCAAGACCTATTGCAGCGAGCGGCTGGTCGAATCCGAAACCACAAGCTGAAAAAAACAGGGGCCTTGCCCCTGTTTTTTTCTTCTCCTCTTCTCCTGCCTCCGTTTTGGGGAGGATCAAAGTGGTTTCAATTCCCCGTTCATCAAAGCCTTGTAAGCCGCATCCGCTCCACCCTCAAAGGTGTACAGGCTCAAGCCGCTGCGCTTGAGCACCGCCATGGCTTTCGGGCTGTAGTTTCGGCAGACCAGAACGTCGGTCATGGATTCCTTGAAGCGGCGGATCTGCGCCTCGGTATCTTTGGAATACACCGAGAGGAATTGCCTTTTCTTCAGTTTCCCGTCCTCCATGCAATACAGCCAGAAGGCATCCGCCTTTTCAAAATACGGAATCTGTTCGCTCCCGTCAAACGCAACCGCGACGAAGAGAAACTTCTTGTGTTCCATTTACGCTTCCGCCTTCTTCAACTGAAGATTGAGCCAGGTCTCTCCCAGGTCGAACGCCTCATACAGGCTTCCCTTGACTCCCTGCTGCAGAATGTTGCTCTGGTTGTGGGAATCCACCACCTGAATCAGGACCTTGTCCGGCACTTTCTGCCCGCCCTCATCGCGGTATTTCATGATTTCCAGAATCAGCACGCAGCTGTCATTCTGCAAATCCCCGTAGCAAATGGTATCTTCCTCCCGCACCAGCGGTTTGCCCTTGTACATCATATAGGTGTTCTGGTCGAGAATTTTCTTTTCTTCGCTCATAGATAGGCCTCCATCGTTCTGTAATCAACCAAGATTATAACATTCCCTCATTTTTTTGTCAAACACAGGCATCCCCCAAAAGGACGGGATGCTTTTTTTCAAGGTCCCCGGCGGCAAGACCCGGTTCGTATGCCGCGCTCACCCAGGCCAGCATCGCAAGTTCTGCCCGGTGCTGCTCCCGGCCGTCCTGAGTCAGATCCCGGTCAAACAGCCTTGCCGGCATCAGCACGTGCCGCAGGTCCTTTTTCAGACCGGACAGATACCTCTGTCCCGCGGAAGAAAGACCGAGCAGATGGAAATAGGAAGGCTTCTTTTTCAGTTGCGCCTCCCTCACTCCCGTCATGCCGAAAAGCAAGGTCCGGCGGAAAAAGGAATCTGTGTATTTTTTGGTCCGCAACGCCGAGAAAAAAGAAGCATAGTCCGCCGTCCCGGCGGCGCATTTTTCCACCCGCTGCGCCACGCCTCCTCCCATGCCCGAACAATCCCGATAGATTCCGGCGGGCGTCAGACGGTAATAGGCAAACAGCAATTCCTCGGATTTGGAAGGATCCGGGCCTCCTCCCGGCGCAAGCAGTGTCTGCTTTACGTCGGAGGGCACGCACGCCTCCCAGGCCGGGTCTTTTTCCCTCAGGCAGCGCCGGATAAAGGCTGAGGAAGGATTCTCCCCGTCCGCCTCCATCAGGTGATGCGTGTCGGGCCTTTTTACGACCTGCAAATTCCATTCCAGTCCGAGTTTTTCGGCCGCCCGCAGATAGGCAATGCCCAGCCGGTCGTTCGGCCCGGGGACCTCTCCCGCCAGAGTCTGCCACTGCTTTGCAAACGCCTGCGGCGTCCCCATTCCGGCCTGTGCCGCAGGCAGGTCTTTTGCATCCTCCATGGCGGAAAGCGTTCTGAGATGCTCTCCGTCTCCGGATTCGCTGCCGAAGCAAAGCGTGTCGACGCCGAGCCCGGAAAGTGTCCAGACTCCGCCCAGGGCAAAATGCTCCATGGCTCCGCAGGACCAGGGAAAAGGCACTTCGGCCACCAGGTCCGCCCCGTGCAAAAGAGCGGTTTTCGCCCGCAGATACGGATCGAGCAGGGCCGCTTCCCCTCTTTGGGTCGCGTGTCCGCTCATAGCGCACACCACGATGCCGTCCGGGCCGGCCGCCTCCCTCATGAAGGAAAGAAGCCTTGCGTGTCCCCGGTGCAAGGGATTCAATTCACAGACCGTCCCCAGCACTCTCGGGCTCATGGGCCACCTCTCTCTTTTTCCTTTCCCACGGATGCGGCAGACTTTCCGTGTCAGTGCGTAAGAATTTCCAAAGCAAAACCACCGCCGTCGCCACTCCGAGCACCGCCATCAGGGCAATGGTCAGGGGCCGGAACCAGTTCGCATGTCCGAGCGTCGGCAAAAGCATTCCGCCGAAATCGAACAGCGCGTGAACGGCCATGCAATACCACACAGACCCGCTCAGAAGCAGCATCAGGCTGCACATCGCCCCGATCAGGGTGGAATACCCGACCTGCATCAGGGTGTCTCCCACGCCCGCCCCTTCGAACAGATTCAGCAAATGAACCAGGCCAAACAGGACGGAGGAAAGAAGGCTGACAAGCAGGATTTGCTTTTTGTTTGTATGAAACGCCTCCAGAAGGCTGCACAAAAACAGCCCGCGGAAGACCAATTCCTCAAAACAGCCAATGGCCAGGGCGGCAAAAAACAGCACCACGGCCTCCCAGACTTTTCCCTCGAACGAGGCTTCGCGGCGAATGACGGCTTCCCACTGAAAGTTGTTCAGGGCCACGAGAAAGGGAAAAACCAGATACAGGCCCGGACGGCCCGGTCCCAGGACCGGATACTTTACATAGCACACCATGCCAAAGAACAGCAAGGCCCCAAGCGTCCTGGAGACGAGCATCTCCAAAAGATACCGCTGCGTCTGCGTAAAGGTAAAGTCCCCGTACGTGCGGGTAAACGGACGCCAGACGTAAAACGCGACAAGGGCCAGAAGCACCATCCCCTCAAAGGCAAAGAAGGCGGCCCTGGATCCTGCCCACTTTTTCATGACTCTGCCGGAGCCGGGTTTTCCGGAGGCACGTCATCCCCGGACTTCTTTCCGGCTTCCTCTGCCCGGACCAGCCAGGGCACAAAGAATTTGCGCTCCGCCCAATAGACGAGGAACGCGCCCGCGACCATAAGGATCGCCACCAGCTGGGAAGGACTGAGGAACGGAACAACGGTCGCTCCCCTTTCGTCTCCCCGGAAGAATTCGATGATGAACCGCCATACCCCGTAGCTGACCATGTAGATCGGCAGCCCGAAGCGGCGTCCTTTGAAGAACCGGACCATCAGAAAAGCGCACAGCGCCAGAAGGAAGAGCGCCTCATACAGCTGAAGGGGAACCACCTTGTAACCCAGGTCCACCATGTAAATGCCGTACCACGCGTCGGTCGCCTTTCCATGGCAGCATCCTGCCATCAGGCAGCCGAGCCGCCCGAATCCGTGCGCAATCGTCACGCAGCACGGGGCGATGTCGAGCGGAATGATGAAATGGCTTATGTGATAACGATCCGGGAAGAGTTTGCGCCCGACCAGAAAATAGATCAGGAAGAACGCAATCGCCCCGCCGATCAGGCCCCCGTAAAACGTGGAGCCCGTATCCGAGGCAAGCTCGAACGTCCCGGTTTTCATGAAATTGTAAAACGCCTGCCAGAGCACGGCCGAACCGTACCCCACGAGCACCGAGGCAACCGCGTCAATCAGGCACAGATTGAGCATCTTGGCCGGCATGTGCACCCGGTCTGCGCAGACACGGGTCACAACCAGAGCGCCCAGTATCCCCAGCGCAATCAGGATCGAATACAGATCGATTCCCCAGAACAATTCTTCGGGATGCATCCCGGCCTCCTTTCTCCGTGCCGCGCAGCGGCCATGGTTTCAATGCTTCTTTTTCTTTTCCTTTTCCTGTTTTTTCGCCTCTTTGAGGTCGGCGCGGACCATGGAAAAGGCCGCCTTCTCCCCGTTTTCGCTCAATTCCCGCAGCCATTTTTCAAGCATCCGGGCCGTATCGGGGTGCATCAGGGTCTTCGCCCGCCCCCGCAGGTAGTACGCGTAAGCGTCCCCGTCCCGGTATTCCTTTTTTCGGTAAATCTTGCTTGCGGCCACCCGGTCGCAGAACATTTCGGCGACGTACCGGGGCGGCATGGGAACCGGACGGTATTGCTTGGTGGCGGGATCGATGTCCACCCAATATTCAAAATGATGACGATTTCTTCCCTTGTGGTGCATCCAGGCCAGAGAATACCCGATGGTTTCCCGCTCGGATTCGTTCGGACTCCGGTTGCCCTGAAAATATCTGGCGCCGGCCCAGAATTCGGTCGGCGAGTATTTGGACAGGTCGTGCCGCAGCCCCTGCCAGAAGATGCCCGCCTTGCGGCAGTGCTTCATGACCAGATGCCGGTGCCGGGTAATGGTCGCAAAATGCAAAAAGGGATGTGCCATATCCGCCTCCGTCAAGCGTTGTTTCTCAGTTCAGGGAAGAAATGATAGATTCCCTGCGCCACGCCGCCCTGTGCGGCATCGCAGCTGACGTACGTAACCAGTTCCTTGAGATACGGGTCCGAATTTCCCATCGCGACCGAAAGCGCGGCAGCGCGGAGCATTTCCTCGTCGTTGTTGCTGTCTCCCATGGCGATGATGTGATCTTCCGGAATTCCGAGATGCCCGCACAGAGCCAGCATGCCGGTTCCCTTGTCACAGCCGTGAAAGGTAGTTTCGGTGTAATACGAATGGACGTACACCTTGAAATAGCGACTCAGGAACGCTTCTTCCTCGGGCGTAATCTGCCGCAATACGGTGATTTTGGAAACCCGCTGGGCCTTCGCCTCGGCGACAAGGTCGAACGTTTCGTCAAACGCGTCCTCGAACCGGTACCGGTCCGGATGGTCGCGGAGCAGAAAAGGACGGTACGCCTTGTCCCCTTCCCAGATGACGCGGTCCCCTTTTTTTGCAAAATACATCGTGACTTCAATCAACTGTCCGGGGTCCATGCACCGGTTTGCCAGTTCCTGCCCGCGAAAGGAGATATACGAGCCGATGCTCGCGACAACGCCGTCAACCGGCACGGGAGAGAGCGCCTGTGCGGGATAGTTCCCGATGGTGCGTCCCGTGTTGATGAAGACGTAATGGCCCGCGTCGTGAAAACGGCGGAGCGCCTCTATGTTCTCTTTCGGGATGCCGACCTGCTTGGCCAAAAGGGTGTTGTCGATATCCAAAAACAGCGCATAAGCCATTCGTTCGTTCCTTCTTCCCGCAGTCTTACAGTTTGGGCTTGAAATTCGGTTCGGAGTGAACCAGCATGCCCAGTTTCTTGTAAATCCGGGAGTCGGTCTCCGAAAGCATCACGGTGAAGTGCGCGTCACAGCCGCGCAGCCGGTCCAGCTGCTTGAGGGCCAGGGCCGCCTCCTCGCTCTCCGAGGAGGAAATGGAGAGGGCGATGAGCACCTCGTCCGAATGCAATCTGGGATTGTGATGGCCCAGATAGTTAATTTTGAGCTGACAGATCGGCTCGAGAGCCGCGGGGCTGATGATGTTCTTCTCCGCGTCGATACCGGCCAGCGCCTTGACCGCGTTGAGCAATGCGGCGGCGGCCGGTCCCATCAGATTAGAGGTCTTGCCCGTGATGATGCGTCCGTCGGCCAGCTGAATGGCTCCGGCCGGGCTTCCCTCGATCTGGCTCTTTTCAAGCGACGCGGCAACCGCCGGGCACAGATAGGGCGTGACCTGGGCGCGCTGCATAAGCAGTTCCATCTTGCGCGTCATGCGGCCGTTTCCGCCGTTGAGACGTTCAAAGGTCGCCGCCGCGTAATAGCGGCGCAGGATCTCCAGTCTGGCAGCGGCGCAGCAGGCCTCGTCGTCCGAAATGCAGAAACCGGCCATGTTGACTCCCATGTCGGTCGGGGACTGATACGGGCTCTTGCCCTGGATCCGCTCGAGCATGGCGCGGAGCACGGGAAAGATTTCGACGTCGCGGTTGTAATTGACCGTGATGACGCCGTAGGCTTCCATATGATACGGGTCAATCATGTTCACGTCGTCCAGATCGACCGTAGCGGCCTCGTAGGCGATGTTCACGGGATGCTGCAAGGTCAGGTTCCAGATCGGGAAAGTCTCGAATTTGGCATATCCGGCCTTGACGCCGTGCTGATATTCATGGTAGAGCTGAGACAGACAGGTCGCCATTTTGCCCGAACCGGGGCCGGGCGCCGTGATGACCACCAGAGGCTTGGAGGTCTCGACAAACTCGTTCTTGCCGTAGCCTTCCTCGCTGACGATGCGGGCCACGTCGTTGGGGTAGCCCGGGATCGGATAATGCAGATAGGAGCGGATGCCCGCGTCGGCCAGTTTGCGGCGGAAGGCGTCGGCGCTGGCCTGGCCTGCGTATTGGGTAATGACAACGCTCTCGCACACGAATCCGTGTTCGCGGAAAATGCCAATCAGGCGGAACACTTCCTCGTCGTATCCCACGCCGATGTCGTTGCGCCGCTTCCTGGACTCGATGTCGGACGCGTTGATGGCGATGACGATTTCGGTATCGTCCTTGAGCGCCTGCAGCATTCTGAACTTCGAATCGGGCTGGAACCCGGGAAGGACGCGGGACGCGTGATAGTCGTCCGTCAGTTTACCGCCGAATTCAAGATACAGCTTTCCGCCGAACTGCGCGATTCTCTCGCGGATGTGTTCGGACTGCATCTTGATGTACTTGTCATTATCAAACCCAATGCTTGCCATTGTATGATTGCCTCCGGTTCTCAGGATCCGTTTCGGATCAATGTTTCGATTTTCAAAAATTCTTCGGGGAGCGGGCAGGTAAAGTGCATCCTTTCCCCGGTACGCGGATGAATCAGGTCCAACTCTGCCGCATGCAGACATTGGCCGTGTATGAGTTTCTTGTGCTCCCGGTAAAACGGGGTTCCGCAGCCCCCGTAGAGCTCGTCGCCCAGAAGCGGATGTCCCAGGTAGGCCATATGCACCCGGATCTGGTGGGTTCTTCCGGTTTCCAGCCGGCATTCCAGATGATCGAATCCGGGATAGGACTCCAGCACGCGGTAATGCGTGACGGCATCCCTGGCGGAAACCGACGGGTCTTTGACCACGGCCATCTTTTTGCGGTCCTGGGGATTGCGGCCGATCGGTTCGTGTACGGTTCCGCACGCCTCCCTCATGTGTCCCACGCACAAAGCGTGATACACCCGGGCCAGCGTATGCGTTTTGAGCTGTTCGGAGAGAGCCGCGTGCGCCGCGTCGTTCTTGGCCACGACCAAAAGGCCGCTTGTGTCCTTGTCAATCCGGTGCACGATTCCGGGTCTTGCGACGCCCCCGATGCCCGAGAGAGAATCCCGGCAATGGAAAAGCAGCGCGTTGACCAGCGTTCCCTTTTCGTTGCCCGGTGCGGGATGGACCACCATCCCCACAGGTTTGTTCACCACAAGGATGTCCCCGTCCTCGTACACGATGTCCAGCGCTATGTCTTCGGGTTCGACCTGTGCGTCCTGCAGGGGCGGAATGAGGACAAGATAGATCTGCCCGGGTTCCACCCGGACCTTTTTGTCCTGCGGCAGGCCCCCAAGGCTCACCCGGCCCTCTTCGAGCCAGTGCGCCACCCGGTTCCTCGAAAGGCCGGACTTTTTCGCCAGCCAGCTGTCCAGGCGTTCCCCCGCGGCCTCCGGTTCCACCTCAAAAGTCTGAGGAAGATCGGACGTTGCGTCCTCGGGCAGATCCGGCCCGTCGTACAGGCCGAAGTCTTCGGGCTCAGGCATCCTGCTCCGGATCTTCCGGGTCCTCCCCGGCCGGTCCGTCCTCCGGTTGTTTCTTTTCTTCTTCCGTCTCCGGTTCAGACCCGGATTCCGATTCGGGTCCGGGCTCTTCCGTTTCGGAAGGCTGCGCGTCGGCATAAGTCTCTTCGCCCGCGTCGGACTCCGGGCCTGCCGCCGGGATTGGTTCGGTTGGCGCGTTTTGCGCGTCCCCGGTTCCCTGCGCCCCTTTCTTTCTGAATTCCCTGATCAAACGGATCAGAAGATAGACGATGATGATCATCGCACCGACCACCACGCAGGCGTCCGCGATATTGAAAATCCATTTCCAGAACGGGAACAGATAGAAATCACAGAAATCCACCACATAGTTGAGTCGTATGCGGTCGATCATATTGGCAACGCCTCCGCCGATGATCAGGGACAGCGGAATGGTAAACCACTTGGAATCTTTGCGGCTCCGGTACAGATAGACCGTCAGGGCCAGCAAGGCAATGGTGGAAATCACCATGAAAACCCAGCGATGGTCGGACAGCATGCCGAACGCGGCGCCTTCGTTATGAATATAGGTCAGACGAAATACATGCGGGATGAGGTCGACCGACTCAAGCTCTTCCATGTTCTGGACCACCAGAATCTTGGAAATCTGGTCGACCGCAATCACCGCCGCGATGACAACAGCGAACAGGATCAAATGGGCGCCTCCTTTCTTTCCCCACGGCGCCCGGGCGCCGGTGCGGGATCTGATTACAGTCTGAGTATCCTGCGGCATTTCTCGCACAGGAATCCGCCGTCCTCGGTGTGCAGTCCGACCGTGGAGAAACTCCAGCAGCGGTCGCATTTCTCACCGTCCGCCGGTTCAACCGACACGGCGATGCCCGATACGGTCTCGCTGAAGGCACCTTCGGGCGCTTTCCCGCGCACCACGCAGGCGCCAGAGGTGATGAAGACGGTTGCCAGTTCGTCGCCGAAGGACTCCAGCTTATCGGCCAGCGCGTCATCCGATACGTAGATGGCGACCTTGGCATCCAGCGATTTGCCGATCTTCTTGTCGGCTCTGGCCAGCTCGAGCGCCTTCATGACGTCGTCCCGCAAATCGAACAGTTCGTTCCAGCGGGCAAGGACCTCAGCCTGACGTCCGGCCAGCGCCTCGTCGTAGGACGGCAGCTCGTTGAGGAATACGCTTCTCGTGTCGTCGACCGCCTTGTGCGGCATGACGCGCCATACTTCCTCGGCCGTGAAGACGATCATCGGAGCCAGGAGCCGGACCAGTCTGGAAAGGACATAATACAAAGCGGTCTGCCCCGAACGGCGCTGTACGCTATCGCGGCCTCCGGTGTACATACGGTCCTTGGTGATATCGATGTACAGTTTGGAAATGTCGATGGTGCAGAACCGGTTGAGCGCGTGGTAAGCCACGTGGAACTCATAGGTGTCATAGGCCCTGCGCGCTTCGCGCACCACCTCGTTGGTCCGGGCGATCATCCACCGGTCGAGTTCGAGCAGATCTTCCTCGCGGACCGTATCGGTGTCCGGATTGAAATCATTCAGGTTGGCCAGCATAATCCGGATGGTATTGCGGATCTTGCGGTACACGTCCGAAAGCTGCTTGAAGATGGCGTCCGAGCAGCGGACGTCCACGTGGTAGTCGCTCGAAGCGGCCCACATGCGAACCAGGTCCGCGCCGTATTTAGCCACCATCTCATCCGGGCTTACGGTGTTGCCCAGAGATTTGTGCATGGCCTTGCCTTCACCGTCCACGGTCCAGCCGTGCGTCAGGACCGAACGGTAGGGCGCGCCCTCCCCTTTGGCTCCCACGGCGGTCAAAAGCGAAGACTGGAACCAGCCGCGGTATTGGTCGCCGCCTTCCAGGTACAGATCGGCCGGCCAGCTGACCTTGTCTTCCTTGCGTCCCTCCAGCACGGCAAAGTGCGAAGAGCCCGAGTCGAACCAGCCGTCCAGCGTATTGGTCTCCTTGGTGAACGAATGCGAGCCGCAATACGGGCAGGCGAAATCCTTCGGAAGAAGGTCTTCGGCTTCCATTTCGAACCAGCAGTTGGATCCTTTCTGTCCGAACAGTTCGGACACGCGGCCGATGGTTTCGTCGGTGCAGACCGGCTTGCCGCAGTCGCGGCAGTAGAAGACCGGGATCGGCAGACCCCAATGTCTCTGACGGGAAATGCACCAGTCGGCTCTCTCGCGGACCATCTGGATGATGCGGTCCTCGCCCCAGGCGGGAATCCAGTTGACCTTCCGGCAGGCCTCGACCGCCTCTTCCTTGAACGCTTCGACCGAGCAGAACCACTGCGGGGTTGCGCGGAAGATGATCGGGTTCTTGCATCTCCAGCAATGCGGATATTCGTGCTCCATCTCGGAATAGGCGAAGAGCGCGCCGCTTTGCTGCAGGTCGTTGAAAATCACTTCGTTGGATTCGGCATAGCTCAGGCCCGCGTACTTGCCGGCCTCGGCGGTCTGGTATCCGCGGTCGTCCACCGGCACCAGGATATCCATATGATACCGTTTGCCGGTTTCAAAGTCGTCCGCGCCGAATCCGGGAGCGGTGTGCACGCAGCCCGTACCCGAATCCATGGTCACGTAATCCGCGGTGACCACCATGGAATCCCGGTCCAGGAACGGATGCCGGGTGGACATGTATTCCATATCGGCACCGCGCAGTTTGCGCAGGACCTTGTAATCCGTTTTGCCTGCCGCCGCCATCACGTTCTCCAGCAGCGCCTCGGCCACGATCAGGTTCTCCCCGTCGACCTGCGCCACGACGTAGTCGGCCTCGGGCTGGACCGCGATGGCCATGTTGCCCGGGAGCGTCCAGGTGGTCGTCGTCCAGATGACGACGTAGGTCCGGTCGAGATCCAGGCCTTCCAGAAGGCCCTTGTCCTTGGTGACGCGGAATTTGACGTAGATGGATTTGACTTTGTCGGTGTTGTATTCGATTTCGGCCTCGGCCAGCGCCGTCTCGTCCTTGGGGCACCAGTACACCGGCTTCATTCCCTTGTAGATATACCCCTTCTTGTACATCTCGCCGAACACGCGGACTTCGCGCGCCTCGAACGAGGGATCCATGGTCAGATAAGGGTTCTCCCAGTCGCCGGTCACGCCCAGACGGATGAACTGATCCCGCTGGATGTTCACGAAGTTGGTGGCAAACTCGAAGCATTTGCTTCTGAAATCCGGGATGGACATCTTCTTGCGGTCGATCTTGTTCTTCTTGATGATCGCCGACTCGATCGGCATACCGTGGTTATCCCAGCCCGGGATGTAGGGCGTATAGAACCCTTCCATCGTCTTGGATTTGTTGATGAAATCTTTCAGGATCTTGTTGAGCGCCGTCCCCATGTGAATGTTCCCGTTGGAAAAGGGAGGGCCGTCATGCAGGACGAAAGAAGGCTTTCCTTCGTTCTTCTGCAGCATGGTCTTGTACAGATTGAGCTCGTTCCAGTACCTGAGCAGTTCGGGCTCGCGCTGCGGCAGATTGGCGCGCATCGCAAAGTCTGTGGTCGGTAAGTTTAAAGATTCGGTATAATCCTTTGCCATTGTTCTTCTCCATCTATGCTTCAATGTTTTTTAACGGTATTTTTACGTTGCAACTCTTCCGGGACTCGCGCCTCGCGTACGCACGTGCGCGGGTGCGCGCAAAAAGAAATCCACGGCGGACCCGGAAGGAAAACCGCCGTTTCATTGTATCGCATTGCCGGGGCGCCCTCAGAAAGAGACAAACCCCAGGATCAGTTCCAGGAGCCACAGAAACAGGACCGCCGCCAGAAAAGGCACGTCCATCGGGGTGGACTGAAACCAGTTCATTTTGTAAAACAGCTTGCGGAACGGCAGAATCACCGGCTCGGTGATAAACGTCATGAAAGCCGAAATCTTGTTATCCTCATCGGTAAACCACGACAACACGGCCCGGATCAGCAGCGCGAACTGCAAAAGGCCGAGCACCACCATGACCGTCCGGGCCAGAACCTGCCCGACCGTCAGCAAAACCTCATTCACGGACGTTCTCCTTCCCCGTGTTACTCTTCCTCATCCCCTTCTGCCGAATTGGCAGCCGGAGCATTTTTCTGGATCATGGAACTGATGTCCACGCCTTTCGGAGCGGCAACCAGGGTATTCTGGTTGGTCTTCTTCAGATCCGCGTCCAGCGCGTACACCGCGCCCGAAAGGAAGTCCACGAAACGCAGGGCGTTTTCATGGTTCATGGCGCTGATGTCGATGACGACGATGCAGTTCTCCCGGAGCAGGTCCACGAAATTCATGGCCTCGTTCGGCTTGATGGGCTTGACCAGTTTCAGGGAAACGTGTTCCGCCCTGGCCGGTGCGGGAGCAGGAGCCGGAGCGGGTGCGGGTGCGGGCGCGACAGCCGGTTTCACGGTCTGCACGGGCGCCGGAGCGGGCTCTTCCTCGGGTTCGTCGAAATCATCCATGGGATCCGCTTCGCTTCCCTGGCCGAATTCCTCGGCTCCGCCGTAATAGGTTCCGTTGTATGCGTCGTCGGCTTCCGCGTTGTTCTTTTTGCCTGTGCCGAAAATCTTATCCAGTATAGACATCATGCCCCTCCATTTACAGTCGTTTCTTCATTTTCTTCCGAACCGGAACGGTCAAACAGGGTCCGGCCCACCCGGACCATCGTAGCCCCCTCCAGGATTGCCTCCCGGTAGCTCTGGGACATCCCCATAGAAAATACAGGTCTTTCTATATTATGCAGTTTTTCAGTCCAGATGTCAAGGCAAAGTCGATAAGTTTCGCGAAAATAATTGCGATATTCCCCGGCGCTTTGGCACACCGGGGCCATGGTCATGAATCCGCGCAGCCTCAGGTGAGACATCCCGGCGATCGCCAGGCACAGTTCCCCGGCCTGCTCGGGCATCACCCCGCTCTTGTTTTCCTCGCGTCCCGAGTTGATTTCCACCAGCACGTCCATCGTGCACCCGGCCTTTTCGCACCGCCGCTCGATTTCCTGCGCCAGCTCGGCCGAGTCGACCGAATGGATCATGCAGACCTTGCCGATCAGGTACTTGACCTTGTTCTTCTGCAATGTCCCTATAAAATGGAACCGCACTTCGTCCCTGTTCGGAAGGGCCTCGTAGTGCGCCAGGAGCTGCTGGACCCGGTTCTCCCCGACGTCCCGGACGCCCCCCGGCCCGCACAGATAGGCGATTTCCCCGTCGTCCGCGTACTTGACCGCCGCGACCAGGGTGACGTCGGACTCATCCCGTCCGGCCTGCTTTGCCGCCTCCCTTATGCCCTGCCGGACCTTTCCGGTCTGCCGGGCGATATACGAATAATCGTTGATATTATCCATGTTTCACCTATTTCAGAATCTTTCCGTCGTACAGGTTGCGCCCGTACGTAATGATCTGGTCGTTGAGGTTGAGAAAGTCCCCGAAGTCCAAATCCCCCTCGTGGAGATAAGACAGAGCCTTTGCCTCATCTCCGCCCGTCCTGAGCACCTCGCTGTACTGGGCGTACCGGGCTTCTTTGGCCGTGCGTTCCTCGGCGATGACGTATCCGTCCCCCTCGTAGAGAACGGTGATCCGTCGGAAGCGCACCACGCTCCCGTCGAGCACGTACACACCCGGTTTTCCGTCCACATACTGAATCACTTTCCGGGGCACGTGGTAGCCCGAGGTATCCGACAGACGGATCCGTACGGCCTGGGCCCTTGTGTAGTGGAAGCCCGAGGGCATGACCGAGGTCTCGAACACCATCACGGCCCCGTCGGTCTCGGAGAACAGCACGCGGTTGAGTTCCATGCGTACGGGCGTGGAAGCCATTTCGTCAAAGGTCAGATAGAAAATCTGGTGGGGATACGCCACGCAGGCAATCCGCCCGTCCACCTCGACCTGCCATCCGGCAAAGTCCCCGTAAGCGTCCTTCAGGGTCAGCACGTCGGCCTCCAGCGGCACCGCGACGTACCACAGCGGCGAGGAGACGATCTTCCCGATCACCTGCCCCGCAGCCGAATCCCCCTCCTTTGAGGGCGAGAGGGTTCCGCTCTGGGAATCGATGAGCATTTTGAGTTTGAACGGGGTCAGCGAGGCAATCTGCGAGGAGGAGAACAGGGACTCGAACCCGTCCACCTCGGCTGCCCGGTAGAAATAACCGCTTCCGGTCGCGAAGCTCAGCGCCTCCCCGGGAATGCCGTCGTCCGGCATGGTGTATTCCCCCGCCATGGAAAAATTGCCCGGATTGGCCCCGTCGGGCCCGTAGAGCGTCGAGTTGTAGAAATCCACGCCGCTCTCGCTGTATTCCTTCACGGTCCGGTCCAGCTCGGCCCGCAAGCTCTCCAACCTCTGTTCGGCCGTCTGTTCCTGGCTGACCATCAGCTCCCGGCGGGTCATGTGGACAAGCAGGTTGTTCTTTGCGTTCTGCGCCGTGGCCAGATTGTCCTCGGACAGCGCAAAGCGGGTGTCCAGGCAGGCCTGGCGGATCCTGTAATTGGTCCGGTCGAGTTCGGACAGGTTGACCCCGCCCTTAAGCGCTTCCTGCAGGACCATGATCTGGTTCTGGATCACCGAAAGATTTCTTTGCAGATCCTCTCCGGCTTCCTGGCCCGAAGCGCCCGTATAGATGGTTCCGAGCCGGGTGGCCGTCGCGACCTTTTCCCCGCTCTGGACCTCGTAGGTGACGGCTCCCTCCCGGTCGGTCCGGAGCACGGTTTCGGTCCGGAACAGATACCCGGTTCCGCTCAGGCTGTTCTCGCTGGTCGTCAGGGTCGCGCTCGCGACCGACACGGCCGGGGCGAACACGCCCGCCGCGTTGAGAAGGAAAAACGCCAGTAGGAGGAAGACCGCGCAAGCCGCGATCCGTCCCGGACGGCTCAGCCGGACCGGCTGTTTCTGCTGCATACGCTCTCCTCCCTTCAACTTACATATATTCTCTCTGTATTCTATCACACAAGGGCCGGTTTGAAAACCCCAAATGCGCATATTTCGGCGTCCGCGCACGCAAAAAAAGACGGGGGGCCGGACATCACGTCCCGCTCCCGCCGTCAAAAATCTGTTCAATATCCCGTTCCACGTCACGGGCGCCCCGCAGGGTCCCGTCCTCCCGGTCTGCGTACACAAAACGGATATAGGACTTGGCCCGGAACCAGGTCTGCTGGCGCTTGGCGTACTGCCCGGTGGAAAGGATCAGCCTCTCCCGGCACTCCTCAAGACTCGCCTGCCCCGTAAGACAGGGCAGCATTTCCTTGTATCCGATGGCCTGGGCCGCGGTCGCGTTCGACTCGAACACGCCGGCGCGAAGAAGCGCCTCGGTCTCCTCCAGAAGCCCCTCTCCCAGCATCCGGTCCACCCGTTCCCTGATCCTTGCCCGAAGGGTCTCGCGGCAGTGATAGTCCAGGCAGACCACCCGGGCGTCCGACTCGGCAAAGTTTTCCCGGCTCTTCTCGTCCCAGTTTGTTTTGGTCGTCCCGGTCAGGCGGTACATCTCCAGCGCCCGGATGACCCGCTTGCGGTTGTTGGGATGGATGGCCGCGGCCGCTTCGGGGTCCACTTCGGCCAGTCTGCGGTGCAGCGCCTCGTTGCCGTTCCGTTCCGCAAAGACCTCGGCCTCCCGGCGGAACGCCTCGTCCCGGATTTCGGGCCCGGAAACGCCGCCCCAGAGCAGCCGGTCCAGATACAGGCCGGTTCCCCCGACCAGAAGCGGGATTTTGCCTCTTTCCCGGATCTGTCCGATTTCGCGCGATGCCAGGGTCACATACTCCCCGACCGAAAAAGGCACTTTTGGGTCCAGCGTCCCGCACAGCCGGTGCGGCACCGACGCCTGCTCCTCGGCCGTGGGAGCCGCCGTGCCGATGGGCATGTCGCGGTAGATCTGCATGGAGTCGCACAGAACGATTTCAACCGGACGCGACGCGGCATAGGCAAGCGCGAAAGCCGTTTTTCCGCCCGCCGTCGGACCGACCAGGGCCCGAATGGGAATTCGATTCATGGCAAAACCTCCTGTAGGGGATAATGGTAAGAAGCGGTCAAAGAATCAGCATCGCGTCGCCGAAGATGACGGCTTATAGGATAGGACCGATCGGTAAAAGGCATTTCGGCACAAAAGCCATGCCGAATCATCAAAACAGGTCGCTGTGAGTACCTGTTCTGGAAAGATACAAGATAGAAGGCTTGACCTCATACTTCGCCGAGAATATCCTCCATCATCTGATCGACGTCTCGATAGGATTTATACTTTTCCGGGTGGTGTCTCATTTCTTCGGTTTCTTTCATTGCCGCAAGCGTCACGGCGTTAGGTACCTCCCTTGTGATGGTGAACGGGAACGCCCCTTCATAAACCATTTGTTTCAAGAAAATATTGACAGCGGTAGAAAGATCCATACCGAAATCAGAAAGCAATTCCTGCGCTTTTTTCTTTGTGTCAGCATCAATCGTGATATTGGTTGATACTTTAGGCATATCATCACCTACCTTCGTTTTTGTTATGCTCATATTATGCGCATTTGTCAACTATATATTCGCATTATGTTGAATTTTCAACATATCAGCATCGCGTCGCCGAAGGAAAAGAAACGGTATTTCTCCCGGACCGCGCACCGGTATGCATCCATCACGAAATCCTTTCCGGCAAACGCGGACACGAGCATCAGCAGCGTGGACTGCGGCAGATGAAAATTCGTAATCAGGGCGTCCACGGCCCGGAACCGGTAGCCCGGGTAGATGAAAATGCCCGTCTCTCCGGAATAGGGCACAATCCGGCCCTGCTCATCCGCCACGCTCTCGAGCGTCCGGCAGGACGTGGTTCCGACGCAGATGATCCGTCCTCCCGCCGCGCGCCGGGCGTTGATCCGGTCGGCGGCCTCCTTGGAGACCGAAATCCACTCGGTGTGCATCAGATGGTCCTCGATGCGCTCCTCCTTGACCGGGCGGAACGTGCCGAGTCCGACGTGCAGCAGGACCGACACGACCTCGGCTCCCTTCGCCTTCACCTGCTCCAGCAGTTCAGTGGTGAAATGGAGGCCAGCGGTCGGGGCGGCCGCCGACCCGTTTTCGCGGGCATAGACCGTCTGATAATCATCGTTATTTTTTAATTTTTCCGTTATATAAGGCGGTAAAGGCATCATCCCGACCTTGTCAAACACCTCGTACAAGGAGCCGAACCGGGTCTCGTCGAAGGAAAAACGGACCATCCGGTTCCCCTCTTCGACGATGTCCTCCACCACGTCCCGGAGCAATCCGTCCCCGAAGACGAGCTCCATGCCGACCCGGGCTCTCTTGCCCGGCTTGACGAGCACCTCCCACACATAGCGGTCGCGCTCGCGCAAAAGCAGCATTTCCATATTCGCCTCGGGTCTGTCTGCCACGGTTCCGTACAGGCGTGCCGGAATGACCCTGGAATCGTTCACGACCAGCACGTCGCCCGGACGGATGTAGGAAAGCACATCCCGAAAGATCCGGTGCTCCAGGGTCCCCGCTTTGCGGTTGAGCACCATAAGTCTTGCGCTGTCCCGCGGATCGGCGGGATGCTGCGCGATGAGTTCCTCCGGCAGATCGTATTGAAAATCGCTGGTTTTCAGATCGGTCGGTATTCTTTCGTTCACTATCATCTCTGTCTCTTCCCCGGTCTTGCCGGGTCCTTTGCATCAGATTGGAAAATCCCATTGACAAACAATTTCATTTGTGCTATCATACTCGCAAGAACACATATATACTTCCGATAGAGGCGCGAATCGCCACCGGACCCTGCCGAGATGGCCACCATCCGTGACGCGGGAACGAGGACGAATCGCCGAAATCGAAAAGATGTGGCATCTTTTCGGTTGGTAGAACGGCGCATAACCGTTATACTGTCGTCGAAGCTTTTGCTAGATGGAGAGCTATCTGTTTTGTATGGTGAGAAAGGGCGGCCGTTTGCCAAGCCGCATATCTTCTCTATTATAGTACAAGGACAGCTGGTTTTCAACCAGTTTTTTGTTTTTCTGGCGGGTTGAAGATGTGCGGAAGCGGATATGGGTCAGGGCGTCCGGACCGGTTTGCCCGGATGCGGAAAAGAGGAAAAACGAATGAGTCAACTCAAACCGAGCATTTTCAAAGGAGCGGCAAGCGCCATCGTAACGCCGTTTGCCGACGGAGCGGTCGATTACGCAGCCTTCGGAGCGCTGCTCGAAGACCAGATTCAGAACGGGATTGACGCGCTGGTCGTCGCCGGCACTACCGGCGAGGGCGCCACACTGTCCCATGAGGAACACTGCCAGGTGCTCAAATTCGCGGCCGAAAAGGTCGCGGGGCGCGTGCCTGTCATCGCGGGAACCGGGTCCAACGACACCGATTACGCCATCACGCTCTCCCGGTACGCCGAGGAGGTGGGCTGCGACGCGCTGCTTCTGGTCACCCCGTATTACAACAAAGCAACGCCGAAAGGTCTTGTCAAAAGTTTCGTCAAAACCGCGGACAGCACCCGTCTGCCCTGCATCCTGTACAACGTTCCCTCCCGGACCGGGTGCAACATCACCCTGCCGGTCTACCGGGAACTGGCCAAGCACGAGCGGATCGTGGCAGTCAAGGAAGCCTCGGGGAATCTGAGCCAGATTGCGCAGATTGCCTGCGAATGCGGGGACGCGCTGGACATCTATTCGGGCAACGACGACCAGATTGTCCCCATTCTGTCTCTGGGCGGCATCGGGGTCATTTCGGTCCTGTCCAACATTCTGCCCCGCCAGACGCACGACATCTGCCAGGCCTGGTTCGACGGAGACGTCAAACGCAGCCGGGATCTGCAGCTGTACTATCTCCCCCTGATCAACGCGCTCTTCAGCGAAGTCAACCCCATTCCGGTCAAAACCGCTATGGGTCTGCTCGGAATGTGCCGGGAGGAAATGCGCCTGCCGCTGTGTGAAATGGAAGAGGACAACCGGGCCAAACTGATTGCCATCCTTGCGCGGTACGGATTCCGGGTATAAAGGAGGAAGGTATGAATCCTGTCTCCATTCTGCTTTGCGGCTGCAACGGCCGCATGGGAAAAGCCGTTCAGAGCGCAGTCGCCCGGCATGCGGATGCTTTCACCGTCACGGCCGGCGTGGATATAGCCCCGGCCCAATGTTCCTTCCCGGTTTATCCCTCGGTTGAACAAGTGCGGGAACGCGCGGACGTATTGGTGGATTTCTCTCACCACAGCGCCCTGCCCTCCCTTTGCGCCTATGCCAAAGCAAACCGGGTTCCCCTTGTCGTCTGCTCCACCGGGCACACCGAGGAAGAACTGGAACTTCTGACGCAGACTTCCAAGGAGGTCGCGGTCTTCCGCTCGGGTAACATGTCCCTGGGCGTAAACCTGCTGCTCGAGCTGGTAAAGAAAGCGGCCGCGGTCCTGGGCGAGGACTTCGACGTGGAAATCATCGAAAAGCATCACAACAAGAAACTGGACGCGCCCAGCGGGACCGCCCTGATGCTGGCCGACGCCGCAGCGGAACAGTTCGAAGGCGGAAAGGACTACGTCTTCGACCGTCACTCGGTCCGCCGGGAACGGAACAAACGGGAAATCGGGATTTCCTCGGTCCGAGGAGGCAACATCGTCGGCGAGCACGAAGTGCTCTTCTGCGGAGAGAACGAGACGCTGACCCTGAGCCATCAGGCGGCTTCCCGCGAGGTGTTCGCGGACGGAGCGCTCAAGGCGGCCGCCTTCATGGCCGGCCTAGCCCCGGGCTTCTATTCGATGTCCGACGTATTGGCCGAGGCGCTCGGATAAGACGGAATAGCCGCGCGCATAGAAAGAATCCGGGAGGAACGAACCTTCCGGATTCTTTTTTTGCAATCAGCCGTCCAGCCTTTGGGCGTACAGCCAGTCCAACAGTCCCCAGGAGTTGACCGCGATTTCCCAGCAGCCGTGTCCCGCGTAATTGTATTCGGTATAGCGCATCGTTTTTCCTCCCGCGTCGAGCACGGCCTGCACCATGTCCCTCGAACCGCTCACCGGAACCGCCGGGTCATCCGAGGAATGGAAGGCATGAACGGGCTTTTTCGCCACGACCGGCGCGACCGTCATATCCCCGCTCCCGCAGATCGGAACGCCCGCGGCAAACAGTTCGGGGTTGTGTCCGAGCAGATGCCAGGTCCCGTGTCCGCCCATGGAAATGCCCATGACGTAGACCCTGGCCGGGTCGACCGGATAACGGCTCATAAAATCTCCCAATACGGCCATTGCCCGGTTCAGGGAGGGCTTTTTGAGAGGCTCGCTTTCGGGTCCGGAACGGTAGGCGCCCTTGAGCAGCCCGTTGTTCACCCAGGTGTCGCCTTCAGCGCATTGCGGAATGAGAACAAGGCCCGAGTAGACCGGCGAGGCGGGATCGGCAAAGAGAGATCGGACCACGTGCTTGAGCTGAGCCCGGTTGTCATCGCCCCGCTCGCCTGCGCCGTGAAGAAACAGAAGCAGCGGAACCTTCCGGTCCTTTTCCATCCCCAGAGGGACAAAATACCGATACGGGAGTTTTCCCCCTTTTTCGTCGGTGTAAACCCCGGCGAGCAGGTCCCTCTCCACGTCAATGGGCTGCATCAGGCTTCCTCCTTCCCGGTGCCCAGCATCGCGGCGCCGATGATGCCGGCGTCGTTCTTAAGCTGCGCCACCCGGATGCGGCAGGGTGTCACCACGTCGCCCCCGTAACGTTCCTTGCGGATGGTATCCATCAGGCGGTTGACCAGATCGTCTCCCTCGTTGGAGATACCGCCGCCGATGGAAAGGACCTCGGGCTGAAAGATGTTGACCAGGTTGGTGATGCCGCAGGCAAGATACGAGCAATACTCGTCCACCACCTCGCGCGCGGCCGCATCCCCTTTGCGCATTCCGTCAAACGCGGTCCGCCCGGACACTTTCCCTTTTTCCCGGGCCAGGTCTTCGAGCAGGGTTTCGCGGCCGGTCTTCCGGCACTCTTCCATTTTTTCCTTTGTCATGGCAATCAAAGCAGTCGCGGAGGAATATGCCTCCCAGCAGCCCCGGCGTCCGCAGGTGCAGGGCCTGCCGCCCGCCACGATGACCATATGCCCGAGCTCCGCTCCGGCACAGTTGAAGCCCGAATAGACCTTTCCGTCGATGACGATTCCGCCGCCTACGCCTGTGCCCAGGGTCACCATGACCGAGTCGGAAGTTCCCTTGGCCGCTCCGGCAACCGCCTCACCCCAGGCAGCCGCGTTCGCGTCGTTTTCCACGTGGATGTTCCCGCAGGGGATTTTCTCCCCCAGCAGCTGTGCCAGAGGAAAGCGGTGGAACGGCAGATTGTTCGCATACTCCACCACACCGGTTGTGTGGTTGACGGTTCCGGGCGCGGCGACGCCGACCGATTCCACCTTCTCAAAGGGGACGCCTGCCGTTTCACACACCGCCCGGCACAGTTCGGCCATCGTTTCCACGATGGCTTCTCCGCCCCGTTCCACCTGCGTCGGGGCGCTTTTTTGCGCGACAATCCTGCAATCCTTGTCAACCAGGCCGACCGCGATGTTCGTGCCGCCCAGATCAATACCCAAACGATACATATAAACCTCTGTTCCGCTCACTTCCTGTAGGTGTGAACTGTATATTTTCTGACTTTGAGGAAGGTTTCCCCGTCAACCTGCAAAGGGGTCGGGCGGTCGAACTCCACCTCGATGTCATGTCCTTTTTCGATTTCGATCATGTCGGTGTATTTGACGTGCTTCCCTTCGAAGATGGACGGGAAGCGCATCAGGGAAGTCAGACGGCCCTTTCCGTGGAAGACCATCAGGGAAACCGTTCTCTCGGGATTCAGCCGGTCCTGCTGGGGCGCGGGCTGTATGCCGCCGCCGTAATACCGGCCGTTCATGGTCGGAGCCAGCCAGACCTTCTTGAATTCCTTCCATTCCCCTCCGTCCACGCGGTAGCGGACCGAAGTGGGCTTGTATTTGAACAAAAGGCCCTTGATGGCGATGGCGGTGTAGTTGATCGGCTTGTTGGTTCCCTTGGCGCGGATCCGGTCGCCCTCCTCGCAGCAATATCCGTCGATGCCGTATCCGATGCCGTTCATGAAGAGCATCTCATGCTTGTATTCCCCCTCGATCACGACGGTCGGCAATTCGCACAGATAGGGGTTGACCTGCACCGGCTTTCCGTCCTCGGCATACCCGATGTCGCGCAAAAAGTCGTTGCCGGAGCCCGCAGGAAAGAAATAGATCGGGCGCTCCATCTTCTCGTTGCCCAGCGCGTTGGCCAGGAAATTCAGCGTTCCGTCCCCGCCGATCAGAACGGGATCCGTATCCTCGGGCAGACCCAGGATGAAGGCCTTCATGTCCTGTACCTTCATCACGTCCGTCAGAATCAGTTCGTCGTCCGGCAGAACCTGTTTCAGCTTTTCGATTGCCTGCTCCCCGGTCCCGTTTCCGGACAGCGGGTTGTACATTACCTGATACTTTTTCATCTTTCGATTCCTTTCCTGTTCTTTTGCTTTATTGTTCTTTTTTGCTTTTCAGAAAGTCTTCCATCTCCGAGCGGATTTCGTCGCTCACCTGTCCCATGGGCTTTCCCTCCAGATACGAGGCGGGCAGCACATCCAATATGTCAAGATAAACGTCGGTCCGTTTGAAAGGCATCCTGTGCCCGATCTGCTCCGTGCCCCGGATGACGCTGACCACCACGGGACAGGGGGCCCGGAAGGCAGGATAGAGACTGCCTTCGTGGAACGGAAGAAGTTCCCCGGTTTTGGAACGGGTTCCCTCGGGATACACGCCCAGACTGACCACGTCCGACTCAATCAGCTGCTTCCCTTTCTGGAAGATGTAGAGAGACTGCTTGAGGCTGTTGCGGTCGATGGGCAGGCAGTTGCACCGGCGCATGATCGCTCCGGCCACGGGAATTTTCAGATTCTCCTCCTTGGAAATGAACACCAGGCGGAAGCGGCGCAGATACCGGATGGCAATCATCGGGTCGAACACGGACCGGTGGTTGGAAACCAGATAGAAGCGCCCGTCCTTCGGTATTCGTTCCGTTCCGGTCAGGTGCATCCGCACGCGCGCGACGCGCATCACGAAGAAAAGGGCCGACTGCATAATCCACCAATAGTATGCGCTTCTCTTAGCGTAAATCCTGTTTTTGTCCACGAACAGCGAGCTGACGATGACAAGAAGCACGTAAAGGAGAAACAGACCGACAAGCCCGCCGAGAACGGTCAATACAACAAAGTACCACTTCATCCCGGACTCCTAGAAGACCTTGGACACGTCGGACTTGTTCATGATGATGAGCAGCGTGTCGTCCTTTTCGATCCGCCGGTCAGGATCCGGATTTCCCATGATCTTGCCCTTGACCTTGATTCCGATGACGTTGATACCGTATTTTTTACGGAGTTCGAGTTCGAGCAGCGAGTGGTTCACCCAGGCGCTGCGCGGAACCACTTCAATCAGGGACAGCGCGTCCTGGATGTTGAAGAAGTCCCGGATTTCGTTGGAATACAGGCGGATGGCATTCCGCTTGGCGCTCTCCTCCTCGGGATAGATGATTTCATCCGCGCCGACGCGCGTCAGGATATCGCCCATACGGACGTTGCGCGCCTTGGCCACGATCCGCCCGACGCCGGACTCCTTGGCGATCATGCAGCACATGATGCTGGATTCCAGATTGGACGCCATGGTCACAAGGACCGTGTCCATCTGGGCCAGGCCCAGTTTCTTGAGAGACATCGGATCCGAAAGGTCGCACAGCACCGCGCGTTCCACCTGGTCCTTGACCTGGTCGATCAGGTCCTCGTTGTGGTCCGCCACCATCACCTGGGCGCCCAGTTTGGAAAGTTCGAGCGCAATTCCCATGCCGAACCTTCCCATGCCCAATACCGCAAATGTCTTGTTGCTCATCTTCTTTCCCCTTTACTATCCAACCGTGAAATTCCCCTTTGCGACCACTACCGCGTCCCTCTTGGAGCGTCCGGCCTCAAAGAACAAAACAATCGTAATCGGCCCGATCCGGCCTAAAAACATCGAAAGGATGACAATCACCTGCCCGACCGAATTGAGCAGCGGAGTCACGCCCTGCGAAAGCCCCACCGTTCCGGTCGCGGAAAACATCTCGTACAGCACATGCATCACCGGCAAATCGTTGGTGGCAAGCAGCAGAATCGAACCCAGGATGGTCACCAGCAGCGACACGGTGACAATCGCGGCGGCCTTGACGATCAGGTCGTAGGAAATCAGCCGCTTGTGGAGCACCGCGTGCTTGCGCCCCCGCACGAACGCCAGCGCGTTCATCAGAAGGATCAGGACCGTCATGGTCTTGACGCCGCCCGCCATACCGACGGGCGAACCGCCGATGAACATGAACAACAGCCCGATGACCGCCGTGGCGGACCGCAGTCCCTCCTGCGGGATCGTAAAGAAGCCGGCCGTACGCCAGGTCACGGACTGGAAGAAACTTTGCAGAACCTTCTGCCCGCCCGACAGACCGCCCAGCGTCGCGGGATTGTCGTGCTCCAGCAGGAACACAAGCCCGGCTCCTCCCACAATGAGAATCAGGGTCATGACAAGGATTCCCTTGGTGTTCTCACTCAGTTTTCGGAAGAAATGAAGCGGACTCTTTCTTCCCTTGATCGCTTCCCGGCTCTTGTTCAGCCAGTCGAACCAGAAGACGAATCCAAGCCCTCCCAGCACAATCAGCGCCATGGTCACAATCAGGAAGAACGCGTCGTCCCGGATGAAGGTCAGACTGTCGTTCCCGAACAAGTCCAGCCCGGCGTTGCAGAACGAGGAAACCGAATTGAAGACCGAATACCAGACTCCCTTTGCCCCGAACCGGGGGACAAGGCGGATCATCAGAAGGCCGGCTCCCAGGCCCTCGACGATGAACGTGTCGCGCACAAGCCGGCGCACAAAATTCCCGAGCCCTTCGAAAGTCGTCAGGTTGAAATTGTCCTGCATCAGCATCATGAAGCGCAGGGACAGCCTGCGCCGCAGCAGCGTCAGGATGAACGAGGCCATGGTCACCATGCCAAAGCCTCCCGCCTGAATCAGGAGCAGAATGACGATCTGCCCGAACAGCGTCCAGTGGGAAAACGTCGGAACCACGGTAAGCCCTGTCACGCAGACCGAAGTGGTCGAGGTGAAGAAAGCAGTCAGAAAGGTCGTCTTCTCCCCTTCCGCCGTCGCGACGGGCAACAGAAGCAGCAGCGTCCCGGCCAGAATCAGCAGCACGAAACAACCGACGATGATGTGCGGAGACTCGAGCCTCCTCTTGCGCCAGTCGGTGATATTGTCCTTAATCCTTGCCATCTGTCTCATCTGCGTTTGGCCTTTCCTCTTTCCAAAGATATCGGTCCAGATCCACGAATCCGTCCCTGACTTCTACCCCCTCGTCCCGCAGCAGCTGTTCCTGCACCTGCGGGCCTCCGAAAGCGAACGCGGGCGCCAGGCGCCCTTCCCGGTTCACCACCCTGTGACAGGGGATGACGCCGGGGGCGGGATTGACGTGCAGCGCGTAGCCGACGATCCGGCTCATGCGGGGATTGCCCGCCATGGCCGCGACCCGGCCGTACGTGGTGACGCTCCCCCGCGGTATCCGCTTTACCGCTTCGTAAATACGGAAAAACGTTCCGTCCCGGTCAACCCCGTTTGCCATCCGGTTCTTATTTTGCATGTTCCTGTTTTTTCTGCTCCGGGTCAAGTTTGAAACCCGTTCCGACGAAAAGAGCGACTTCCCTGCCCGTGTCGTCCGTCAGGCGGACCTGATACAGGCAGGTATTCCGGCCGTCCTTCAGGCAGGCGGCGCGGGCATAGAGATGCTCTCCCCGGGGCATGCTCAGATAATGCATGTTGACCTCCAGGGCAACCGTGGGCCGGTGCCGCTGGTTGCATGCCACCGCAAACGCGAAATCCGCCAGCGTATAGATAACGCCGCCCATGACGCCCCCCAGCGCGTTTTTGTGCTGATCGGTCAGGGTCATGCTGCAAAGGCAGGATCCGTCCTCGTACAGCTCGTCCAGATGCATACCGCTTGTCATGGCATAGCGGTCGTTCTTGAAATATTCCCTTGCCTGTTCCAGGCTTTCAAAGGTTCCCATATGTCTCTCTTTTCCTGTTTCTAGTCTCTGTTGTTTCTGCCGGCGCAAAACTCTTTCAGGCAGCGTCCGGTCAGGCTGCTCTCCTCGTCCATGAGCTGTTCGGGCGTTCCGCATACCACGACGCGCCCGCCCTCTTCGCCTCCGCCCGGACCCATGTCCACGCAATAGTCGGCGTTGAGCAGGATGTCGGGGTCGTGCTCGATGACAATGAGAGTCGCACCCCTGTCAATCAGGCTGCGGAACACGCCGAGAAGCGAACTTACGTCATCGGGGTGCAGCCCGATGGTCGGCTCGTCGAACACAAAGACGCTTCCGGCCTGACCGTGCCCCATTTCGCTCGCCAGTTTCAGACGCTGGGCCTCACCGCCCGACAGATTGGGCGTCGCCTCTCCCAGGGTCAGATAGCCCAGTCCCAGGGAGGACAGCACTTCGAGTTTTCGGTATACCTGGGGCAGATCCCGGCAATGTTCCATGGCCTCGTCGACCGAGCAGCGCATCAGCTCGGGCATGGAAAGCCCCGGACCTTCGTCCCCTTTCCTTTTCAGGCGGACCGTCTGCGCGTCCTTGGAATAGCGGGAGCCCTTGCATTCGGGACAGGGGATCTCCACGTCGGGCAAAAACTGCACGTCCAGGGAGATCGTCCCCACGCCGTCGCAGACCGGACAGCGCAGCGAGCCCGTATTGTACGAAAAATCTCCGGCCCGGTATCCTTTCTTCTTTGCCTCGTCGAGTCTGGCGTATATGCGGCGCAGTTCGTCGTGCACGTCAGCATAGGTCGCGACCGTGGAACGTACGTTGATTCCGATCGGCGTGGCGTCGATCAGGCGCACCCGTTCAATCTGCGGCGCATCCAGACGCAGGACGTGGGAGGGAATCTTTTCCCCTTTGGCACGCGCGTCGAACGCCGCAACCAGGCTTTCCAGTATCAGGGTGGTCTTCCCGGACCCCGAAACGCCGCTGACCGCGTTCAGCCGTCCCACCGGGAAGCGGACCGACAGCGGCTTTACCGTATGCAAAGGTCCGGTTTCCAGTTCAATCGCGCCGTTTCGGAACAGTTCATCGGGCGACAGGACCGGCCGGTTTTCCACCCTCTTTTTTCCGCACAGGTATCCTCCGATCCGCGAGTCCGGATTCTCTTCCAGCCGGGCCACCGTTCCCTGGGCGACGACACGTCCGCCGTTCTTTCCTGCGCCCGGACCCATCTCGATCAGTTCGTCCGCGTGCCGGAGCATCTGCACGTCGTGATCCACCAGAATCACCGAGTTTCCGTCCCGGACCAGGTCGTCCATCACCGAGATAACGCCCTTGAGATTCACCGGATGCAGTCCGATGGAGGGTTCGTCCAGGACGTACATGACGCCCGTCGTGCGGTTCCGCACCGCCCGGGCCAGCTGCATACGCTGGCGCTCTCCGGTCGAAAGCGTGGAAGCCTCCCGGTCCAGGGACAGGTAGGACAGTCCCAGGTCCATCAGCCGGGCCGCGGTATGCAAAAAGGAATCCGCAATGCTCCGGGCCATATTCTGTACTTCCCCGGGCAGCGTCCCCGGGACTCCGTCCACCCAGCGGACCAGATCCCCCAGGGGCATCCGGCACACATCGGCCAGGTTGAGCCCCCGGATCTGCGGGACGCGGGCCTGCTCGGACAGACGGCTTCCGCCGCAGGCCGGGCACGGGCCGACGCTCAGAAATTTCTCCACGCGCTTCATGCCCTTTTCGTCCTTGACGTGGGACAGCGCGTTTTCCACCGTATAGACCGCGTTGAAATAGGTGAAATCCATTTCCCCTACCGCGTTGGTCGTTTCGTTGTGATAAACCAGATGATGCTTTTCGGGAGGACCGTGGAACACCAGTTCCTTTTCCCTCTCGCTCAGATCCCGGAACGGGATGTCGGTCCGGATGTGCAGTTTGTCCCTGGCGATGTCCTTCATCAGGGACCACATCAGCGTCTGCCAGGGCAGAACCGCCCCTTCGTCGATGCTCAGCGAATCGTCGGGCACCAGCGTGGACTCATCCACCCGGCGCACCGTGCCGGTTCCGTCGCATTCAGGACAGGCGCCCGTGCTGTTGAACGAAAGTTCCTCCGCCCCGAGTCCCCGGAAAGCGGCATGGCAGACCGGACAGATCAGATCCTTCTCGGCGGCAACCGCGGTTGAGGGCGGAACCCGGTGTCCGTTGGGGCACAGATACGACCCGACTCTCGAAAAGAGAAGGCGGAGGCTGTTGAGCAGCTCGCTCCCGGTTCCGAAGGTGCTCCGGATGCCCGGAACGCCCGGTCTCTGGTGCAATGCCAGCGCGGCGGGCACGTAGCGGACGTCGTCCACGTCGGCCTCGGCCGCCTGCGTCAGTCTGCGGCGCGTATAGGTGGAAAGGGATTCCAGATACCGCCTTGACCCCTCGGCGTAGAGCACGCCGAGGGCCAGCGAGGATTTACCCGAGCCCGAAACGCCGCAGATTCCGACGATTTCGTGCAAAGGGATGTCCACGTCCACCCGTTTCAGATTATGAACTCTGGCCCCCCGCACTTCCATCTTTTCCGGGCGGCCCTTCCATTCCTTGTATGTTTCCATTCTCGATTCTTCCAAATGTAAAAATGCTTCCGGCACGAATCAATGCGTCTTCCCGCCGGTGTACGCCTTCAGCTTTTCCTTGCATCCGTCGCTGACCCGGAAACTCTCAAACGCCTTTCGGACGGTCATCCTGTGCACGACAGGCGAAAGACGGGCGTTTTGCAGATACTCCAGTGCCGCCTTTTCGTTGGTCGCCAGCAAGGTCGCAAAATACCAGGCCTGTCCCATTTCGACGTAGTAATGCTCAAAGGCAAGGTCCGCGATGCGCTCGGCCAGGTCCGCGGCATAATGCGGACCGGTAAAGCGGCGCATGGCCGTTCCGATGCCGAACCGGACGGTATAGGGTCTGTCGGATTCCAGCCAGCCCGGAATCCGGTCGTGCAGTTCCGGGTCCCCGTCCCGGAAGCACCCTGGCGAAAGCGCGTCGCACACCGCCCAGTTGTCCACAAAAGGCAGAAAGGCTTCCAGTCTCTCAAGGCAAAGGGAATAATCCCGGATTCCGCAAAGCAGGAACGCGTGAATCAGGTTCTCTTCCAGGTATGCGTGCGGCAATTCGGAGAGAAATGCCCCGGACCGACCCTCTTTTTCCATTTCGGAGGCAAGTCTGCGCAGCCGGGGTGTCCGCACGCCCAGGACTGCGTCCTCCGGAAGCCCCGGGATCAGTTTCAGATTGAAAACCTTCAGTTTTTCCTCCGAAAGCTCCCCCAGACGTTCGGCCAGCCATTTCATAGCCGGCCTTACTCCTGCAGGTACGCCATCAGCAGCGCGTACGTGTTTTCCAAACCGTCCAGGTGCGTCCGCTCGTACCCGTGGCTGTTCGCCGTTCCGGGCCCGATGGCCGCGTGACGGATGTCGTATCCCGCCATCACGCTTCCGTCGCAGTCGGTTCCGTAATGCGGAGTAAAGATGTCCATGACGTAATCCACTCCCGCGTCCTGCGCCGTTTTGCGCAGTTCGTTCGTCAGACCGTAGTGATACGGGAACCGGGAATCCTTGGCAAAAATCGAAACCTTGTGTTCGTCCGAGGTCTGATCCGGGCCCGTCGGCGCGATGTCGATTGCCAGTATGTCCTTCACGTCGTCCGGCAGATAGGTCGTTCCGTGCCCGATTTCCTCATAGCACGCAAAATAGAAATAAATTTTTCTTCGGGGAGGCTGATTGCAGTGCATCAGTTCCCTGGCTGCGGTCAGCATCACGGCAACCGCTGCCTTGTCGTCAATGAAGCGGGACTTGATGTATCCGCCGGATACCGTCAGTCTCGGTTCGAGCGCGATGATGTCCCCTGTCCGGACGCCCAGTTTCTCGGTTTCCTCCCGCGTTCGGACGTCCCGGTCGAGCACGACGCAGACGTTGGTCCGGTAGTCGGGCAGCGTAGAACGCAGTTCCTCCTCGGTGACGTGCACCGAGTTGGGAGTGCGGCAGACCGTACCGGTGATGACTTCTCCGTCCCTTGTGTAAACCCGGACGTTCTCCCCGACGCAATAGAAAGGATACAGACCGCCCACCGGGCAGACGCCCAGCGTTCCGTCCGGATTGATTTTGCGCACCATCAGGCCGATGTCATCCAGATGCGCCGTCACGGCCAGCGGGTCCTCTCCCCGGCTTAGGGTCGCGATAACGCCGCCTTTGTGCGTCCTGACGTAAGGGATGTGCATCTCGTCCAGCAGCCCGCAGACCAGTTCCTCGATTTCCTCGTACTGCCCGGTCGTACTGTCGACGCCGATGAGCCGTTCGAACACATCCATAAAAAACTCTCTGTCCATTTCAAACCTGCGCTGTTCCACGGCGGTCCTCCTTACAGGGTAAACAATTCCAGCATTTTTTCCCGCGTCGAAAGAATCTGTCCGAGCACGGGAGCATAGTCACAGGCCTTCCCGTTCCGGAGCCATTCGGTGATTTCGCAAAGCGGTTCGTACAAAGGCGTCAGCGAAAGGTTCCCGCAGGCGCCCTTGAGCGCGTGCGCATACTCGAAAGCCTCGCTGTGTCTTCCCTGCCCAATGGCAGAGCCCAGCTTCTCAAATTCCTCGTCCCGCAGTGCACGCTGAACCAGACTCAGATAAAAATTCTCCTGCCCGAGACACCGGGCCAATCCCTCTTCGGTTCTGACGCCCATGGCGTTCAGTTTCTCCAGAATGTCCATTGTCTGTGTCCCTTTCCTATCCGTTCTCCCGGCGGGAGTCGCTCTGCTTGAGGTATTCCTTGTTGGCATACATGGCGGAATCCGCCCGCTCCAGGACCTGCTCCACCGAATCATCGGTTCCGGACTTGTAATCCGAAATGCCGCAGGCAACCACCACGCCGCCCTGTTCGGCCGCTTCTTTGTTGCAGGATTCCATTCGTTTCATCAAGGCATCCCGCTCGGCGTAATCCGATCCCACCAGGACCGCGACAAACTCGTCGCCGCCGATCCGGAATACCGGACTGTGCTTGAAGATGTCGCAGATCTGTTTGCAGGCGTTCTTCAGCAGATCATCCCCGAATTTGTGTCCCTTGAGGTCATTGACCTCCTTGAGATGGTTGACGTCGCACATGGCAACGGCAAACTCCTCCACGTCGCCCGAGCGAATCAGACCGTTGAGCTGCCGAATCTGCTCCAGGAAAGCCCGCTTGTTGCGCACGCCGGTCAATGCGTCCCGGTTGGCGTCGCGCAGCGCCTTCATATAATCCATCTCCCGCCGGATCTGCGAGTCGATGTCGCTGATTCCGATCACGATATGCGGCGTCTCCCCGCCCTGCATCCGGATGGCTTTCAGGTGAACATAGGACGGCTGATGATCCAGCACACGACGGTAGTTCATGGTAAACTTTTCGGACTGATCGAGCACCTGGGTCAAATTCTCCCGGGTGAACGAACTCATGACCAGATCCTGGTCCTCGGAATAGACGTTTTCCTTCAATTCCTGCCGCATGAAGGTGAAGAAATCCCCGCCCTGTCTCTCGATTTTCAGCTCCCCGGCGTTGCGCCCGGCGCTGTATTCGAGAAACTCTCCTGTTTCCTCGTCGACGTAGAAAATGGAATAATAGTCGCTGGCGAAGGCCTTGGCCAGATTTTCAAAGGAAATGGCCTGGTTCGCCCGTTGGACTTCTGCGTCCACGTACCGCATACCGAAGATGATGTGACGGTCGTCCGTCTTGCTCAGCCGGGTCGCCTTCAGACGCACGTACCCTACCTCTCCCTGCATCATCGTCCGGTAAGTCAGGGATACGGACCTCTCATGCGCCAGCTCGCCAAGCAGCCGGTCCCGGCTGAACGTTTCCCTGAACTTGGCGCTGTCCTGCGGATGAACCACCCGTTCCACCCAGGTCATGCATACGCCGAAGAAATCCTTTCCCCAGCGGGTCACGGAGAACTCATCGTGCCCGTCTCCCGTGGAGTACTCGATGTAGGTATCCTGCTCCAGGTCCACGTAGAAGATCAGCGCGTAGTCCATGGCAAGGGCCTGCGCAATATTGGAATAGGTGACCCGTCTCATCTGCTTGAGCACTTTGCGGTGCTCGAAATCCACCGAAATTCCGTGCCCGGACAGGATGCCGGCCTGCTGCTTTTTGAGCAGTTCCTCAAAATCGGCGGGCGGAAGGGGCTTGGAAAAATAGTATCCCTGAATCATGTCGCAGCCCAGACGCTTGAGTTCGCGGTACTGCTCCTCGTTCTCCACTCCCTCGGCCACGACCGGGACGCCCAGATAGTCCGAGATGTCCAGCACGATTTCAATCATGCGGGTGTTTTTGGTCTGCCCGAACGCCTCGCGCACAAAGCGCATATCCAGTTTGAGTACGTCGATGGGAAGACTGGAAATCATATGCAGGGAGGAATAGCCCTGTCCGAAATCGTCCATTTCAATCAGGAAGCCGAGTTCCCGCAGCCGGGTAATGGTCCGGATCATCTGCTCGGAATCCTGCTCGTAAGCCGACTCGGTCACCTCGAGATGGAGTTCTCCGGGTTCCAGTCCGTACCGGCGGATCAGATCCGCGAACGTATCCACCAGGTTGGCGTCGTAGAAATCCATCCTTGACACGTTGACCGACACGGCCAGCGGAAGATGGTAATGCTCTTTCCAGCGACGGATGCTTGCGGCCGCCTGCTCCCAGACGTATTCGTCCAGATTGCGGATCAGTCCGTTGGACTCGAAAAGCGGGATGAAATCCCCGGGCGGCAGAAAGCCGCGGTCCGGATGAATCCAGCGCACCAGAGCCTCAGCCCCTGCAAACTGGGGGGTCGACTGGGTGACGTCGTATTTGGGCTGGAAGTAGAGCACGAACTGCTTTTCGTCCAGCGCCCGCTGGAAATCCTCCACAAGCTGCTCCTCGTACAGTTCGTGCTGGCGGAGCTGGTCGTCGTAAATGCCCAGAGGTTCGGAATAGATGGAGCGGACCCGGTCGGAGGCGCTTTTCGCCCGGTCAAACCGGCGCCCGATGTCCAATTCCTTGTCCACGGCGGGATACACGCCCATCCGGACGTGGACTTTGCCGTTGAAATCATCCCCCGGTTCGGTCAGGTTCATCAGGCTTTTGCGCAGCTCGGCGTAATCCGTGCCCTGGGGCAGATAGAGATAAAACACGTCGGCCGAACGGCGGCAGACAATGCCTCCCTTGCCCGAAATAGCCTGCCGGATTTTCTTGGCCATCCGGCTCAGAATCAGGTTTCCGCTCGAGGTGCCGTAGCGTTCGTTGAACATATGGAAATGCGAGATGTCCACCACCGCCGCGTCCATGACAAGGTCCGGATAGTACCGGTCATACTGCGAAACGTAACTGCAGAAGAATTCCCAGTTGTAAAGGCCGGTCAGCGTATCCCGCTCGGTGGAGGACAGGATCTGCCGGTCCTCATACAGTTCGATGGCACGGCGGACCCGGGCCAGGATCACGTCGGGATGCGGATAGGGTTTGGAAAAGAAATCGCTTGCCCCGGCCTCCAGGCTCTCCACCTCGGAGCGCTCGTCCGCCGTCATCATGATAACCGGAATGGCCTTAAGATTCTCGTCCATCTTTGCTTTTTTAAGCAAGTCCATTCCGGTCATACCGGGCATATATTGGTCGAGCATGACCAAGGACAGAGTCTGCCCCTGCTGCTCCAGAATCTCCCAAGCCTGCTGCCCGTTCTCAGCGTAGACCAGTTCGTAATCGGACTCGAGAAGATTGCCCAAAATATTCCGGCTGATTTCTTCGTCATCGGCAATCAGTATTTTTCTGCTTCTGGCGGAATGAAGACCTATTGCGTAATTGCTCATACCAAATCCATAGCTCCGTTTCATGCTTCGGTTGTCAGTCGGGCCCCAAGGCCCGGAACCAAAAATACATCTTCTCTATTTTACTATAAATCTAATAAAATGACAATAGAAGAACGGCCTGCGGCGAAAAAAAGATTTTCGCCCGTCAGGCCGTCCAAAGACTCTGAATGACTGTTGCAATCAATGGATTGTAACGGATTTATTGAAAAGTAACATAAATAGATTGGCCGGGTTTGTCCCTTTTTTCTTTCATCGGAAGTTCTTTCAGGTCCCGATCTGACGGATGACCAGCTCAAGAACAAAAACCGTCGCACAGCAAATCCAGGCTACGTTGAACATATTCACTCCGATGTAAGCCAGCACGATTCCCACCACCAGAGCCGCCACACCGGCCCATACCGAACCCGTGGCGTCAATCATGGCCGGGAAGGTCATCACGGCCAGTGTGACATAAGGGACGTAATACAGAAACGAACGCAAAAAGCGATTTTTGATTTGCTTCCGGATCAGCGTCAGGGGCAGCGCCCGGATCAGAAAGACGGTCAGGATCATAACGCCGAGATAGAGGTAGACTTTCATGCCTTGCCCTCCTCTTGCTTCTCCGTGTCTTGATCAGACATGTCTTTATCCGACGCGCCTTCATCCGGCGTTTCCTCTTCCTCATCCTTTCTCGGGAACAGAAGCGCCGCCAGGGCCGAAAGTCCGACGGTCAGAAGGATGATGCGCAGGCTCTCGTTCATCGTGGCAAGAAACGGCACGCGGGAGAACATGAAGCTGAGCGCGAAGCTCAGAAGCACCAGACCCGCCACCACCTTATTCTTTCGGGCCGGAGGGATGATGATGGAAAGGAACATACCGTACAGCGCGACGCTCAGCGCGGATACAACGCTTTCGGGCAACAGGTTTCCGACCAGGATTCCCACCGCCGTCCCGATCGCCCAGCACGGTCCGGCAAACAGCGCCGCCCCGTAGGTATAATACGGATCGATGAATCCGGGTCTTGCGATGGCAATTCCGAACAGTTCGTCGGTTAGGTAGAACCCGACCAGCAACCGGTGTCCCAGTCCCAGTTTCGGATCCATTCTCTGGCTGAGTGCGCAGGACATCAGCATATAGCGCGCGTTGGCCACCAGCGTCACCAGGATGGTCGTCAGAATGCCGACGCTGTCGCGTATGGCATTGATGCCGGCGTACTCGCCGGCCGACGCATTCATAAAGAAACTCATGAAAAAGCCCTGAAACGCCGTCATACCTGCGTTTCTTGCGGCTATTCCCAGCGAAAAGGATACCGCGAAATAGCCAAGGCCGATGGGAATACCCGCTTTAAATCCCTGCAGAATCGCGCTCCTGCGGGATTTTTTCCGTTCTTCGTCTTGCATTCCTTCCCCTTTACTCATTCTTCCAACAGTGTAAAGCGAAGCAAAACCGGATTGTGGTCGGTTGCCTTGAAGCCCAGATCGAGGGTCCTGAGCTCCTCCGGATGAATGTTGGAGGAAAGAATGAAACCGTCGATCAGATAGTATTGGAACGTATCCCGGTCCGCCCCCACGTAGGGCTCAATCAGCGAGCGGCAGCTGGGCGTATCGGGATCCATCAGAAACTGCCATCTCTCATCAAATGCTTCCGTGTCAATCGTACCGGGAGCCCACTGCCCCTCCTGAATCGGATAGAGCCCTTTGTCCAGCGAGGAAAAGATCTGGTTGAAGTCTCCTCCCGCAATGACGTAATTTCCCTTGTCCGCTTCCTCCTGAAGGAGTTTGACCAGTTCTTCGGTCTGGGCGATCTTCCCCTCCCCGTCGTCATAGGCTTCAAGATGCAGATTGAACAGGACCAGTTCCTTGTCCGTCCCGTCCAGTCTGATGCGATTGACCAGAAGACATCTCTTCAGATTCGCCAGGCGGATCGGCCCGGAAAACGGAATCGGAAGCTGAACCCTCTCCGCGCTCTCCACGGCGAACCGGGAAAAGGTCGCAATGCCGGATTCGACCCGCCCGATCGGCGGAACCGGATACGGAATGAAGGCCACTTTGAAATTGTACGCAAACGAGGAGGCATATCCCTCCAGTTCCTCGCGGAGCTGTTTCAGTTCGTTGATATGGTGGGAACGGGTGGATTTGATGTCAATTTCCTGGACGAACAGCAGATCCGGGTCATTTTCCCTGATGTGAGAAAAGATATCTTCCAAATTTTCCTGGACCCGTTCTTTGGATGCGCTCATGACCATCTTCCCGCCGTCCATAAAGAAATCCGCGTTATCCCCCAATGCTCCGTATCCGAGATTCCAGGTCATGAGAGTCATGGGCTTACCTGTCTGTGCGTGTAAGGCCGGTTCTCCCTTCACCTCCACCGTTTCGGACTCCTTGGGTCTGTACTCGGTAATGAAGAGAAACGGAATCAGTAAAACAACCGCAAGCAGTATAACCAGGAAGACGCACCCGACCGTAATTCCGATTCTGGCCCCGGGGGTCAACGGCTTGCGGGATAGTTTTTCCTTTTTCTCCGGCTTCTCTGCCTGCTCCTCCTGCCTCGTTTGGGTCCCCTCATTTTCATCCATGAGTCGCCTCTTTCCTCCCGTTTCCGATTTCGGCACCGTCTGTGCCCGGAGACCGGGTGGATACGGGAAAATCAAAATAAGTATCGGGAAAGGGTTCGTTCTCCAGGGTAAAATGCCACCACTCGCTGTTGATGGCCCTGAAGCCGCCTTCCAGCATCATGCGGCGCAGATACATCCTGTTTTCGTATGCCTGTCCCTTTATAAAATCACACGTCGGGTGGGACGCCTCCCCGAAGAAGTCAAAGGGGCTTCCCATGTCCAATTCTTTTCCGGATTGCATCTGCACCAGAGTCAGATCCACCGTGCTGCCCCGGCTGTGGCTCGAGCGCCCGTCGATGTATCCCCGCTGAAACAAATCCTGTTTTTCCATATCCGGGTAGAAATAGGATTTCATGCTTTGATCCGGATTCTGTCCCCAGCGCATGAAATGCTTCACGGCCCGGACCGGACGGTACGCGTCATAGATTTTGAATCGATATCCCTGCGCAGCGATTTTGTCGCTGACGGCTCTGAGCGCCTTTGCCGCCTCTTTTGTCAGAAGTGCCACCGGTTCCTCGTATCCGTCCACCCGGCTCCCGATAAAATTGTAAGTCGAGTAGTAACGGATTTCCAGAATCGCATCCGGCACTGCATCGGTCAACAGAACAAAATCCGTTGCGTCAAGGGAATCCGGAATCTCCTTATCCCGTTTTCTTTCATCCATTTATCCGATCCGCCTCTCCATCTCTTTGTTTCCGGCCTTCCTTGCGGGCAATCCGGTATTTGACACGGTCAGACTTTTATTCGAAAAGCCGGTCAATCCTGTGCTCGGCTTCCCGCAGAATGGCCTCCACGTCCGCGCCGTCCAAATCCAGGCCTTCCGCCTTGATCTGAAGGACTTCCTCAATCCCGTAAAAGCCACGGGACAACGCTTCGACATAGCCGTAACCGAACGCGTCAGGAAGATGACATCCGCCCGATGTCGTCAGGTAAAACAGTCTTTTTGCGCGGCACAGTCCGACCGGTATGCCGTCTTCCCCGTACCGGAATGTAATTCCCACCACGTTCACCTGCTCCAGATACTGCTTCAGAGCTGCCGGGAAAGACAAATCCCAGCAAGGCGCCGCGATGACGATTTCATCTGCCTCCGCAAACTGACGGGCAAAATCAAAAAACGGGGCGTCCGTCCATCCCCTGGCAAGCAGACCGTCCCTGCGTTTCAGAAAGGATTCATCCGCCACCGGAAACCGGGCCCGGTCAAGTTTCAATGTCCGATCCGGTGCTCCCAAATGCGCAAACAACCGGTTTGCGAGCCGGCGGGTTCTGGACTCTTCCCTCACACATGCATCAATAAACAGTCTCATTCAATCTGGTATAATTAAATCAGCCCCCAGCAACCGTTTAATCATACTTACCTTTCTAGTAGATTTTCGCACGATGATGTGCTACAATTACAGTACTTTTACCATATAGGAGGATAAGGCAACGCTGGGGAGCGACCTGAGCGCCTATATGGGTTTTGCGGGGGATAATATCCTCTTGCGAAATGGGTATTATCCTTTGGAAAACAATGCGATAAACCCATTTCAACAATTCTGGAAAAGTTCCGTAGTCCACTTCATTCTGTGTACAGCGTTAAACGACTGGTTAAAGGAGAGTATGGCTACGGCTTTTCTTGTATATGGTGATAAGTTGGTTACAGCGCAATGCGACTGGTAATAAGGAACCAGAATACATGAGAAAAGACCCGTAGATTGACTCGGAACTTTTTCATTTTTTAAGGAGGCACCTATGATCTACGTAGGCATCGACGTCGCATCAGAAAAGCATGACTATTTCATGATGCAGGGTGAAACTGGGCAAGTGTTCAGTCGCACTTCAACCACCGTTTCGAATGATTCAAACGGTTACAAAAAGCTCCTCAAAGACATTTCAGACTTTTGCGGAGCTACTGGAGATTCCAATGTGCGCATAGGACTGGAATCCACCGGTATCTACCACACTAACATCACCACTTTCCTAACAAGCAATGATTACAAAGTGATGATAATCAATCCGATTTTAACCAATATGGCTCGCAAAGAAGCAAAGCTGCACAGCCAAAAAACAGACAACTTGGATTCACAAACCATTTGTAAGTATTTGATAAATCATCCCG
>JAFTBN010000050.1 GCA_017455185.1 Clostridia bacterium
CGAATTCATCAATTACCTGAGCGTGATCCTTGCGCAGCGGCTTAAAAAGCTATACAAAGAGACGATTCTTAAAACCAAGAAAAACAAAAAAGGAGAAGTCGTCTCGGCTACCACAGTAGCGGACAACTACTCCTTTAAACAGACAATGCGATACTTGAACAAAATCAAAATGGTTCGTTCAGATAATCAGAAATGGGTGGTCAATTATCCGACGACACTGAAGTACATTGAGGAACTTGCCAATGCCCTTTGTATAGGGGAATGATTGGGATTTCTTTATTGAAAAGGTTAAAACGGAGTAAAAGAAAAGGCGGCTGATACGTTAGCCGTAACAGCCGCCGAAGAAATTATTTTCTGTTCAGCAGAAAATCAAGGATGTTGAAATGCTGTATTCCATTGCGGGAGAAATCAGGAATATCGCCTGAAATAACATATTTTGGGTAATTATCGTGTATTCGTTCAAGGTTTCCGAACTCGCGTTCTATCGCTTTTTCGAAATCCAATGCGTAACAGACTTGGAAATACGCACGGGATTTCCCTTTGTAGGCAACGAAATCAATTTCGTAATCATCAAACTTGCCGACTCGGACTTCATATCCGCGATATAGCAGTTCAAGGAAAACGATGTTTTCATACAACTTGTTGTAATCAATCTTTTCGCTGTTTTTTGTGACATTACGAAGCCCTAAATCAACGGTGTAATACTTCTCGTTGGTTGAAAGAAGTTTTTTGCCTTTCAGGTCGTATCTTTGCGCGGGATAGATGATCATTGCGCTTTTGATATGTCCGATATAACTGACGATGGTTTGGACGGTTGTTTTGATTCCGTTTGCTTTCAAAGCGGAAACGATAGACCTTGCGGAAAACGGATTTGCGATATTATCCATCAAAAAGGCGAGCAGAGCGTTCAGTAAATTGACGTTTTTGATTTTGTGTCGTTTCACAATATCTTTTGTAACGATACCGTCATAGGTGTCGGAAAGGTATGGTTCAACCGATATTTCTTCCAATGCAAACCGCATTGGAAGCCCGCCGTATTTCAGGTAGTCTTGAAACAGCGCGTCATCCGTCGTGTATTTGTTGTTTTCAAGCGAAATCTCTTTTGCTTCCGACAGGGTAAACGGATAAATGTGAATTTGGATATATCTGCCTGCAATAAGCGTGGCAAGTTCACCTGAAAGCAACTTGGAATTGGAACCCGTAATGTAAACGTCACAATCGAGATCGACGAGCAGGGAAGAAACGACTTCTTCCCATTTGTCCACCATTTGAATTTCATCAAGGAAGATATAGGATTTCCCGTTGATGTTTTCACAGGTGGATATGAGATAGTCATACAGCACATCGCCGTCTTTGTATTTTTTGTTCTTTTTGGATTCAAGACTCAAATAGATAAGTTGCTCCTTGCTTTTGCCGTGTTCCAAAAGATATTCCTGAATTTGAGAAAGCAAAACGGTTTTTCCTGAACGGCGAACGCCAGTAATCACTTTGATCAGGTTTTTATCAATCAACGGGATAACTTGATTTAAGTATGCTTGCCTTTTAATCATGGTAACACCTCGTTTCTGTTAAGATGTCACTATTATAGCACACAAAAATGAATTTGTCGATAGTTTTGTGCGTCTTAAGACGAACAAAAAATATAAAAAAAGAACTTTGTCATATTTTATAAAACAAAAAGGAGAAAAACGAGAAAAATGAACAAGCAAAAACCAAGAGACATCCCTGAAATCGTTGTGCCGAAAGGGTATGAACTGACAGACCTGATCGACACGGACGATAGGGGTTACGGCTTCGAGGACGAAGCAATTTACACAGAGGAGGTGAGGGTGAAATTTGAATGAAGAAGCGAAAAGCAGAGACTATGAGAAACTGACGCCGAACGGAAAGCGCTCATAGAGTTGGTTCAGAAAAATATGATAGAAAATGACAGCCTAGCATGGCTTAAATCATTTCGTGAGGAAATTGGCAAAATCGTGTTTGTGTACCATTGTTCTTGCAGTTATATCATTCAGTAGTAATTGCGACCGTGTATGGTTGTGGATTTTGATGTCTGTGACAATTGGAATAGTTTTAATAGAAATTGTGATTGGATCGATTTGTCACGGTTGTCATTATAAGACAAGCATGATATGGTGTGAGCAAGTAATGCCAATGCTGATGGCAATTCCAAAAGAGAATAGGGCAGACTGTGAGATTGGTGTAACATATGAGAAGAAAGAAAAAAGATAACGATTAAAGTAAAATCACCCAATCCTGCAAGCTCTGAAAAGGGGACAAATTCATAACAAACAGCATACAAACCGGGAGCCTCAAAACTCCCGGTCATCTATTGTTGGGCATTGAAATAAAGAAAGTGGTAAATAGATAGTGCGTGCTAAATAATTTATCGCTCCCGCGCGAGGACTTGTCAGGAATGGGGAAAAGGTGTATAATGAAAAAACGAGGACAGAAGACAGGGAGGGGATAGGATGGAGAACGAATCCGGCTGGAAACGATGGTTTCCGTTAACCAAATATATCACATCCGAAATCCGCACTTTCTGGATTGCGGTGGCCGCCTACCTTGTCATTCCCGTTTTGGTCGGGATCTTATTTTTGGTTGCGGCGAACACCAAGCCCGTTTTGGCCCTGATCATCGGGCTTCTGGAGATGCCGATTCTGTTCTATGCCATAGTGGCGGTTCTTCTTGCCCTTGGGGCATACCGAAAAGCGGCAGGGCCGACGCGCGGGGGACAGAAGCGGACCGCTAAAGAAAAGAAAGAAAAAGCAGAAAAGAAGGAAAAGACCGGAAAGGACGGAGAGTGACGAATGGTTTTGCTGTTGAATGGAAGCCCGCACAAAAACGGGAATACCGCACTGGCGCTCGGGGAGATGGCCCGGGTGTTTGAAAGCGAAAACATTCCCTGTGAGATCATACAGATCGGCAGCCAGACGGTGCGGGGATGCATTGCCTGCGGCGGTTGCGCCAAGTTGGGCAGGTGCGTCTTTGACGACTGCGTCAACGAACTGGCACTCAAATTCGAAAAGGCGGACGGCCTTGTCGTCGCTTCGCCGGTGTATTATGCTTCCGCCAACGCGACCCTCGTCGCCTGCCTGGACCGTCTGTTCTACAGCACGTCCTTCGACAAGACCATGAAGGTCGGAGCCAGCGTGGCGGTGGCGCGTCGGGGAGGCTGTTCGGCCACCTTTGACGAACTCAACAAGTATTTCACCATCAGCGGAATGCCGGTGGTCTCCAGCCAATACTGGAACAGCGTGCACGGGGGAGCCCCCGGGCAGGCCGCTCTGGACGAAGAGGGACTGCAGACCGTAAGGACCCTTGCCCGGAATATGGCTTTCCTGATCCGGGCCATTGCGGCGGAAAAGGAGAAAAACGGGCTGCCGCAAAAGGAGAAGCACGTCTTTACCAACTTCATCCGGTAAGGAACCGGATCCCGTTTTCGGACGGGACACAAGTCGGTTTTCATCTTTTATAAGGGGCTGCACCAAGAGGCGCAGCCCCTTTGCTGCTTTCCTCCCCTTTCCATTTGAGATAGGCGAGTTATAATGTAATTTTTGCGTTATATATCAAGTTTCAAATCGGAGAATGAAAGAACAGCCTGATAAGGTCTCACGGGCCCCTTCTTATCTTATTATAGATATCATAAATTGTTTACAAATGATTTTGCCATTTGGCTTGTAAACCGGTTCGTTTTGGACTATAATTATGATAAAATGGGGGAGAAGGGGTTTTTTGCAATTCACCCTTTCTTCCAATCAATTATGTGTGTTTGGAGGGGTCTTCTATGGAGAAGATGGAAACGACCGGCCGGGATAAAATCGCCGGGTTGTTTGATGAAGGAACCTTCGTGGAACTTGGCGCTTACGTACGACGGGATGAGGACCTGGACGGCGTTCTTTGCGGCTACGGCGCAATGGAAGGCAAACTGGTTTATGCGTTCTGGCAGGACAACGGGCGCAAACTCGGGGCGATGGACGCCTATGGCGCGAAAAAGATCGGACGCCTGTACGAACTGGCGATTTCCAACGGAGCGCCGGTCGTAGGCGTGTTTGACAGCGCCGGAGCGGTGATTTACGACGGAACCGAGGCCATGTCGGCCTACGGGACGTTGCTTTCCTGCGCCGCCCGTGCGTCGGGCGTGATTCCGCAGATCGCGCTGATCTGGGGCACCTGTGCCGGAATGGCGGCGGCCGCGGCTGCGCTCTTCGACTTTGCCGTAACGATACGGGACAAATCTGCTTTGTATGTCGGCTCGCCCTTTCTGATCGGGGACAAAACCGGAACCAGCGAGGCTGCGGCGGCCATCGGTCTTGGCGCCAAGGAGTGCGCCACGGGCGAAGAGGCGATTGCCTTTGTCAGAAAACTGGCGGATTTTCTTCCGTCCCACAACGCGGATACTTATCCGGACTTTTCCGAGGAGCAGGATGACGTGAACCGTCCCGTCTCAATTGACGGGCTGCGCGGAGCGCAATTGCTTGACGCTCTTTGCGACAACGGGAAATATCTATCCCTGTATGATTCTTACGGAACCGACGTCCTGACTGCTTTTGCCCGCATCGGCGGAGAGAGAGTGGCCGTCGTCGCCTGCGCGAACGAGGGAAAAATCACGCCTCAGGTCGCGCGTAAGACGGCCCGTTTCGTCGGGTTTGCCGACAGTTATTCCATCCCGGTGCTGACCCTGGTGGACAGCGTGGGCACGGTGGCGGACGAAAAAGCCGAGGCGGCGCCCTTTGCTTCAGAACTGGGCAAGATGGCCCGTGCCTATGCCGAGGCCTCCACGCCCAAGATCACGGTATACACCGGACGGGCGTATGGCGCGGGATTTGTGCTGTACGGTTCCCGTACGCTGGGAGCGGATCTGCTTCTGGCTCTGCCGGGAGCGACGTTCGGGGTCCTTTCTCCCGAGGCATCTGTGGCTTTTGCCATGCAGGATGAACTCAACGCAGGAAAGAGCCGCGAGGAACTGATTCGCGTGTGGACCGAGACCCGGGCTGACGCCGCTTCTGCCGCTGCGCACGGGGATGTGGACGACATTCTTCAGCCTGAGCAGCTGCGCCAGAGAATCTGCGCGGGGCTGTATATGCTTTCGGACAAAGGCCGGGCGGCCGCCGGGAAAAAGCACGGCAACATGCCTCTGTAAGGGAGGTGCCTGCATGAATCCGACGGTATTGGCTTTGACGTATCAGGGGACGTTTGCGGACAACGCCACAACGGCCCTGAAGATGACCCTTTTGGGCATGGGCGCCGTCTTTGCGGCTCTGGCCCTGCTGTGGGCCGTCCTTTGTTTGTTTAAACTCTTTTTCCACGATCTGCCCGCCAAGCGGGAAAAAGAAAGGGAAAAGGAAGAGGAGCCTGTGTCACAGGCGCCGGCACAGCCGGCCGCACAGGACGACGCCGAACTGGTCGCCGTGCTCAGCGCGGCGGTGGCGGCCGTTCTGGCCGGGGAGAGGGAACAGAATCCGGATCTTCCTCCGACCGGTTTCAGAGTTGTATCCTATAAGCGAATGAATCAGGGAATGAAGGGACAAAGAAAATGAGAAAGTTTCATATTACGGTAAACGGAACCTCGTACGAAGTCGAGGTTGAGGAAGTGGAAAGCGGCAAAGAGAGCGTGCAGACCGCGCAGGCGGCTCCCGTACAGCCCAGACCCGCAAGCGCTCCCGCGGCATCCGCCGCAGCGGCTGAAGGAACCCCCGTAAAGGCGCCGATGCAGGGCAATCTGCTGCGCCTGAACGTCAAGGCGGGCGACACCGTCAAAAAGGGACAAGTTCTTTGCGTGCTGGAAGCGATGAAGATGGAAAACGACATTCCGGCTCCCGTGGACGGAGTCGTGGCCGCGGTACTGGCCCAGGCCGGCACGACGGTGAAGAGCGACGACGTGATTCTGACTTTGAAGTAAGACGGTTGCTTTGGAAAGGATTTGGATTCCATGCTGGATAGTATAAAGAATTTTCTGAGTGATACGGGAGCCGCCCGCCTGTTTGGCAGCACGGATTGGTGGAAGACATTGATCATGCTGGCCATCGCGGGAGTCTTGGTCTATCTCGCCATCGCGAAGAAATACGAGCCGCTTCTGCTTTTGCCGATTGCGGTGGGAATGATTTTGACGAATCTTCCGGGAGCCGACATGTTCCATCTGGAATTTTTCATTACGGAAGGCGATATTGACTTCGGAAAGATTTTGCATGAGGGCGGACTGCTGGATCTGCTGTATCTGGGAGTGAAACTCGGCATTTATCCCTGCCTGATTTTCATCGGCATCGGGGCCATGACGGATTTTACACCGCTGATTGCCAATCCCAAGAGTCTGCTGATCGGCGCCGGCGCCCAGCTGGGCGTGTTCGTCGCCTTTTCCGCGGCTCTTCTGACTGGACAGTTTTCGCCCGAGGAAGCCGCATCCATCGGCATCATCGGAGGAGCGGACGGTCCTACGGCCATTCAGGTCACCAAGACCCTGGCCCCGGCGCTTCTGGGCGCGATAGCCATTGCGGCCTACAGTTACATGGCGCTGATTCCCATGATTCAGCCTCCCATTATGAAGCTTCTGACCACGAAAAAGGAACGGAGCATTCACATGACCACGCTGCGTAAGGTCTCCAAACTCGAAAAGATCGTTTTCCCGTTTGTCGTGACCCTGGTGGTCTGGCTGATTGTCCCGCCGGCTCTGCCTCTGATCGGATGCCTGATGTTCGGAAACCTGCTCAACGTGTGCGGCGTGACCGAGCGTTTGTCCAAAACCGTACAGAACGAGCTGATGAACATCGTGACGGTGTTCCTGGGCATTTCGGTGGGCGCGACGGCAAGTGCGGACAATTTCCTGAGCCTGCAGACGCTGCTGATTATCGCGTGCGGACTGATTGCGTTCTGCATCTCCACCGTGGGCGGACTTCTGACCGCCAAACTGATGAACGTCATCACACACGGAAAGATTAACCCTCTGATCGGTTCGGCCGGCGTTTCCGCCGTCCCGATGGCGGCCCGCGTTTCGCAGACCGTCGGACAGAAGGAGGATCCGTCCAACTTTTTGCTGATGCATGCCATGGGCCCGAATGTGGCGGGCGTCATCGGCTCTGCCGTAGCGGCAGGTGTGTTTTTATCCTGGTTTGCCTGATATAGGAAGGAATGTGTTAGTATGAGTCAAGTAAAGATTACGGAAACCGTGCTCCGGGACTCCCATCAGTCCTTGATTGCGACCCGGATGCGGACCGAGGAAATGCTCCCGATGCTCGAAAAACTGGACGGAATCGGCTATCATTCGCTCGAAGCCTGGGGCGGTGCGACCTTTGACGCCTGCATGCGTTTTCTGGATGAGGATCCCTGGCAGCGGCTTCGCACCATCCGCGAGCATGTGAAGAAAACCAAGCTGCAGATGCTGTTCCGCGGACAGAACATTCTGGGATACCGTCATTATTCGGATGACGTGGTTGAATATTTCGTGCAGAAATGCATCGCGAACGGCATCGACATCATCCGGATTTTCGATGCGCTCAACGATCCCCGAAACCTGAAGACGGCAATCGACGCGACCCGCCGGGAAGGCGGACACGTACAGGCCGCTTTCAGTTATACGACCGGTCCGATTTATACCATGGAATATTATTCCAGATACGCCAAGGAACTGGAAGAGATGGGTGCGGATTCCATCTGCATCAAGGACATGGCCGGATTGCTCAAGCCGTATGACGCGTACGAACTGGTCAAGACGCTCAAGGAAAGCGTTCGTGTCCCGATTCAGCTTCACACGCATTATACCGCAGGCCTTGCCTCCATGACTTTGCTCAAGGCAGCCGAGGCAGGCGTGGACATTGTGGACACCGCGATATCTCCCATGGCAATGGGGACATCTCAGCCTCCTACAGAGACATTTGTCGCGGCGCTGCAGGGGACCGAGCGGGATACCGGACTGGATCTGAAGAAACTGGATGAGATCACGCGCTATGTGGACAAACTGCGGGATTCCTATCTGAAGAGCGGACTGCTCAACCCCAAGGTGCTCAAGGTCAACGTCAACGCGCTTCTGTACCAGGTGCCGGGCGGTATGCTGTCCAACCTGATCTCTCAGCTCGACAAGGCAGGGAAGAGCGACAAACTCAACGAAGTACTCGAGGAAGTGCCGCGCGTCCGCGCAGACGTCGGCTATCCGCCTTTGGTGACGCCCTCCTCGCAGATCGTCGGTACGCAGGCCGTCTTCAACGTATTGATGGGCCGGTACAAAATGGTGACCAAGGAGTTCAAGGACATGGTGCTGGGCAAGTACGGACGGACGGCGGTTCCCATCAATCCCGAATTCGCAAAGAGCATCGTCGGGGACGAAAAGAGAATTGATTACCGGCCGGCGGACGATCTGCCGCCCGAGATGGACAAGCTGAGAGCGGAAATCGGCGACAACATCGAGCAGGAGGAGGACGTGCTGTCCTACGCGCTGTTCCCGGATGTCTATAAGAAGTTTGCGGCGACCCGCGCTGCCAGAAAGAACGGCATCGATGCCGCGCACGCGGATCCGAAGCAGGGCATTCACATGGTCTGATTTCGTAAAATCGGATTGGACAACAAATACTGTAAGCAGTTCATTTTATTTGGTTTGATTATCTTAGGGGCATCACGGTTGAACAGAAGTGATGCCTCTGTTGCTTGGAAATCGATGAAGGAAAAAGATGATAAAGACTCATTCCCTTGCAATGCAAGATTGGGAAGAGGATGTGATAAAAAATGTTATTGCAAAAATACCCAATATTGGCTTTGGACATATTTGCCGAAACCAACGTGGCTTGCTGCTTCAGGCCTAAGGACATATAATACTATCAGGAGGCGAGGAGGAATTGCTATGGCCCAAATTCATGAGAAGTTGAAAATGATGAGAGAAAAAGCAGGCTTACGGCAAAGACAAATAGCGGAGTATTTGGAAGTGACACAAACGTTCATTTCAAAAGTTGAAACTGGTGAACGAAACCTCACAGTTGACCAATTAGAGAGCATTATGAATCTTTACGGATATAGTCTTGCATCTTTTACGGATAAGGAGCAGGACCTGCATTCGATTCAATTCGCGTTTCGGGTACAAGATGTAAGCCTAGATGATTTGCGTATTATCGCAGAAATCGGTCGGATAGCGATTAACAGCAGATTTATGGCGAAAACGCTGGAAGAATCGAATGTTGGATAAACTGGACCTTAGGATGATAAGCGGGAATCCTCGGTAATTCAATTGCCGAGATGAAAGCTTCTTATTTTTTTCAAGTTATTGTACGTAACGAACATATTTGCTATAATACCTGACTTCCGACGTTTAAAGGAAAAAATAGTGCTCTGGCCCCCAAAAATGAGGCCAGAGCATTTCCCTTATGTCCGCATCGGCGGTCAGTGACTGAAAATGATGGAGAGAATGATGCCTGCTGTGCCGGCTGCCAGAAGGATGGCAAGGACCAGGCAGACAATCCGGGTGGTTGTCTGCTGCTTGGTCCGAGTTTTCTTTTGGTTCTTATTTGTCTTTGCCATATGGGGAAGTCTCCTTTACGCTTGCGGATCGGTTTTGAAGTCGGACGCGCTTAACTGAACGCCGGTCTGTCCGAGGCTCAGTTTTTTGCTGCTCCGCATATGAGGATATTTGCCCTCAAAGTCGCGGCAGACCATACGGACCAGCTGTCCGCCTTTCATGGTAAGCAATTGCACGCCGGCGGCGCTTCGGGTCGCCTTGACGGGAATCAATGTGGATTTCAGGGTAACGGCGCGGTCTTTGGTCGTGACGATCAGAACGTCGAACGGCTTGTCCTCAAAGAAGGCCCCGATGACCGGGCTTTCGGTGTTGCAGACGCCGGTCAGTTTGCGGCGCGGCGATTTGGTTTCATATTTGGACATGGGAATCCGCACGCCTTTTCCGTTTTCGAAGACGAAGACCATGTTCTTGTCGGCCATGTTCTTGGCGACAAGGACCATCCAAAGCGGCTTTTCTCCGTCCGTCGTATCCATCTTCAGCACCGAGGCGACGTAATCGCCCACCGCGGAGGCTTTGCACGTGTTGAAGTCGTTGACGGGCGAGCGGTACATCTGTCCTTTGTTGGTGAAGAAGAGCAATTCATCCGTGTTTTTGGCTTCAAACTGCTGGAGCAGCTCGTCGTTCTCGCGGAATTCGTTCTTGTCGTTGCCCCGGAGCGATTGGTAGGTGATCTTCTTCAGATAGCCCTCCCGGGACAGAACCAGACGGCAGGGATAATCCTCGATGGATTTGTCCTCCACGTACTCCTCGATTTCGTCCGCGCTCATGATCTGGGTGCGGCGGGGCTGCCCGTATTTTTTCTTGACTTCGGCAAGCTGGCCCGCGATGTAGGCTTTGAGTTTCAGCTCATCTTTGAGAATGGATTCGATTTCCGCGATGTCCGCTTCCAGCTGCTCGATTTCGGCCAGCCGGTCCAGGATGTAATTCTTGTTCAGGTTGCGCAGCTTGATTTCGGCGACGTATTCGGCCTGCAGTTTGGAAATGTCAAAGCCTTTCATCAGGTTGGGAATGACCAGACTGTCGTCCTCGGTTCCCCGTATGATGCGGATGGCTTTGTCGATGTCCAGCAGAATCTTGGCAAGGCCAAGAAGCAGATGGAGCTTGTCGTTCTTTTTGCCCAGGTCGAAATTGAGTTCGCGGGTTACGCATTCCACCCGGAATTTGATCCATTCCTTGAGCAGGTCCACAATACCCAGCTGACGGGGCTGGTTGCCGACCAGCACGTTGAAGTTGCATTTGAAGCTGTCTTCCAGCGGGGTGGTCTTGAACAGTTTCTGCATCAGTTTTTCCGGATTGGTGCCCCGGCGCAGATCGATGGTCATCTTGAATCCGTTCAGGTCAATCTCGTCGCGCACGTCGGTGATTTCCTTGTACGCGCCCGACTTGATGCCGTCGGTGATCTTTTTCATGATGGCTTCGATGGTCGTGGAATAGGGAATCTGCAGCACGTCGATGCAGTTGGCTTCCTTGTCGTATTTGTAACGGGAGCGGATCCGGACGGAACCCGTTCCGGTTTCGAATACCTGGCGCATGGCGGTCTGGTCGTAGATGACGCACCCTCCGCCCGGGAAGTCCGGCGCTTTGATGATTTCCATCATGTGTTCGACGGGCGTGTTCGGATGGCGGAGCAGCTGGATGGCCGCGTCGCATACTTCGCCCAGATTGAACGGGCAGATTTCGGAGGCCATACCGACCGCGATGCCCTTGTTCGGGGTGACCAGGATATTGGGGAAGGAGGTCGGAAGCAGAACCGGCTCTTCCATGGTGTTGTCGTAGTTGGGAATGAAGTCGACCGCGTTCTTGTCGATGCCCCGGAACAGTTCCTCGCAGAATTTGTCCAGCTTGACTTCGGTATAACGCGAAGCGGCGTACATCATGTCGGAGGAATACTGCTTGCCGAAACTGCCCTTCGAGTCCACAAACGGGTGGAGCAGGGTCGCGTTGCCCCGGGTCAGGCGCACCATGGTTTCGTAAATGGCCGCGTCGCCGTGCGGATTGAGTTTCATCGTCTGTCCCACGACGTTGGCGCTCTTGGTCCGCTGACCGGTCAGAAGGCCCATCTTGTACATGGTGTAGAGCAGTTTGCGGTGGGAGGGCTTCAGCCCGTCGATTTCGGGAATGGCCCGCGAGATGATGACCGACATGGCATAGGGCATGTAGTTGAACTCGATGGTCTCGGTGATCGGCTGCGGCCGTGCGGGTGCAGGCGGCAGCTTGGCTTCATTGGAAAGGGAAATCTTCTTTCTTGGCATAATGGTCTCTCTGTATCTTTGAATTAGGGAAGGGTTCTGACGGTGTGTGCGGCGGCCCGGATCATCCGGTTGTAAAGCGCAAGCCCCAGACCGTCCATAACGGGCAGATGGCCGTAGATGACGGGCGCACCTGAATGGTCGGCTTCGCGAAGCCGGGTGAAAAGCCGCCGGGCCTGCTCGGCCAGATCGGCCTTCGGGCCGACCGGAAAGAGGCGGATGGATTCAAGTTCGGCTATCTCCTCGTCGTAGCACAGGACGGCGCAGCCCTTCTGTTGCTCCCGGCGCAAAAAGGACAGGATGTCTTCTTCCGGACCGTCAAGCAGCACGAACGGGGAGGAGGGGGCATAGTGCCGGTATTTCATGCCCGGAGACAGGGCGACCTGTCCGGGTTCCAACTCTCCGGTTACCGCCGGAGCGATCTCCACCCGGGGCAGCACGCAGAGCAGCGCGTCGCGCGTGACGGCGCCGGGGCGGAGCAATACGGCGCTCCCGTCCTCCCGGAGCTGTACAATGGTGGATTCCAGCCCGATTTCACACGGGCCTCCGTCCAGCATCAGGTCCACGCGGCCGTCCATATCCTCCCGTACGTCCTCGATTCTTGTCGGGGAGGGCTTTCCGGAGAGATTGGCCGAAGGCGCGGCGATGGGCCGCCCGAAGACCTGGATGAGCGCGTGCGCGACCGGATGAGACGGACAGCGGACGGCTATGGTATCCAGGCCGCCGGTTGTCTGGCGGGGAATGATGTCTTTTTTGGGAAGGATGACGGTCAGGGGACCGGGCATGAAGGCCTTCGCGAGGTCCCGGTAAAGGGGCGGAACGAAGGCATACTTCTCGGCGTCGGACGGGTCGGCGATATGAACGATGAGCGGATTGTCCGACGGCCGTCCTTTGGCCGCATAGATTTTTTCCGCGGCCTCGGCGTTCGTCGCGTCGCCTCCCAGACCGTATACGGTCTCGGTCGGGAAGACCACAAGGCCCCCCTGCCTGAGAATCCGGGCGGCTTCCTCAAGGCGCTTTTGCTCCGCCTGCGGGTTCTTGATCTGATAAATCGGAGTGGACAAAAACGTGCCTCCTTTACCCGTTGGATTCGGTTCCGCCGCCGGACAGACGGGCGGCTGTCTCGGCTGCCGTCAGCGCGTCCACCATCTCGTCGATGTGCCCGTTGATGAAAGTGTCCAGGTGATACAGGGACAGATTGATCCGGTGGTCGGTGACGCGGTTCTGCGGGAAATTGTACGTCCGGATTTTTTCGCTCCGGTCTCCGCTTCCGACCATGCTGCGCCGGGCGGCGGTTTCCTTTTCGTTTTGCTCGTTCCGGCTGATTTCGTACAGCTTGGTCCGGAGCATTTTCATGGCTTTGTCGCGGTTCTTGAACTGGCTGCGCTCCTCCTGGCACCAGACCACGATGCCCGTGGGCTTGTGGGTGATGCGGACGGCGGATTCGGTCTTGTTGATGTGCTGGCCGCCGGCTCCCGAGGATTTGCAGGTCTCAAGGACGATGTCCTCGGGCCGGATTTCCACCTCGACCTCCTCGGCCTCGGGCATGACCGCGACCGTGGCGGTGGACGTATGGATGCGTCCCTGGGACTCGGTTTCGGGCACGCGCTGCACCCGGTGCACGCCGCCCTCGTATTTCAGCCGGGAGTAGGCCTGCGCCCCCTCCACCATGAAGACGATTTCCTTATAGCCGCCCAGTTCCTGCTCGGTAAAGGACAGGACGGACAGCTTAAAATGCCGGGCGTCGGCGTACAGGGAATACATGCGGAACAGGTCCGAAGCGAACAGCGCCGCCTCGTCACCGCCTACGCCCGCCCGGATTTCCACCATGACGTTGCGTCCGTCGTTGGGATCCTTGGGGAGCAGAAGGAGCCGGAGTTCCTCGGCCTTCCGGTCCTGCAGGGCCCGTGCTTCCTTGTATTCCTCGTCGGCCAGGGCCCGTATGTCCGGGTCCGGGTCGCTTTGCATCTGGATGACCTGCTCCAGGTTTTTCCCTGCGTCCTTCCACGCACGATAGGCCTCCACGGTCGGGGTCATATCGCTGTATTCCTTCATCAGCCGGGTGCAGACGGCCGGGTCCGACAAAACTTCGGGGGCAGACAGCCGGCTTTCGAGCTCCAGATAGTGTTCTTCGGTTTTTTGCAGATTTTCAAACATGTTCCGTCCTCTTTTCTCTCCGTGAAGTTGAGAGGGGAGAAGACTCTATTCAAACCGGTTGAATGCGCAGAATGCCTTGTGCGCCTCCCAGAGGTCCACTTTGGCGATCAGTTCGTACGGGGAATGCATGGAGAGCACGCCCACGCCCATGTCCACGGTGCTGATGTTGTGCCGGGCGATGAATTTGGCGACGGTTCCGCCTCCGCCCACGTCGGTCTTGCCGAGTTCGGCCAGCTGCCAGATGACGTTTTCGGACGCCATGGCGCGGCGCACCCAGCCGACGTATTCGGCGCTGGCGTCGTTGGTGCCGGATTTTCCGCCGGCTCCGGTGTATTTGTTCATGGTGACGCCGTAGGCGAGCAGGGTCGCGTTGCGCTTCTCGAAGGCGTCGGGGAAGTTCGGGTCAAGCACGGCCGCCACGTCGCTCGAAATGCAGCAGGAGCGTTCGCGCAGGGCGGCGCCCGAGAGGTTGCCGTAGCGGGCCAGTTCGTCGAGCAGGTCGACCAGAAGATCGCACTGCATGCCGGTCACGCCGTCCGAACCGATCTCCTCCTTGTCGGCCAGGATGCACATCAGGGTATGGCGGGAATTCTCCGCGCACTCAAACAGGGCGCGGAGCGCCGGATAGGCGCAGACCCGGTCGTCGTGTCCGTATCCGCCCACCATGGAGCGGTCCAGACCCACGTCGCGGGCTTTTTCGGCCGGAACGGCGCAAAGCTCGGCCGAGAGGAAATCTTCCTCGGTCATGCCGTATTTTTCGTTCAGGATCCGCAGCACGTTTTCCTTGCATTTGTCGTCGGCGTCCTCGTCCGCAACCGGAATCGAGCCCACCAGAAGATTGAGCTTTTCAGCCGGGATGGCCGTGCCCAGGGGCTTTGCGTCATCCGCTCTTCCCAGATGAGGAAGCAGGTCGGTGATGTAGAACAGCGGGTCCTTTTCGTCCTCCCCAATGCATACCTCGACCGAAGTTCCGTCGCGCAGCACCACGGTTCCGTGGAGGGCAAGCGGTACGGTCGGCCATTGGTATTTCCGGATGCCGCCGTAGTAGTGGGTCTTCAGATAGGCAAGATGGCTTTCCTCGTACAGCGGGTTGGGCTTGAGATCGAGCCGGGGCGAGTCGATGTGCGCCGCGGTAATCCGGACGCCGCACTCCATGGGCTCGGTTCCCACGACGAAGGCAAAGAAGTTCTTGCCCCGGTTGTCGTAGTAGTAGCGTCCGCCCGCCTGAAGCTTGTCCCCGAAGTGAAACGGGACAAACCCGTTTTCCCGGGCCAGACGGACCGCCTGCTTCACGGCTTCGCGCTCGGTTTTGGACGCGTCCAGGAAGGTCTTGTATTCCTCGGCATAGGCAAAGGCGCGGTCGAGTTCCTCCGGCCCGATCTGCTCATAGACCGATTTGCGTTTGTAAGAAAGCTGTTTTTCCATGGTAGATTGTCTCCTGTTCATTCCGTGTATAACGTTTCGTATTTTTCTTTTGTCCCGAGCCAGCGCGCCACCGTGCGGCGTGCCTGACGTTCGGGGATTTTGTCGCACAAAAGACCGCCGTAATCGTCGGTGGAAGCCGGGCTCTTCAGCCAGGTGTCGACGGCTTCCTTTCCGGCCGCGCATACGGCCAGCACCGTATCCCAGGACAGATAGTCGTCGTACAGGCCGCAGAGGTACGCGGCGCCCGCGCGGACGCTGTGCTCGGGATCGTAGAGCAGCCCGGGGTCGGGATCCGTGCCGAAACGGCTTTGGCAGATCTGCCGGAACTGCTCGGGGGTCATCTGGAACAGGCCTCTTTTATCACCCGGGCCGTTCTTGCCCGAGTCGAAGCCGGAAAGTTCCTTCATGGCGGTATAGAGGACGGCGGGCGGTACGCCGAAAGTCTCACAGGCGCTTTGCACCGTCTCGGGATAGGGCCGGGGATGGGACCGGCGCTCGAGCAGGGTCAGCAGCGCGTCCGTGCCGTATCCGAGCCCGAAGGATATCAGGGCCAGGAGCAAAAGCAGGACCAGAATCCGCCGGACCGGGATGCTGCGCCGCGGGGCGTTCCCCCGGGCCTTTTTCCGGTCGCTCAGATAGACGGGGTGATTCATGACCGGTCTCCCGGCACGTTCAGGTTCCAGGCGAGGAGCTGCTCCCGGATGAGCCGGGTCATCTCCCGCAGAGCGGTCTGCACCGAGTCGTACGGGTTGTACAGAACCAGGTCGGAGCGCTCGATGTAAAAGTCGTCCGGGTGCTGGCCGCGGATGCGGGCATCCGCTTCCTTGGGCGTGATGGGATCCCGGGCCAGGATGCGGGCCCGGCGCACTTCGGGGTCGGCCAGGACCGAAACGACGTAGTCCGGGGCCCAGTCGATCGGGGAGTCCAGGATGACGGGCGCGTCAAGCACGACGGTTTCCGCCTCGCACAGGGGCTCCTCGGCGCAGAGTTCTTCCACCCGCTCCTTGATGTGCCGGTGCGAGATGGCGTTGAGCCGCAAGAGTTTTTTCGGGTCGCGCCATACGATGGTGCGCAGCGGGCGCAGGTTCCCGGCGGACAGGGTCTCGGCCCTCAGGGCGAAGGCGTCGGCCAGTTCGGCCTTCAGGGCCAAAGAGTGGTCCATCAGATCGTGGTAGATGGCGTCGGTGTCCAGCACGGGAATGCCCAGGTTTCGGAAGGCCTCCCCGGCGATGGATTTGCCGGCTCCGCTGGGGCCGGTTAAGGCAATGCAGGTCTGTTTCATGACGACGCGTCCCCCGGGCAGATCATTCTGCCTTCCTCGGCGGATTTTTTGGCCGCAAGGAGCAGGTCCATGTTGTACAGGGCGTCGGAAAGGCCCGGCGCGGGCGTCGTTTCTCCGGCCAGCGCTTCCAGGAAGCGGCAGTAGGACTGCAAATGGGCCCTGAGCCATCCGCCCGGCGCCTTGGGCGACGGGAAGATTCCGCCGGGTGCCGGATACCGGCTGACGCAGGCGATGCGCGTAAAGCCGCGGCGTCCGCCCAGGGGGGCGTCGGGACAGGTCGCGTCGAAAAATTCGAGAAAATCCGGGTCCATCAGATTCCAGCGCAGCGCGCCTTTGGTCCCGCTGATATAAAAGGACAGGTCGTCCTGCGTGCCCGTGGCGAGTTTGCTCACGGTTACGGTGCCGCAGGCGCCGCTTGTCAGTTCGAGATAGAGCGAGTCGGATTCGTCCCCGTCCGTGGTCCAGGTCTTTCCGTCCAGGCCCCGGCGCTCGGGAAAGGCAATCTGCTCCCGGCAGAAGAGGCGCTGCGTGGGTCCGAGCAGGTGGGTGACCAGATCCAGGGCGTGGGAACCCAGGTCCATCAGAACGCCGGCGCCAAGGCTGCCGTACTGCTTCCAGCCGGCCGGTTTTTGCGGGTCGGTGCAGCTGTCGTGCAGGTAATCCACCCGGAACTGAAGGATGCGGCCCAGAGCCCCTTCCTTTAGCAGTTCCTTGGCGCGCAGGACGCCCGAAAAGAACCGGTTGTGGAAGACGATGCCGAAGCGCGCAGCCTCGGGACGCCCGAGAAAGGCCCGGAGCGCTTCGGTTTCCTCCTTTGTGACGCAAAGGGGTTTTTCGCACAATACGGCGCGCCCGCTTTCCAGCGCGGCCCGGACAAGTCCGGCGTGGGTCAGGTTCGGCGTGCACAGATCGACAAGGTTCAGGTCCGGATCTTCGAGCATGGCCCGGGGGTCGGGATAGACCCGCGGAATAGAGAACGTCCGGGCCAGTTCCTTTGCTTTTTCGGGGTGCCCGGTGCAAAGCCCGGCCACCCGTGCCCGGAAGGGCAGGGACGAAAAAAAGAAGGGCAGATTGGCAACGGCCCATGCGTGCGTGCGGCCCATGCTGCCGAACCCGCAAAGTCCGATTTCAAACTCAGTCAGGTTTGCCATTTCCAATCCTCCTTCGAAGCATACTATCTTTAGTATAGCATAAATCCCGCGCGAAAACAAGAGGACGCGCCCCCCTTGACAGAGGCGTTTTTATTGGGGTATAATTTGAATGGAAAAGTGTTTGAAGCAACGAATCCCGAGTTTGCCACTTGTTGAACTGATATGAACAAAAAATAATTGAAAAAATCTTTATTTTGCAAGGAAAACCCTTGCTTTTTTTGTTCAGGTATGATATAATATTATTGTTGGCACATATAGGTTTTGGAGGTGTCGTC
>JAFTBN010000051.1 GCA_017455185.1 Clostridia bacterium
CGAATTCATCAATTACCTGAGCGTGATCCTTGCGCAGCGGCTTAAAAAGCTATACAAAGAGACGATTCTTAAAACCAAGAAAAACAAAAAAGGAGAAGTCGTCTCGGCTACCACAGTAGCGGACAACTACTCCTTTAAACAAACAATGCGATTCTTGAACAAAATCAAAATGGTTCGTTCAGACAATCAGAAATGGGTGGTCAATTATCCGACGACACTGAAGTACATTGAGGAACTTGCCAATGCCCTTTGTATAGGGGAATGATTGGGATTTCTTTATGGAATGGTCATGCTTGTAAAAAACCCCGGGCGGTGCCCCGGGGTTCATTGATATAAAAAGGGTTAACTCCTTACTCGGTTTCCGTTCCCTCCCCTGCCTTTTCCATGGAAGGCGGATAAAGGGAATCCACCTCGAGCCGGAAAGCCAGATAGAAGCACAGGAAAGAACCTCCGAACAAGGCGCCGCCGCAAAGATCGGTCAGCCAATGCAGTCCGCTCAGCGCGCGGCAAAGCGCGACCGCCACCCCGATTCCCACGCACAGACAGACGAAGGCAATCCGGGGAGCCCTGGCCCTGATGCGCCGGAAGGCCTCCTCGGCGCAGATGCCGCAGAAAATGACAGCCATCAGAACGTGCGTAGACGGATAGGAAGAATCCGGATGTCCGTCCCGGATGTACTCGGCCATGGCTTTGGCCGTTCCCTCCACATACGGTCTGTAATTGACCGGAACCAGATCAAAGAAAACATAAATCAGGACAAACAGGACAAGCGCCCCGAAAAAGACGAAATGCACCTTCGGATAGTTCTTGAATCCCCTGGCGCGAATCAGGTCCATGATTGCCCCTACAGCCGGAAAAAGCAGCAGGAGGAACATCGGGATGGCCAATATTCCGGACAGTTTGTAAAAGGTCTGCCTGTACCCCACCGAATCGCGGAAAGACAGATTGACGGTCGAAAGGCCGATGGAAATCTCCTGAGCCTGTTCCTGCGCCTCAGGGTCTGCAAACCGGACCGGGACATAGGCCACGTCCACACGGGCGAGCAACACCGTCAGAACCGAGAACAGCAGCATGCATACAATGCCTGCCGTAACCAGCGCCATTACTTTTTTTCTTGTCATAAGCACCCCCGCACCTCTGGCGCATGCAAAGAATCAGTCGGGATAGACCCGGTATTTCCAGCTGATGCGGTAAACCGAACCGCCCCAGCCCAGACTCGGATTGGAATTGCGCAGCCGGATATACAGCGTATCCGAAATCCCGTAATCCCCGGGATTGATGGTCAGAATGGTCTTGTTGTCCGCGTTTTTCAAATGCGCGACCTTGCCTCCCTGCGAATAATCGTAGGCAATCGTCCAATCCTTTCCGTCCTGCGATACTTCCAGAATGTAATTCTGGCTGACGGACAGATAGAACACGACGTGGTCCATATCCGAAATATCGAACTTGTAAATCAGGTAAGTGGCCAGATCGCAATACCGCTGCGCCGAGTTGGACATGGCCGTGTTCTCAATCAGGTACTCGGCGTCCTCGTTGGCGTTGGTCGTTGTGACCGACTCCTCCACCACTTCATACCCCGCGCCGTCAGGCACCGGAGTCTCTCCCCAGGTCACCGTATAGGTCACGCCGCCATAGGGGATGTCCGAGATCAGATAGAGGGAATGGTATTCGTTGCTCCAGCTCATGTCCACGCTGACGTGACGCCCGTCCTTGTCCACGCCCGTGATTTCGGCGGGATACAGTCCCTCCGGGGCAAACAGACGGGAGGCCGTGAAGGTGGCCGTCGGGCCGGTGATGGTAAAGACGGTCTTGCGTTCCTCGCGCGTCACCTCCCCTTCCTGGCGTCCGCCGGTAAAGGCCAGCGCAGGTTTGGACAGATCAAGACCGTCCAGGCTGTAGAACAGATAGGAGGTGTTCGCCTCCAGTTCGGGATTCTCCAGGATGGACAAATTGTCGTCGTACAGATTCAGATACAGTCCGTCGAGCGTCTGCCCGGCGAAGGTGTGGCAGGCCACATAGGGGCCGCGCTCCGCCTTATACAGGTCGGAATCGGCGTAGATGTATTCGGTCCGGCTCTCTCCAACCGCGTCCTCGGTCAGGCGGAGCATGCACTCCGAGCCGTATTGGGTCTTGGCGAAATTGGCGGCCGAAACGCCGATGACGCGGATCTGCCCCTTCCCTACGTCCTGGGAAAACGCGATGGGCTTGCCTGAGGATTCGGCCAGGACGTCCGCCGTTGCGGGCAGGTTGTCGAAAGTCAGCGTAAAGCGGTTGTAAGAAGTAAAGGAGGTTCCGTACAGCTTGGTCGAACTCGTTCCGTGCCCGATTTCCACATCCTTCATGTCCAGCAGGTCAAGCAGCGAAGCAAGCGGGCTTTCGTCCCACCACGCGCTCTCCATCTCCCAGAACTGACTGTATCCCGTCACGGTCAGAAGAACGCCGCCCTCGCGCACCCATTGCGCCAGCACTTCCAGATTCTTTTCGTTCTGGGGAAGGATATTGTCCAGCGTCAGGATCAGGATGGTCGCGTCCTTCAGCGCCGACACGTCGGTCAGCGTATCCAGCGAAACGAACTGCACGGGGATTCCCGCGTTGACGAGCGGAAGCGTCACGCCGTAAAAGCCGTCCGAAGAATTGGGCGCCCAGTTGTTTCCGGTCGTCACCCAGGACAAAGAGTCCGAAATCAGATAGGTAACGCCCGGCGTTCCGGCGGTCAGGGTCACGTCGCGCCCCACCAGATCGTTCTGCATCTTCTGTATGTTCATCTGGATGGTCTTGTAGGAGTTGGACACGCCCGAGAAAGCACGGGTGACCCAGGGCATGATTTCAAAGCGCTGGATCGCGGGCTGCATCATCTGCGCCGCGATGGTTTCCAGATACAGCACACGGCACTTCTCCTCGGTCAGATCCTTGCTGTCTGCCATCGGGTCGGCCAGCGCGTAAAAATCGGTGTCGTATTGCGAGGCCAGATAGGACGAATAGTCCAGGAATGCCGAATGGAACGGCATGGAAACGGACGCCCCCTCAAAGGGAACGTTGGAGCGGATGGTATCCGACCAGGTCTGTCCGATAAAGCCGTTCAGCAGGCCCATGGACATGTAGCTGTCCAGGCCCGAGGTGATGGACCAGGCATTGTAGCTCAGCGTCGAGTGCGAAGCAATGTAAATCTTGAGATCCGGATATTTTTCATGCAGTTCCTTCCCGATCCGGTCGAGCAGGCGCTGGAACAGATGGGTCTTGAGCCGCATGGAACGATACCAGGCGTCGGGGCTGGATGTCTGATCCTCCCATTCCGTACCGTAATATTCCTTCCATTCGGCCTTGAAAGAGGCGGAATAGCCGGATTTGTGCCACATCTCCGGTTCCTCGAGCACGATAAAAGGAAGCTTGTATGTGCGGACCAGCCGGTCGAGATTGGTGCATACGTAATCGTTCCAGTCCGAAGAGGGCACCATGTACCAGGCACTGTTCTCGGTGTGGACGATGTACTTGCCCGATTTATCCATCTGGATGTCGTCGTAATTGGACTTATCCTTGTTCAGGTAGCTCTTCCCGCCCCGGTTGATGGCAATCATGATGCCCACGTTCACGTCGTCGGTGTGCTGCTTCCAGCTCGACAGAGGCAAATCAGTGGCATCCAATGTGCCCACATAGGACATGACCGAATCGGTCAGCACCAATGAAAAAGTACTGTATCCGCCTGCTTCCTGCACGGTCGTCACGTCTCCTTGGAGAATCCCGACCTTGCTGGTCTGAACGTACCGGCCGTCCACGTATTCATAAGCGACCGACAGAACCGGGCTGCCCGATTCGATGTACACAGGTCCCTGTTCTTCCCCGCCGGGTTGGGTGCCGGAGTCGGTTTCAGACTCAGTCTCCTTCCCGATGCCAGGGTCGACGGTCTGCTCTTCGGTTTCGAGGTTGAGACTTTCCCCCTCGGTTTCCTTCTGCCCGTTCTTTCCACACGAGGCAAAAAGGCAAACCGTCAGCGCCGCAAGCAGCACTAAAGAGAGAAACCGTTTCCAATTGATTCTTCTTTTCATGTGAATGATCACTCCTTTCAGCCGTCCTGGCCGGCCGTTCGCAATGAAGTTGACCCGGGAATCATCCCGTTTCCCCGCCGCTGATGTGGGCGAGGCGTCGAGGTTCGGACCCGGGCTGACGAACTCTTTCTGAATGTGGCCCTGGATGCCCCCGGATCTTTCCCTTTGTTCTTGTTCTTTGCCGGGTTCCTGCCCGTTGTTCTGATGCCAGTATACCACAAAAAGAAAAAAAAGGCGAGAATCAGACAAAAGAATGCACGGATTCCGAACCCGTTTTTTCTCCTTTGATTGACGGGTCGGACCGATGATGCTATAATAGGGGCGACTTCTACAGCGAGAAAGGACATCCTATGAAATCCTATAAAATCAGTACCAAATGCGTGCAGGCGGGCTATACGCCCCGCAACGGAGAACCCCGTCAGATTCCCATTGTCCAATCCACCACGTTCAAATACGACACCAGCGAAGACATGGGCAAACTGTTCGACCTGGAAGCCTCGGGCTATTTCTATACCCGGCTTCAGAACCCCACCAATGACTACGTCGCGGCCAAGATCGCCGCGCTCGAGGGCGGAACGGCCGGAATGCTGACCTCTTCGGGACAGGCGGCAAACTTCTTTGCCCTGTTCAACATCTGCGAGTGCGGCTCGCACATCGTCAGTTCCTCCTCGATTTACGGCGGGACCTTCAATCTGATTGCGGTCACCATGGCCAAGATGGGAATCGAGGCCACGTTCGTGCCGCCGGACTGCACCGAAGAAGAACTGAACGCCGCCTTCCGTCCCAACACCCGGGCGGTTTTCGGCGAGACCATCGCCAACCCTGCCCTGACCGTACTGGACATTGAGAAATTCGCCAAGGCGGCCCATGCGCACGGCGTTCCCCTGATTGTGGACAACACCTTTCCGACCCCGGTCAACTGCCGCCCGATTGAATGGGGTGCCGACATCGTCACCCACTCCACCACGAAATACATGGACGGACACGGCGCGGCCGTAGGCGGCGCCATCGTCGACAGCGGCAAATTCGACTGGATGGCCCACGCGGACAAGTTCCCCGGGCTTTGCACACCCGACGACTCCTACCACGGCATCACCTACGCGACCAAATTCGGCAACGGCGCCGCCTTCATCACCAAGGCGACCTCCCAGCTCATGCGCGACTTCGGCTCCATCCAGTCCCCGCAGAACGCGTTTTTGCTCAACCTGGGTCTGGAATCCCTGCACGTCCGCATGCCCCGTCACGTGGAAAACGGACAGGCGGTCGCCGAATTCCTGGCCGCCCATCCCAAGGTGAACTTCGTCAACTACTCGGGACTGCCGACCGACAAATACTACGCCCTGGCGCAGAAGTACCTGCCCAACGGCGGCTGCGGCGTCGTCTCGTTTGAGATCAAGGGCGGCCGCACGGGCGCCGAGAACTTCATGAAGCGCCTCAAACTCGCCGCGATCGAGACCCACGTGGCCGACGCGCGCACCTGCTGCCTGAATCCCGCGACTTCCACCCACCGTCAGATGACCGACGAGCAGCTCAGGGAAGCCGGCATCTCGGCCGGTCTTGTCCGGATGTCCTGCGGACTGGAAGACAAGGAGGACCTGATTGCCGACCTGCGTCAGGCCCTGGAAGACTGATCCTTCCCTGCTCAGCCCCATAAAGCCGAAAAAGCCCGGACGTCCGTCCGGGTCTTTTCTTTGTGTTTCAGATAACTTCGACCTTGATCAGATCCGTATTGCCCGACTGGCCGTTGGTCACGCCTCCCGTGATGACAATCCTGTCGCCGGATCCCAGGCCCATCACCTCGGCCGCCGCTTTCTTTGCGCTGTAGAACAGCACGTCGGTGGAGGGATATTGCTCGGTCAGGCAGGGACGAACGCCCCAGGAAAGAGTCAGCTTGCGCCAGGTCTTCTTGTCAACCGTCAGTCCGATGATGTCCACCGGTCCGCGGAAACGGGACACCATGCGCGCCGTCACGCCCGACAGCGTGCAGGCCACGATGCACGAGGCCTTGATGTCCACCGCCATCATGCAGGTCGCGTGGGAAATCGCGTCTTCCAGATTCCGGATGTGAAAGGTCTCCTGCCGGAAATGCTCCTCGTAGGGAATGTGCTTCTCGGTTTCCTCGCAGATGCGGGCCATCATGGAGACCGACTCCACGGGGAACTCCCCGGCCGCGGTTTCGGCCGAGAGCATCACCGCACTGGTTCCGTCGTATACGGCGTTGGCCACGTCCGACGTCTCCGCCCGGGTCGGGCGGGGATTGTGGGTCATGCTCTCCAGCATTTCGGTTGCCGTGATGACCCTCTTGCCCAGCATGCGGCACTGGGTGATGATGTGTTTCTGCATGGCCGGCAGACGCTCCAGGGGCACCTCGACCCCCATATCGCCCCTGGCCACCATGATGCCGTCGCAGGCCGTGCTGATTTCCCCGATGTGATCGAATCCCGACTGGTTCTCGATTTTCGCAATCAGCTCGATGCCCCGGGCCCCGTGCTCGTTCAGAAAGGCCTGCACGTCCACCAGATTCTGCTTTTCGGACACGAAGGAACAGGCGATGAAATCCACGTCCTCCTCGATGCCGAGCAGTAAATCCGCCTTGTCCTGCTCGGACAGATAGGGCTGCCTGAACACCTTGCCCGGAAAGCTCATGCTCTTCCGGCTTTTCAACTCTCCCCCGTGAATCACCTCGGTAAGAATGTCAAGCCCCCGGATGGCTTTGACCCGGAATTCGCTCAGCCCGTTGTTGACCAGGATGGTGTCGCCCGGCTGAAGCTCGTGGGGCAGATTCTTGTAGGTGACCGAAACCCTTTCCCGGTTTCCGACGATATCCTCGGCGGTAAAGATGAATTCATCCCCGTCCTGCAGGTACACGGTCTTGTCTTCAAAAACACCCAGCCGGTATTCCGGGCCCTTGGTGTCGAGCATGATGGCAATGGGAAGACCGAGCTTTTCGCGCACGTGCCGGATTCGTTCAATCCTTGCCCGGTGCTCCTCGTGCGTTCCGTGCGAGAAATTCAGCCGGGCGACGTTCATGCCGGCCAGACACATTTTTTCCAAAACCTCCGGGCTGTCCGAAGCGGGCCCGATGGTGCATACGATTTTTGTTTTTCTCATGAATTCCTTCCTTCATCAGGCGGCCTTTACGCCATCGTCTTGAGCATCTCCTCGGTCACGCTGTACCGCAGAGGCTCTCCGGCCTCCAGGCGTCTTGCCTCCTCGAGCATATATTCGGCCATGCGGTGCACCTCGTCGCTCTGGCTGCCCGCCAGATGGGGCGTCAGGATGACGTTGTCCATGCCGTAGAAGGGGCTGTCCGCCACGGGCGGCTCGGGGTCGGTGACGTCCAGCACCGCGCAGGCGCCAGGCTTTTCGCGCAGGGCGCGGACCAGATCCTCCTCCACCAGCTGGGCGCCCCGCCCGGTGTTGAGAAAGACCGCATAGGGTTTCATCCTGGAAAAGTGGTCGTAGGTCAGCATGCCCTTTGTCTGCGCGTTGTTCGCCAGATGATTGGAGATGACGTCGCAGGTGGAGAACAGTTCCTCCAGGCTCACCAGCCGGATGCCCAGTTTCTCCGCCTTCTCCGGGGAGCAGAACGGGTCATAGGCCACCACTTCGAGTTTATACTGCTTCAGACGCTCGCACACCATCGTCCCGATCATGCCGACGCCGATGATGCCCACCCGCGCGCCGTAGTTGCCCCGGGTTCCGGTGACGTACGAAACCGCCTTGCCCCGCATGTCCAGGCTTCTCGAACAATACCGGGCCGCCATAAAGAAACCTTTGTTGGCCAGAACGATCTGCGCCACGGTCGTCTC
>JAFTBN010000052.1 GCA_017455185.1 Clostridia bacterium
CTTGGCATTGACCGCTACGGGCGTGGCGCCCGTGATGGCCATGATTGGAGAAAGCGAATGAGTCAGATAATATGAGCGCGGCAGCCAGTTGCGCCAGTGATTGAAACCGGGAGCCAGCATATTTTTGTCGTGCGGAGTGACAGGGTGATTGTATTCCCCTTCCGTGAAGAGCGCACGTCCGATCGCGCCGCTTTCAAAGCAGCGTTTCATGGTCAGGTTGCAAGCGAAATAAGGATAGTTTTCAGCCAGCATGTATTTGCAGCCCGTGCGTTCCACGGCTTCACAAAGAAGAACGCATTCGGCCATCGTCAGAGCCGGCGTGCACTCGCTGAGGACGTGGATGCCGCGTTCCATCGCGAGGATGGCAAAAGGCGTGTGCTCGTAGAAAAAGTTGCACAGCATAACGGCGTCGAACAGCCCGCTGTCTATAAATTCATCGAAATCCGTGAAAACCCGGATACTGTCGTCCAGAACGCCTTTGGCGCGTTCCAAAGAAATCGGATTGTTCTCGCAGACTGCGGTCACTCTGCAGCCTTCCATCTGCTTGAAAAGACTGACATAACCGGAACCGCGCAGCGTGCCCATGATGCCGATGCGGATATCGTTTTTCTCCATACAAACCTCCTGCGGGCCGATCAGACCCGGTACCTGTATTGTAGCAGACGGGATGAAAACAATCAAGTCTCAAACAACAAAAATACTGTTCAAAGACCATACACAGCATAGTTTTTTGTTTACGTTTCACAATGGCACCTCCATTAAGCACCAAAAACAGTGCACCTGATTCTTTCAGACGCACTGCCTTATGCAAATTGGTTTCGAAATCTAAAAAACCTTGCTGTACTTACAATCATCAATCATTGCCAAATTCGCTTCAACATACTATCTGTTGCACCGTTTCGTAATCAGCAGGTCGAAGGTTCAAGTCCTTTCACCGGCTTGTCAAAAGCCTGCCTCATTCCGGGGCAGGCTTTTTCGATATCTTGCGCAATCGGATCCGTCCGGAACGGGCCCGTGAAGTCAGGAATCAAAGAAACGGGCACCCTTTTCGGTTACCAGCCGTTCGGTTCTGGGATACTCGAAAATCTCATCCCGACCGGCATTCTTTTTCAGATAGCCGACAAATTCGGCCGCATACCACTTGGCCATGTCCAGATTGTGCATCCGGTAGTTTCCGCAGTTCTCCGGGGCGGTTCCGGGCACATTGGTCGCTTTCTCCACCGACTCAAACGACCGAAGGATCAGATCGAACAACTCTCTTGACGGGCGGTTGCCCTTCAGAATCAGATAAAAACCGGTCAGGCATCCCATCGGCCCCCAATAAACGACTTCTTCTTTCCAGCTGGGGTCATTACGCAAATAAGTCGCAATCAGGTGCTCCAGCGAATGCATGGCCGCCACATCGATGGCGGGTTCTACGTTCGGTCTTTTGAGCCGGATGTCATAAGTGGTTACCATACCGCCTCCGACATGGTCCTCACGGCTCAAGAAAATTCCGGGAACAATTTTTGTATGATCCACGGAAAAACTTTGAATCAATTCCATACCGAATTCCTCCGTTTTCTTCTATATGATAGCAATTCCGGGCCGGATTGTCAAGCGGCGGAAGCATCGGAACGGTGCGAAATGCCGGGGGTGAAGTCCCGATAAAATTCAAAAAACTCTTGCCACAGCGGAACCGTTGTGGTATAATCCCACTGTGACTGCTGGTGTAGCACAGTCGGTAGTGCAGCTGATTCGTAATCAGCAGGTCGAAGGTTCAAGTCCTTTCACCAGCTTTGCTCCGGTAAACCGGAGCTTTTCTTTTATCGGGAGGTGTCTTGTGGATTTCAATCTATGCAATCTGTCCCAGATTCAGGACCTGATGCGTATATTCAAACTGTCCTTCCGGAAAGAATTCGGACAGAATTTCTTGACGGACGAGGACGTTGTGCGCACCATCGCGCAGGTATGCGCCGAAAAAGACCAGGATACCATTCTGGAAATCGGGCCCGGCATCGGAACCCTGACACGCTTTTTGTGCGAGCGATATCCGGAAGTCGTCGCCGTCGAAATCGACAAGAGCCTAATTCCCGTTCTGCGCTACACACTCAACGACTTCCGCAACGTCACCATTGTGGAGGGAGACATCCTCAAACTGAACCTGGAAGAACTACTCGCTTCCTCCTTCCAAAGGGGTCCCGTTTCGGTCTGCGCCAATCTTCCCTACTACATCACCACCCCGATCCTGATGGAACTGCTCGAATCCCGGATTCCCTTTTCCAAAATCACGGTCATGGTCCAAAAGGAAGTCGCACAGAGAATCTGTGCTCCCGTTGGCGGAAAGGATTGCGGAGCCATAACGGCCGTCGTGCATTATTTCGGAAAGGCCGAGCTATTGTTCGATGTTCCGGCGGACCGGTTTGTTCCGGCACCGAAGGTGGATTCCTCGGTCATGCAGATCACGCTGCACAAAGAAAAGCCGGTTCAGCCCCGGGACGAAGCCTTCTTCTTCGAAGTCATCAAAGGAGCTTTCGGGCAGCGCCGCAAAACCCTGCCCAACGCCCTTTCCCTTCATTTTCCCTCCTTCGACAAAGATCGGATTCCCGGCATCCTTGCCTCCATGGGGCTGGATGAACGCATTCGGGGCGAGAGACTGACCCTGGAGCAGTTCTGCACGCTCTCGGACCTTCTTCTGGAACATTTCGGAAACGGAAAACAGGCATAAACCCTGTTTCAAAAACAAAAAGGCTGTTTAAAAACCCGGGGGGGTTAAACAGCCCTTTTTTTATCCCTGCCGGCCTTGAGCCGGTTTTGCCTTCTTTGCATTGTCTTTCGGCTTGTAAAACTCAAACAGATGACAAGGAATCATTCCGTTGTAGACCTTCTTGGCCCGATCCGCCTTCTGACGGTAAAAGAATTCGAAATTCTCGCACGAGGTCAGGATGTATACCTGCCATGGCGCAAAACGACCAAGGGAAAACGACAGATCCCGGTACAGTTCCTCAGCCGATTTTTGGTCCATCAGTCTTTCCCCATACGGAGGATTGCACAACACGGTTCCTTTCCGGTCAGGCTTCTCCAGTTTTCTTGCGTCTGCCTCAAAAAATCGGATATGCTTCTCAACCCCGGCACGTTTCGCATTCTCACGAGCCAGTTTCAAAACCGATGGATCCAGATCCGAGGCCCAGATTTCGACCGGGTCTTCCCGTCTGATTTCGGCTTCACATCTCTGTTTTTCATCCGAAAACAGCTTTTCGCCCAGCCACGGAAACTGCATGCCCGCAAAATCCCGTTTCAATCCGGGCGCGATATGCAGTTGCTGCATAGCCGCCTCAATAGCAATGGTCCCAGATCCGCAAAACGGATCCCAGAGCAGAATATCCGGTTTGAGATGCGTTTCCCTGACCAGTCCGGACGCCAGCGTTTCCCGGAGCGGAGCCGCTCCGGATGCGGGTCTGTATCCTCTTTTATGCAAAGGGGTGCCGGTCGTATCCAGCATCAGGGCCGCCTCGTCCTTGAACAGGAAGAATTCAATCTGATACCGGACTCCCGTCTCCTCGAACCATTCCTTCCGATATGCCTCCGAAAGACGTTTGACGACCGCTTTCTTGATGATTTTCTGGCAGTCCGGAACCGAAAACAACCGGCTTCGGATCGAATGCCCCTTGACGGGAAACGCATCCGCCGAACCGATAAAGGATTCCCACGGAAGCGCCATGACCCCGTCGAACAACTCGGTAAACGTGGTCGCCCGGAATGATCCGAGATGCAGATAGACCCGCTCCGCGCACCTCAGACCGATGTTGGCCCGGGCACAGGCACTCTCATCTCCTTCAAAATACACCCGGCCGTCCATCGTAAAGGTCCGTTTCAACCCCAAAGCGTCCAGTTCGGCGCCCAGACTGCTCTCCAACCCGAACAGACAGGTTGCTACATAGGAATAGTTCATGATTTATCCGTTTCCTTCCTGTGCCAACCGGCTGGTGTGGCAGGTAAAATACAGAATCTGGTATTCTTCAGACGCCATGCGCAAAAAGCGCAAGGCCGCTTTTGTCGTTTCATCGTCCAGATTGACAAACGGGTCGTCCAGAATCATAAAGGGGCCCCTGGCCGTTCCCTCTTCCCCTTCTTTCCTTTCCTCGCGGGTCATGACGTGAACCAGTGCGAAATGACGGCAGATGGCAAGAAGGTCGCGCTGCCCCTGACTGAAATCCGTCACTTTGCGCGAAATACCGCCAAGAGACACGCTGGCGTCCAGATCCACATTCAGGAAAACTTCCCCCCGTTCGAATTTGCGGTTGGAATCAAAGGCCTGCAGATAATTCTCAAACGCCTTTTTCATCGGCCCCAGATACACCTGATTCAACTTTTCCTTTGCCCTCGAAAGATAATCCATGGTCGCCTTCAGGACCGCCACGGTTTGCCTGGTCTCTTCAAGCGAAGACCTGAGTCTTTCGTAATCCTCCTCAAGTTCGGGAATGGCGCCGGCCTTTTCCTCGGCCTGCCTCAGTTCCTGATTCAATTCCCCGAGCCTGACGTTTCTATCCTCAGCCTGAGCATGAAACAAGTCAATCTGCTCCCTGTTGACGGAAAGATAGTCCGGGGCGGATCTTTGAAGCTCAATGACCCGGGCTTTGTCCTGCGCGTCTTTCACATCAGCCGATGCACGCTCAAGATTCTTTCGGGCGACTGCAAGTTCGTTCTGACAATCCTGTTTCCTTCTCACATCACTCCGGATGCGCTCGACCCGGGCTTCAAGCGTCGGCTCACGCCCGGCAGGCAGAACCGAAAGGTACAAAGAAAGATTCTTTTCCGCCTTTGCCCTTTCATCCTCCCGCTTTTCCCAGGCTTCGATACGGGTGCGAAGAGTCCCGTACCGTGACGAATCCGTATCCAGCAATTCAAAGGAACGATGGATTCCGTCCTTTTCATACGGAGAAAACTTCTCGTTTCGTTCCCGGACGGCCTGTTCAAGAGCATCCTTTGCGTCTTTCTGTTCCCGCAGCGCCTGTCCCCCCAGACTCACCCTGTCCCTGCATTCGCGTTTGAGGCGATTGAAATCATCCTCATTCCGAACCGGAACTCCGCACAACTGTCCGGCGTAGCGAAGCTGCTCCTCCATCCGGCTTTGCACAGAGTCCATTTCCTTCTCTTTGTCTTTGAGCTGTTCGAAACGGGCGATAAGCCCGGCCAGTTCGGCTGCGCTTGTCACACCGTATCCTTCAAGGATTGAAAGGCTGGCCTTTTCTTTTCTTCCTTTTTGACGGAAGAAGTATGCCAGGCCAAATCCGCCGACTCCAAGAGCGAAAACGCCCGGCGCCAGAAGCGGTTTGGGCAGAACGCCGATCAAAGGAAGAAGAATGAAAATCAGAGCCAGAACAAGACCGCACAGTCCAAGGCCCAGCCAGAGTCCTCCGCTGCTTTGAGAGCGTCCGGACTCCCGAACCCTTTCCAGGTCCCGTTCCATGTCTTCCGGGGTCCATCCGTTCTCCCGGGCCCGCTTCAGGAAGGCCTGCTCGGAGGACTCAAGTGTCCCGCCCGCCGGCGCGTTCGTTCGGATGATTTCCATACGCAAGGCAATGGTATCCATCTCGGAGGAAACGGTCCTGTCGTGTTCGATCTTTTCTTCGCTCACTTCCGGGTATTTCGCACAGGCACTTTGACAGGCCTTTTCCCTGTTTCTGAGATTGTTCTCAGCCAGAAGAAGGTCGTTCAACTGCTCCCTTTGAGGAACGTTTCCGGCATACCGTTCATGGATTTCATCAAATTGCGCGAACTCCCGCTCGTCGGGTCGGCATTCGTCTGCCGCTACTTTGGCCACATGATAGGATTGGAACAGCCGTTCCAGTTCGGCCATCCACGACCCGTCCGGATTCACATCCCCGAATGGTTCCAGGGCATTTTGCAGTTCCTGCTCTTTTGTCCGGACTTCTTCTTCAAGCCCGGCAATGAGATTCCGGGAATCCCGGGCCTGTTGCAAAATGACGTCCTCTGCCTTCTGCCTTTCAAACGCCTCTTCCAGTTTGGCGCATGCTTCTTTTTCCGATTCGGCTTTTTCGGTCAGGCTTTCTTTTTCCTGTTTGAGTTCCAAAGCCCGGTTTTTTTCCTGTTTGGCATCGCGAAGCCTGCCTTCCGTCGTCCGGATTTCTTCTTCCAGTTTTGCAATGGCGGACCCGGAAGAACGTTTATTCAATTCCTTTTCATATTGCTCCAGCGCGTGATATGCCTTTTCGTATTTCTCCATATCGGCCTTGGTGGAAACGCCGTGCACGTCCATCAAAGACTGACTGAGCGAAGTCATCCCCGCCTCACGTCCCTCCAGCGTCCTCTGGGAAAAGTACAGGGAGGACTCAAACGCATCGGCGTCCATATGCAAAAGCGACACCCCGGGAACCGAACCCAGCGCGTCGGTTTCGGCATTGGTCTGCAGATCCAGGACCTGCAGCACATCCGAAGCGGGCGTTTTTCCGAACGTCCGCTCAATCCGGTAAGGATGTCCGTCCACAGACAATGTCAGGGAGCCACCGAAAACCGAGCCGTTCCAGGGCCGGTAGCGGTTTCTTTCGTTCTCGTCCGGATTCTTGATTCTTCCGCCCGACGGAAGACCGTAGAGCATGGCCTTGATGAACACGGCAAAAGTACTTTTTCCGGCTCCGTTTTCCTCACAGAATTCATTGATTCCTTCCGTAAAGGTGTGTTTACGGTCCTGGAGAATTCCAAATCCCTGTATATAGGCAGACAGCAATCGAATCATTCCCTCAGATCCTCCCCCTGCAGAGCGCGCAGCCCCATTTGCAAAACCGCTCTCTTTTCTTCCCCGGTCAGTTCATTGCTCTGCCCGACAAGCTGAACAAAACAGCTCTTCAGTGTCAGGACACCTTCGTCCGCCGGCTCATCGGCTCTATTCAGGGATGTCCTGTCCTCCACTTTTCCGTACCAGAATACCGAAGCAAGTTCATCGCCAAGAGCCCTCACCGAATAGGTAAAGCGGTCCGTGGCGGAACCGGTCAGACGGACCCGGACAATGGAATTTCGCGGAATGGAACGGGTCAGCTCCCGGATTCCTTCCCAGATTTCCTCCTCACTTTCCAGGTCCGAAATGTTCAGTTCCAGATCCTGCATCTGACGTCCGGGCAGCGGGCAGAACCGATACTCCAGAGAGTTCGAAGGCCCCACATCAAGCAAGACGACGCCTTTCTGTCCGCATTCATCGAAGCCGCGCCCCTCGGGACAGCCCGAATAGACACAGACTCCGCCCGGCTCCAGTTCGGTCGCCGTATAGGAATGGTAGTGGCCTAGCGCTGCATAGCCTACGCGCCTGCCTTTGAGCAGCCCTGCCGGTATGGCTTGCGGACTGTCAAAGGATGTGCCCTGTCTGAGCGCTCCGTGAAGCATCAAGATCAGAGTCTGGTCGTATCCGACCTGCGGGAAATCCCTCAGACCGGCCGATTCAAACCGGTTGGTTCCGGCGATGACGATTTTCCCGCCGTCAAGGGTATACGTTCCCCAGCGGTCCTCGGGAAACAGTTTCAGGTTGCAGGGAATCTCCCAGTCTGCCGTCAGGACCAGATCGTCTCCGTCGTGATTGTCGTGAATGTAAAAGAACAGAAGTTCTGAATGGCGCTCGATGACGTCCCTGACAGATTTTACGACCCTGGGGGAAACAACTGCACTGTCAAACAAATCCCCGGCCAGCAATACGGCGTCGCAGGACTGGTCCAGAGCGAATTGAACCACCCGGTCAAACGTCTTTTGGAGTTCCTTCCGGCGGGCAATCAGAATGTCCCCCGTCAGATGCGTATCCAATTTGGAACCAAGATGAAGATCCGCACAATGCAACAGCCTCATGTATTTCTCATTTTCCTTTCTTTAAGGTTACGACGGTGACGCCCGAATCCCCTTCGCCCAGTTTGCCCAGACGCATGGATTCCACCCGCCTGTCCGTTCGGAGCATCTCCCACAGATAGGCGCGCAGGGCCCCCGTTCCCTTTCCGTGTACGAGCCTGGCTTCCTCCAGACCGTGCATATAAACCGTATCCAGATATTTATCCACTTTCTGCCAGGCTTCATAGCCCGTCAGGCCGCGCAGATCCAGTTCGGACTTGAACTCCATGTCGGGGCCGTCCCGATGCAGCACCGGCTTGCCCTTCTTTTTTGCATCCTTCTCTTCTTTGCCTCTCTCCAGTTTTTCCAGGTCTTCCGGCAAAAGAAGCCGCAAATCTTCCTTGGGCACCTTGGTTCGGAGCGAACCGGACTGAACCCGGACGTTCCCGGCTTTGTCCGTATCTTCCAGAACCACGCCCTGCTGTCCGATAGAACGGATGACGACTCTGTCCCCCTTGACGGGATCCCTGGGAAGCGTATAATCTCCCCGGTCGTCGTAGACTTCGGGAAGCGTGTCCAGCAGATCCTGATGATTGCGCAAAGCGTTTCTCACTTCCTGCCGTGCCTTTGCGGTCGCTTCCGCCTTCTTTTGCGCGTCCTGTATCTGACGGACACGGTCCGCCTCATGGAAAATGTATTCGCTTGACGCTCTAGCGCTTTGCAGCATCGCCTGGGATTTGGCCCTGGCGTCCGCCAGTTCCTTTTCGGCTCGGCTTCTGTCCCGTTCGATTGCCTTCTGCGCCTCACGGCGTTCGGCCTCGGTCTGTTCCCGGATTCTTCGGGCGTTCTCCTTCTCGTTTTCGAGTTCCATTCGCATCGCATTCAGCTCGCCCAGTACATCCTCGAAAGCAATGGATTCCGAACTGATGTGCCGGCGGGCCCGTTCAATGACTTCATGCGGAACTCCGAGTTTTTCCGAAATGGCAAACGCATTGGATTTTCCGGGCGTTCCGATGAGCAATTTATAGGTCGGGCGCAGGGTCTCGACGTCAAACTCGCACGAGGCATTCATCACCCCTTCGGTATTCAGGGCATAGGCCTTCAGTTCGGCGTAATGGGTCGTCGCCATGCAAAGCGCATGTTTTCTACGGATTTCCTCAATCAGGGACACGGCCAGCGCCGCCCCCTCAACCGGATCCGTCCCCGCCCCGAGCTCGTCCAGCAAAACCAGGCTCTTTTCGTCCAGTTGAGCCAGCAGTTCCACAATCCGAACCATGTGGGAGGAGAACGTGGACAGACTCATCTCGATGCTTTGTTCGTCTCCGATATCCGCCAGTACTCCCGAGAAAATGCTGACTGACGAACCTTCCTGCGCCGGAATATGCAATCCCGACTGGGCCATGAGGGCCAGAAGTCCCACGGTCTTCAGGGAAACCGTCTTGCCGCCCGTATTGGGTCCCGTCACCACCAAGGTATCAAACCCGGCCTCGGGGCCGATCTGCAGACTGATGGGAACCACCTTGTCCCTGGGAAGAAGCGGATGTCTTGCCCCCTTGAGAACCAAAGAACCGTCCTGCGACAACTGGGGCTGAACCGCCCGCATATCCTCGGAAAGACGCGCCTTCGCAAATACAAAAGAGAGCTGGCACAAAGTACGCCAGTCCAGCATCAGCCCGCCCTCAAACTCACTGACCGCAACCGACAGTTCGGACAGAATCCGCTCTATCTCATGCCGTTCCTTGGATTCGAGAAGCGAAAGTTCATTGTTGGCCTCGACCACTGCCATCGGCTCGACGAAAACCGTCGCGCCGGAAGAGGACGTATCGTGAATCAGGCCTTTTACTTCGTTTTTGTGCTCCACCTTGACCGGGATGACATACCGCCCGTTGCGGGATGTGATGACATGATCCTGCAGATAGGAGGAGGCGGTATTGCCCGTCATATAATGCTGAAGCACTTCCCGGATGCGGTCGTTCACCGCCCTCTTCTTGCGTCTGATGTCAGCCAGTGCGGGAGAAGCCTCGTCCGCCACCTGGTCGGGAGCAGGAAGCGCACGGGTAATCCGTCTGGCCAGCGCGTCATTGCAAAGAAGCGTCCCGAATGCCTCGTCCAGAACTGTGGGAAATGTCTTTCCCTCCCTGACATAATCCGACACCCGTCGGGCGCTGTACAATATCTCAGCGGCGGCAATCAGTTCCTGGGGGGTTAAAACCGCACCCTTCGCCGCACGGCTGCAGGCATCCGAAATGTCCTGACAGTTGCCGAATGCAGGCATGCCTTTGACCTCGTACAAACGTCTTGCGTCGGTCGTCTCGGACTGCCATTTGCCAACCAGATATTCATCATCCGTGGGGGTCAGGCGCTCGATGAGGTCCCGACCGCCCTGCAAAGGGCAGCAGGACTTCAGCCAATCCCGGATTTTATCGTATTCAAGCGTTGTCAAAACGCTGTTTGAAACAATCATAACTACCTCGATTCTTCTTATACGGGCAGATTCGAGATGATCTCCCTCTGCCTGCGGCACATATCCTCGTCATCCTCCGGGGACCGCTCATGGTCATACCCCAGAAGATGGAGCATGGAATGAATCGTCAGAAAAGTCACCTCGTGCAAAAAGGAATGCCCGAGTTGCTCAGCCTGCTCCTGCGCCTTCTCCAGCGAGATCACAATGTCTCCCAGAACCGTCTCGACTCCGGGAATCAGCGACATTTCCCTGTCAGACGGATCGGCCCATTCCACCTGAGGAAAGGACAGCACGTCGGTCGGCCGGTCAACGTTCCGGTATTCCCGGTTCAGGACATGGATCTGCTCGTTGTCGACAAAGGAAACGCTGACTTCAAAAGGAAACGTCAATCCCTCGTAGCGCATCACCTCTTTGATGGCCCGGCGCAGGACGGCGTAGTCCGAGCGGCTGATGGCCACCTTCTTTTGCCGGTTGGAAAAATACACTTTTGCAGCAATCCTCTGAGCCATGGTTCAATCCTTCTTCCTGATATAGCGCGTACCCGGCTGCGGCGCACGGCGGTTCTTTCTTTCGGCCGCGCGCTGTGCGGCTGCCTGTTCGCTCTTTTCGTATGCCTGAATGATCTTCTGCACCAATTTGTGCCGGACGACGTCCCGCTCGGTAAACTCATGCACTTCGATGTCGTCGATGTGGGACAGAATCCTTGTCGCAACCAGAAGACCGCTCTTCTGTCCGTCCGGAAGATCGGTCTGCGTCAGATCTCCGGTAATCACCATCTTGGAATTGAATCCCAGACGGGTCAGGAACATCTTCATCTGCTGGGGCGTGGCGTTCTGCGCCTCGTCCAGGATGATGAAACTGTCGTCCAGCGTCCGGCCTCGCATATAGGCCAGAGGCGCGATTTCGATGATTCCCTTCTCCACGTACTTCTGATAGGTTTCCACGCCCAGCATTTCATACAGGGCGTCGTACAGAGGACGCAGATAGGGATCGATTTTGCTTTGCAGGTCTCCGGGCAGGAAGCCGAGTTTTTCACCCGCTTCAATGGCGGGACGGGTCAGAAGAATCCGGCTGACCTTGTGCTCACGCAGCGCCTTGACCGCCATGGAAACAGCGAGAAACGTCTTACCGGTTCCGGCAGGTCCGATTCCGAAAACGATGGTTTTTTGTCCGATGGCGTCCACATACCGTTTCTGCCCCACCGTTTTGGCCTTGATCGGCTTTCCTTTGATCGTCACCGCAATGCAGTCGTCCGCAAAATGCTCCAGTTCCTTGCCCTGTCCGGCCGTAATGGTATCCATAATGTAACGGACGGTCTGTTCCTCCAGTTCGTCCGCCTTTTCCGCCGCCTGCCTCATATACAAAAGCGCTTTCTCCGCCAGAAGAGCCTGCTCCTCGTCTCCGCTGAGCACCAGAACTTCCCCGTCATCCGCCGTTCTGTGGACCAGCGTCACCGAGAAAGTCTGCTCCAGCATTTTGGCATTGCGGTCCAAAGAGCCAAACAATTTGGCCGCGTCCTCACCTGTCTGCAGGCGGACCGTTCTTGTCACTTGCGCCATACAATCTCCTTTTCCCCTTGGGGCTCAATCTTCCAGATCCTTGGCCTTGTAACCGAAATTGGTTACCTGGGCCACGCTGTCCCGCCAGTTTTCCTTCACCTTGACCCACAGGTCAAGAAAGACCTTCTTTTGCAGCATCTTTTCCAGATCCTGGCGGGCATAGGTGCCGATCAGTTTGAGCGATGCGCCGTTCTTGCCGATCAGGATTCGCTTGTGCGTATCTTTCTCCACAAAGATTTCGGCTCTGATGGAAACCATGCCGGGTTCCTCCCTGAAGTCCTCAATGACGACCGCAACGCCATGCGGGACCTCCTTGTCGAGTGTGCGGAGTACCTTCTCCCGGATGATTTCCGAGGCCAGCTGACGCATCGACTGATCCGTCATCTCATCCTCGTCGTAAAACCATTCTTCCACGGGGGACAAAAACTGTGCGCACTCGTCCATCAGCTCGTCCACATGCTTTCCGCTTCTTGCGCTGATCGGCACAACCGCTGCAAAAGACAGTTCCCCGGCGTATGCGGCGATGCATCGGGCCAAAATCTCCCGGTCGTACTGGTCGATTTTGTTCACCGCCAAAGCACAGGGCACGCCGCTTTGTTTTGCATAGGTCAGAACCTCCTTTTCCATCGGCCCCATCTCCTGTCCCGGATCTACAACCAGGATAAGCGCATCGGCCGATTTCATGGAAGAACTGGCAGCCTTCACCATGTAATCTCCGAGTGAATTTCGCGGACGGAACATCCCGGGCGTATCGATAAACACATATTGGTCTTCTCCGCGGGTCTCAATGCCAAGGATCCGGTTCCTCGTCGTCTGGGGCTTATGGCTGACGATGGCGACCTTTTCTCCCAAAATGGTATTGAGCAAGGTGGATTTCCCTACGTTCGGGCGTCCGACAATCGCAATAAAACCTGTTCTTTTCATATTGTACCTCGACTCATTTTCTTCCTCTTTTATTATCGCACAAAACACATGGTGTGTCAAGAAAATCAATCGTGTCATGCTGAATAACACCTATGCCCGGGGCATCGTTTTCCGGTTTGCTCCAAAGCGGCAACCACCAAAACCAAGCAGAAGGGGCATAGTTCGTCTTACATGTTTCAATGAAACAATCTTGCAAGCTTTATCGGGGTGTGGTATAATGAATACAAGAAAACCAGCGGAGGCTTTGGCATGAGCAATCTTGTAACAGAATCAAAAGACAAAATGGCAACCCGGGACGGTTACGGCCGGGCTTTGGAATCCCTGGGTGATACGCGCTCCTTCTATGTAATGTGCGCCGACCTGACCGATTCAACACGGGCCATCTATTTCCGGGATAAATTCCCGAGCCGTTTCATCGAATGCGGTATCGCGGAAGCCAACATGATGGCTGCGGCTGCAGGCATCGCCACAACCGGCATGCCCGTTTTCGCGTCCACCTATGCCATTTTCGCAGCCGGACGGTCCTATGAGCAAATCAGAAATTCCATCTGCTACCCGCACCTGAATGTCAAAATCGGTGCAACCCATGCCGGCCTTTCAGTCGGTGAAGACGGCGCATCCCATCAATGTCTGGAGGACATCGCCCTGATGCGCGTATTGCCCGGCATGACCGTATTCTCCCCGTGCGACGGATTGGAAGCCAAGAAATGCACCGCTGCCGCGCTTGACATTGACGGTCCGGTTTACATCCGGTTGGGACGCTCAGCCTCTCCGGTCATCACCCGGGAGGACGACCCGTTTGAAGTCGGAAAAGGCATTGTCCTGGCAGACGGCAAGGACGTGGCAATCGTTGCGACCGGCATTCTGGTGCTCGAAGCACTGAAAGCACGCGAAATCCTGGCGCAAAACGGGATCGATGCCGCCGTCATCAACATTCACACCATCAAACCGATTGACAAGGACCTGCTTGTCCGGTATGCGGAAAAGACGCGCCATCTGATTACGCTGGAGGAACATTCCGTCATCGGCGGCCTTGGCGCCGCGGTTCTGGAAGCCGTCAGCGACACCTGCCCGACCCGGGTCACCCGTCTGGGCGTCAACGACCAGTTCGGTCGCAGCGGCACCGTCAGTGCCCTGTTCAACTACTACGGACTGGATGCGGGAAGCATTGCACAGAAAATCCAGAACAGCGTAAAATAAGACGCTGAACATTCAGAATCGGGGCTCTCATCAGAGCCCCGATTCTTATGAACCTATGAAAAAAGGACGGTCGAAACCGCACTTCCATCAGGGAATTATCGGTAAGGCTGTCCTTTGAGAATCGGGCATGGCATGATGCCACGCCCGATTCTTTGTTTATTTCAATCAAATTCGGGAATTTCTACGGTTCAGAGGTAATCACCTCTATAATTATGCTTCTAACCACTTATTTCGTTTTGTTGTTTATAAAATCCATCATTCTGTCGAATGCGTCTTTTGCAATTTCGTCAACCCGTTCTTCCGCAACAAAGCAATGTTGTTTCTTTACTCCGCGTTCCGCATACGGATCGACGAGAATATGCTCACAGCCGAGACTATTCAACTCCTTGTGCATTACGTTCATATCGAGTCTATACTCGCTGCCGAGAAGTACGGCGGCAGGATAGTTTGCGGTAAGACTACCGATATTGTTATATTTTTTTATTTCTCCCTTGTTCAGATATATACTGCCTTTAACATAATTACCGACAAGCATTTTCGTCGCAAGATCAAAATGATTATAATCAAGCGGCGCGTCGTCGAGAACGACCGCTTTTACTTGTTCGGGTGTTAAGGCGGGTGTTATACCGAGAAGGTCCGCATATTCGGGATTTGTAACGATGCTTCCCATTTGGCTGGATAGGATCGCGCCGGCAGAACTACCCATAATAACTATATTGTCCATATCAAGATGGTACTCGTCTTGATGTGCAAGCAGATATGCAAACGCCCTGTTCGCCTGAATAAGCGGGACGGGAAAATGCGCCGCGGAAACAAGCGCATAATCGACGTTGACAATGTTGTACCCTTGCGCGCAAATATCGTCAAGGAGCGCCGTCGCTTCGCTTGCGGCAAGCGGATCGCCCATGTTTTTGCTCCCGGCAAAGAAACCGCCGCCGTGGAAATAGACCAACGTCGGGCGATCGGCGGTCAAATCACCGTCTGGATAGGTAATATCGAGATAACTGTTTGGATATTCGTCATCGTATTTGATCTCACTGATCAGATATTGTCCGTTCTCCTTTAACCCGTTGATCGGCTCATAATACGGCTCGTAAGAATTAAACGATTTGTCGCCGTAAGTTGCTTTCTGGATCAGCCCGACCACGATCTGCGTATGCGTTGTAAGTACGAAAAACAAGACAAACAATAGGAGCAGAAGCGATCCGATCATGGAGCCCGCGATTATAAGTCCTTTACGATTTTTCTTTTTTTCCATTCTGCTTGTCTCCGATTATTATTGATCCAACAAGTCCAACCCATAAGACCGTACTGTTCCGTTGATCGCGTCGCTTAGCCAATCGGCAATGCTTTTTCCGCTTTCCAGTTCCACAAGAAAATCGCTTGAAATAATGGTGTGCTGCGTATTTTTCGTTTCCGCGTCCGCTTTATAATCCCATATATAAATACCAACGTTCGGAATATTTGCTTGCAGCCCGGCGACCATTTCTTTCAGATCCGCTTGGAACCGATCGCCGTTTGCCTTGTTCTTTTCCATTTTCCCGTTGTTGATATACCCTTGATATTGCTGCAAGGTATCATCCCTGTACGAGCAATCAAACAGAATTTTCACGCTGTCGCCGCGCTTGTTGGAAAGAGCGGTCAGACTGTCGAGAACAATGTTGTTCGTTGTGAGCCGTTCCGTAATTTCCGCCGGCGACTTCCAAAGGTCCCGCGCGGTTTCATGCCAGCCGTCATACAGAAGAAGCGAACTGTCCACGCAGACTGTAACGTTATTTGCCGAGGGGAAACGGCCGATCACGTCGTCCGCAAGCAGCGACGTTGCAAAACCGCCCGCAGAAAAACCCGTTACAAGCAAGGCGTCCGGTTCTCCGAGATACGGTTTGACGGTTTCCACCATTGCAGCATAGTTGGTATAACCGTGGTGATAAACGGTCTTTTCCTTTCCGTCGGACGTGTAACGGTATTCACCCGTTCCCGTGTGGAAATCCCCGGAAGCATACGGAATGACGATAAACGACCAATCCTTGAACGGGTTGTTTTCC
>JAFTBN010000053.1 GCA_017455185.1 Clostridia bacterium
ACCACAAAGAACGGGGTGAGTCAAGTGAAAAAAACAATATGTGGTATAAAAATATTATTGTTTTGGCATAAAAGGCCGTTATTTTGAGTTTAAGAAGTTAGGAATGCGCGTAGTTAGAACATATATGCGTGAATTTAGGCTCAATCGGCTCCCGCCTGTTTTTTTCCATTATATCAGTTCTTTACGAAAAAAGGAACCATCCAAGTTTGAAAAAAAGAAAAGGATTCTACGGCTTTTTTTGAGCACGGAATCCCTTGTCCTGATTGGGTTTTTCTGATTCGCCGGGCTTTCCGGAAAGTTGACATTATGGACTACAAAATGCACCGCATTGGCCTTTTGCTTTTTCTCTGTCTGCCGTTGCATCCTACGCATCATCCATACAACGGAGCAAAGGGTCCTATGCTCCTCGATGTGTTCTTTGATTCTGACAGGCCTCGGTCTTACGTCAAACGTGCTTTTCATGAGGCTGAGCCGGGCTTCCATCTCAACGGGGTTTCCATACAAAGCCTTTTGATCCTTTTGCAGTCCGAAATCGGAAGCCGAAAAATGATGGCCCGGTCTTGCAAGGTGTGCCCCGTTCTGCTACAATAGGAACAAATCCAACAAGGAGCCTCCTATGCCAAAAATCCTTCTTTCCGCCACCAAGGGCGGTGAATCCAATTATTTCAATGCCGTTCTCGCAGCCGGAGGCGAACCGGCTCTTGCACAGGAAGCCGAAAGCTACGACTCGTTCGACGGTCTGATTCTCTGCGGAGGAGGAGACGTAGACCCCTCCTTATACGGCCAGAGTCTGAACGGAACCGAAGAGTCCAGCATCAAACCCTGGCGGGACAAACTGGAGTTTGAACTTCTTGACCTCTTTACCGCCTCGAAAAAGCCTGTCCTCGGAATCTGCCGCGGGCATCAGGTCATCAACGTCTATTTCAAAGGCACCCTGATCCAGCACCTGCCTCAGGCTCCTTTGCATATGCACAATCTGGAAACGGGGCGGGACAACTTTCACCTGACCACGGCGCTCAAGGGTTCTTTCATCGAGCAGCTGTACGGGGAAAAGCCCCTGACCAACACCGCCCATCATCAGGCGGTGGACCGCCTCGGAGAAGGACTTGAAATCGTCCAGCGGGCGGATTTCGACCGGACCGTAGAGGGATTCCGCCACACCTCGCTGCCCATCTATTCCGTGCAATGGCATCCGGAACGCCTGACCGGACGCTTCTTCAATCCGGAACGGGCGGACGGGGCCAAACTGTTCGACTTCTTCATGAAATTGTGCAAATAATGTTTCCGTTTTTCGCAAGCCGGCGGCTTTCATGCCCGCCGGCTTTTACATTTCCTTTCCCTCTTTCTCTTCCTCCGACTGCTTTTTCCGCCTCTTCAGCCAGCGGTAAAACCCGTACAGGTCGTTGACGAAAAAAACGCAAAAGCAAACCGTGACTGACATGTACCGGCTCTGTTCGGCCGAGGCCGCAGCCCACAGAAGAATCAGTACCAGATCATTCAGGGCGTAAGCCAGGGCAAAGTAGGGACTTCGACGGAACGTCAGATAAGCCGCAGCAAAGCTGGTAGCAACCGAAAGCGTGCTCAGCGGCAGACAGGCATTTCCGAGCGCGCGCAAAAGAAAGAAGAATCCGGTCGTGACAACAGCACTCAGAAAAAGCATAAAGGCAACTTCCTTTGCCTTCAGACTTTCTGCAGCCACCTGATCCCTTTTGCCGCGGAACGGATGCCGGACCCATTGAATCAGGGAAAGAACCGCCATCGGCAAAGTCATGCCCAGATACGTCATCATTTCCCCGTAATAGGAAAAAGACCAGGACAGGATTCCGTACAGAAGGGAAAAAACAATCATCAGGGCCTGCCCTGCCGGGTTTCCTTTGGCACTGAGCACCAGGGAGGTTACCCCGATCAGGGATGCCATATAGGAAAGCCATCCATTCCCTCCGAACCGGACAAACGCCAAAGTCACAAGCAAAACCGAAATCCCCCATAGCACAACCTCAAACAGAGAAAAATACCGTTTCACGCCTTCCTCCAAAAAAAGAAAGCATCCGAAACGCATCTTCCAAGACCTGACGATGCGCCACGAATGCTCACAAACATTCCTACCCGGTGGCAGTATCCAAATTCTATCCCTTACAAGGAAAAAAGTCAAGCCCCGGAATGTCGACGGGACCGTCACGGACTTCGGAAGTTCGTTGTCCAAAGAGCCAATGCAGTCCATTTTGTAGTCCATAATGTCAACCTTCCGAAAGGCCCGTCGAATCAGGAAAATCCAATAACGACAAGGGTTTCCGGGCCCCAAGCGGCACAAAAAAGCCGATTTTTCTCTCAAACTCCGGCCTTGCCTGATAGATAATCTGAACCCGTTTTTCCTTTTCCTGCATACCGTAAACAGACTTCTGCCGGGGATTGAAAAACCAAAAGAAAAAAGGTACAACCGATTCCGATTGCACCTTTCCATGCCGCAAACCTGCCCGACAGGATTCGAACCTGCGGCCTTGGCGGTCGGAGCGCCACGCTCTATCCATCTGGGCTACGGGCAGTTATCCTGTAGCGGCAAAACCGATTATACTACATCCAAAGGCAAAAATCAAGTGTCAATCGCGTCTGTTTTTCCCCATTTCAAAGTTTTGCGCCCCCTTCCCAGACTCACTTGCCTTGTCCCGGTCCGCCCCTTTCCCGTTTTTACGCAGGCGGAAAGAACCGATTGACTCACGAATGTATGTCTGCTATAATTTATTCAATCATATCGTTATTCCCGCTCTTCTCCGATCCGGACCAAAGTCGGATCCGGGAACAAAGCAAAGAAGGAGGAACAGATGCATCTGTATGATTTGACGGTTCAAAACAACAAAGGAGAACCCGTAAAACTCGACGCATACAAAGGCAAGGTTCTGCTGATTGTCAACACGGCGACCCGCTGCGGCCTAACGCCTCAGTACGAGGAACTCGAAGCCCTGTACGAAGCCTACCGCGACCGCGGATTCGAGATTCTGGACTTTCCCTGCAATCAGTTCGCTTTTCAGGCGCCCGGCAGCGCGGAAAAGATTGACTCGTTCTGCAAACTGAAATACGACACGAAATTCCCGCGCTTTGCCAAGATCAAGGTCAACGGCAAGGACGCAGATCCTTTGTATGTCTATCTGAAAGAGCAGAAACCCGGACGGATTGCCTGGAATTTCGCCAAATTCCTGATTGACCGGGAAGGAAACGTCGCAGCCCGTTTCGCCCCGACGCAAAAACCCAAAACACTTCAAAATGCCATTGAGGAACTCTTATAATGCAATACAGACAGGATAAATACGGAAATCCGCTCTCCATCCTCGGATTCGGATGCATGCGCTTTCAGCAAAAAGGCCGAAGCATCGACCTGGAAGAAGCCGAGCGGGAAATCCTGGAGGCCATCCGTTCAGGCGTCAACTATTTTGATACAGCCTATATCTACAGCGGAAGCGAAGCCGCGCTCGGTGAGATTTTCGAGCGGAACAACCTGCGGGACAAAATCAATCTGGCGACCAAACTCCCCCAATATCTGGTGGGCAGCAAAGCGGCGCTGGATAAATACTTCAACGAGCAGCTTCGCAGACTGCGCACCGACCACATCGACTATTACCTGATGCACCACCTGACCGATATTGCCATGTGGGAAAAGCTGAAGGCCGTCGGCGCAATCGAATGGCTGGAGGAGAAAAAAAGAAGCGGCGCCATCCGCAACGTCGGTTTTTCCTATCACGGGAACTCCGACAACTTTCTCAAAATTCTGAACGACTATGACTGGGATCTGTGCCAGATCCAATACAACTACTTCGACGAACACGCCCAGGCAGGCGTCGTCGGGCTGAAGGCAGCCGCGCAAAAAGGAATCCCCGTAGTCATCATGGAACCGCTCCGCGGAGGAAAACTGGTCGGGATGCTTCCTCAAAGCGCCAAAACCGTTCTTCAGCAAAGCGGCCGCGGCTGGTCGCCGGCCGAATGGAGTTTCCGCTGGCTGTTCAACCAGCCCGAAGTCACGGTCGTCCTGTCCGGCATGAACACCCTGGACATGGTGAAGGAAAACTGCCGAACCGCATCGGAAGCCGGGGTCGGGCAATTCACCCCGGAAGATTTCCGGACGCTCAAGGAAGTGACCGACAAAATCCGGGAAAAGGACAAGGTCGGCTGCACCGGCTGCCGGTATTGCATGCCCTGCCCGCAGGGTGTGGACATTCCCGGCGCGTTCCGCTGCTACAACGCCATGTACTTCGAATCCCGCCATCAGGGCCGCATTCAATACGCCCAGACCGTTGGTCTGACCAAAAGCCCCGCCTTTGCTTCCCAGTGCATCGGCTGCGGCAAATGCGAGAAGCACTGCCCGCAGCAGATTCCCATTCGGGAAAAGCTGAAAGAAGCGGACCGGGCCCTGCGTCCCCTGCCGTACAAAATCGGCATCAACATCGCACGAAAGTTCATGTTCCGGAAGGCAAAGAAAACGGAGGCCCCGCATGACCGTTCTTGAAACCATACAGAAAAGAAGAAGTGTCCGCACGTTCGACCCTTCCCCGCTCAAAGAGGAAGACGCGCAGAACATCCTGCAGTTCGCCTCCCGGGTGGAGAATCCTTTCGACCTCCCCATCCGCTGGAAACTGCTCGACGCGAAAAAACATAGCCTGTCAAGCCCGGTCATTGTGGGAACGGACCTCTACATCGCCGGAAAGCTGCCGGTTGCTCCCCACGCCGAAGAAGCTTTCGGATACACCTTTGAAAAAGTGGTTCTGTTCGCCGAGTCGCTCGGCGTGGGAACCACCTGGATTGCCGGAACCATGAACCGGTCTGCCTTTGAAAAAGCCATGGAAGTCGGAAAGGGAGAGATCATGCCCTGCGTCAGTCCCCTGGGATATCCGTCTTCCAAAATGACCCTGAGGGAAACGGTCATGCGCAAAAGCATCCGCGCCGACAGCCGTCTTCCCTTTGAAGAACTGTTTTTCAGCGGTTCCTTCGACCGCCCTCTGAAAAAGGAGGAGGCCGGAGATCTGGCTCCTGCCCTGGAAGCCGTTCGCCTGGGTCCGTCCGCGGTGAACCGGCAGCCCTGGCGGATTGTGGTCGGTGAGGACCGCAGGGTTCACTTTTTCGAAAAGCAGAACAGCGGCATGGCGGACCGGGGGTTCGACGTGCAAAAGATTGACCTGGGCATCGCGCTGTGCCATTTCGAAATGGTTGCGGCGGAAAACTCGCTCTCCCCTGCTTTTGTCCTCGATCCGCCCGCTCTTCCGGTCGGAGAGAACATGCATTACATCGCTTCTTTCGCCCTGAAATAAGCAAGGCGCAAAACCGCTGAACGTCAAAAGGCAGACGAAACCGGCCCGGCCGGTTCGTCTGCCTTTTTGACTATAATGCCTGAGCCTTGGCTCTAGCGGTCTTCCCGGAAATACGGGAGTCCCAGACTGGCCGGCGGCTGTGTCTCCTTCTTGTTGAAGAAGCTGATGACAATCAGGACCAGCGCGGTTGCGGCATACGGGATGACCTTGAGAATCTCTTTTTCGGCCAGTCCCACACCCTCGATGTATCTCGGAAGGATGTACAAAAATCCGAAGATAAAGGAACCGAGAATGCTGATGTCGGAACGCCACAGCGAGAAGATGACCAGCGCAACGGCCAGCCAGCCCATCGCGTCAATGACGTATTCCAGGGACCCTCTGGTGCAGTCGAGCAGATAGAAGGCTCCGCCTACACCCGCAATGGCCGCGCCCAGAATACAGGACACGTATTTGTATCGGACAACCGGAATGCCCGCCGCGTCGGCAGCTGCCGGATTTTCACCGACCGCCCGGAGCGACAGACCGATGCGGGTCTTTTTAAGAACGAGCGAAACCAGAACGGCGAACACAATGCCCAAATAGACCAGGACGCCGTGGGACATGAAGATGGTCGTAAACCAGTTGTTCGGCGTGGAGGATCCAAAGAAAAGCGAGGGGGTGAAGGCGTACGAACTCGGACGGGCAAAGAGAATGCCCTGGTCGCCCATTTGCGTACCCCAGAATCCCAGAACGCCTGCTCCGAACGTGGTCAGGGAAAGACCGGTCACGTTCTGGTTGCAGCGCATCGTAATGGTAAAGACACCATAGAGCAGTCCTCCGAGACCGCCGAACAGCATCGCCATGAATACGGCCAGAAGCACCACCACCGCGGCAGGAGCACCGCCCCGGAACGCCCAGTAGGCGCCCATACAGCCTCCGACTCCGCCCAGGCACATGATGCCCGGAATACCCAGATTCAGATGCCCCGCTTTTTCAATCAGGATTTCTCCCGTTGAGCCGTACAAAAAGACAATTCCGAACCGGATGGCCTGCGTAATAATCGTTACAATCATTTCGGCGCCTCCTTACTCCCGCCCCGGCTCAGCCGGTTTGGGTTCCTCCGGTGCGGGTGCCGGCCTGTCCTCTTTCGGAACCGCAGGCGCCTTGGCGCGGAAGTGAATCTGGAAGTTGATGAAGAACTCGGTCGCGATGATGAAGAAGAAGAATATTCCTACCATCATGCCGGCATAGCTGTTGCCCAGACGGGCCATATTGCCAACCTGTGTGGCTCCCCGGTTGATGAACACCACCAAAAACGAGGTAAGGGCCATCGCCAGAGGATGGAAATGCGCCAGCCAGGAAATCAGAACAGCCGTAAAGCCGCGTCCCGCGACCGTCGACTGGGTCGTGCTGTCGGACAGGAAACTGGAATCCTTGACCGAAACCAAAAGATAGCCGGCCACGCCGCTGATCAGCCCGCAGAGCAGCAGGGTCCGGATCACGACCTTTTTGGTGTTGATGCCAACGTATCTGGCGGTATTGGGGGATTCCCCGACGACCGAGATTTCATACCCGTGCTTGCTGTATTTCTGATACACATACATGAAAACCGTCATGACGGCAGCGACAAGGAAGATGATCCAGAAGTCGCTCACTCCCAGGGAGGAGAGCGTCCCTTCCTTGAAAGCCAGAATACCCGTTCCCTTCGGCTCCACCTTTTTGATCAGGAACGCACCCAGGCAGACGGCGATGTAGTTGAACATCAGCGTCAGCAAAGTTTCGTTCGTGTTCCATTTTGCCTTGAACAGGGCGGGAATCACGGCCCAGAGGACCGACATCACAAGAGCCGCGGCAAACGAAAGGGCAATCGTGGCCCAGACGGGCATTTTCCCGGCCGTGTTGGCGATGACCAACGAGCAGCCGAATGCACCCATCATGGCCTGCCCTTCTCCGCCGATGTTCCAGTAACGCATCTGGAAACAGGGCGTCACGGCCAGAGCCAGAATCAGATAAATGGCCAGATCCCTCAAAAGAGTCGTAACCAGTTTCGAGGAGCCGAACGCCCCTTCAAACAGATACTTGAAAAAGGACCCGAAGTTCACTTTGGGGGAAAGGATGCAGCTGACGATGCAGCAGACCAGAATGGACAGAATGAAGGCTCCGATGCGGATCAGCCAGGCAAACAGGGGAGACACATTCAGCCTTCGGGTCAGGTGAACCAGCGGTTCTTTGACATGCTTGGTGTTATTGACCATTGTCTGTCTCCTCCCGTTTCAAATCCTCGTACTGATACGTTTCAACCTTGTCGGGAACCGTGGTCATCATAAGCCCTAGTTCCTTCTTTGTCACTTTTCTCGCATCCACAATGCCGGAAACATGTCCGCCGCACAGGACCAGAATCCGGTCACAGAGTGCCAGCAGAACGTCCAGGTCCTCCCCGACGTATACGACCGCTACGTTGCGGTCCTTCTGATCATTGAGCAGATTGTAAATGGTGTAGCTGCTGTTGATGTCCAGACCGCGGACCGGATAAGCCACCATCAGCACCTTGGGAGAAGAGGAAATCTCACGCCCGACCAGTACTTTCTGCACGTTTCCTCCCGAAAGCCGGCGAACCGGAACCAGGTCGGAGGGAGTCACGACTTCCAGGTCGTGAATGATTTCGTCCGCCAGTTTCTTCGGTCTCTTCCGGTTGACGAAAATGGAGTTGCCCTTGCGGTATGAACGGAGCATCATATTGTCCACAATGCTCATGCTCCCCACAAGACCCATGTTCAGCCGGTCTTCGGGCACGAAGGACAGTTTGATGCCCAGTTCCTGAATCTCCCTGGGCGTCCGGTCCTTCAGGTCGATGATTTCATCCTCATAGAACAGAATCTGTTCCTCGTTGACCAGTCGGACGATTTCCTTGTTGTTTCTATTGGTCAGGTCCACGCGATCGCCGTTGGGATAATGGAAGAACCCTTCGGCGGCCATGGCCTTGATTTGTTTCAGATCTTTATGATAGAAGGTAACCGGCCTGTCCTTCTTGGGATTGTGGAAAATGATATCCCCCTCAGACTTCTGCTGCAGCCCGGCAATTCCTTCGAGCAATTCCTTTTGCCCGTTGCCCGAAATACCCGCGATTCCGAGTATTTCTCCTCCGCAGATATCGAAGGAAACCCGGTTGACAACCGTTCTTCCCTCCTTGTTGACCACGCTCATATCGCGAATCTGCAGTCTGGGCCTGGGGTCCTTCGGAAGATCCCGCTTGATGTTCAGGTCGATCTTCTGACCGACCATCATATCCGTCAGTTCCTTCTCGTTGGTCTGTGCCGTCTCAACCGTCGCGATGTGCTCTCCCTTACGGAGAACACAGACGCGGTCGCTGATGGCCATAACCTCGTTGAGTTTATGCGTAATGATGATGATGCTCTTGCCCTCGTCGCGCATCTTGCGCAGAACCGAGAACAGTTTTTCGATTTCCTGAGGCGTCAATACGGCTGTAGGCTCATCCAGAATCAGGATGTCCGCTCCCCGGTACAGCACCTTGATGATTTCCACCGTCTGTTTTTCACTGACCGACATGTCGTAAATCTTACGGGTCAGGTCGATGTTGAACCCGTACCGGTCGACGGTGCCTTGCAGTTTTTTGACACGGTCCCGAGCCAGATGATTGAATTGGATATGTTTCCCGCATTTAACCAGCCAACGTGTATGGGAAGCAAAGAAGGTCTTGCGGCGGGCCTTTCCGAGTTCTTTGCGCATGGCTCGGCATGCCGGATCGGAGGAGGAGCCGCCGGATTGCAAATGCTCCTGCATCTTCGACTCCAGTTCCGCCTTTTTCTGCCCGAAAGCCTCCCGGATTCTTTTCTTCTCCTCACGGACGGAATAAGCCGGCATGCGTTCTCCCAGAAGGATGTTGTCCGCAGCCGTAAACAGATCCACCAGCTTGAAATGCTGATGAATCATGCCGATGTGATGATTGAAGGCGTCAATCGGCGACTTGATCACCACTTCCTCGCCCCGCACGATAATCTTGCCGCTGTCCGGCGTATAAATGCCGGCAATCATGTTCATCAGGGTGGTCTTGCCGCTCCCGTTTTCACCCAGAACGGACAGAATCTCCCCTTCGCGCAGATCCATGCTCACGTTTTTGTTGGCAACCACCTTCGTCCCGAAGGCCTTGGTGATGCCAATCAACTCAATGGCCAGTTTCTTTTCCATCTTGTACCCGTACTTTCTGAAATAGGCAGGGGACCGGCGGTATACCGGCCAGTCCCCTCTTTCCACGTATTGATTCTGCCGTGGAAGCAGAATGAAAGATTCAATTCGGTCGAATCAGATCAACCGTATTTTTCGTCCAGAAGCGTAATGCCGTCGATTTTGAGGTCGAAATACGGAGCGGAACGATACTTGGATTCCACAAAAGCGCCGCCTTCGATGACGTTGGTTTCACCGACATAATCGCCGAAATCGTCTACGTCAGCAAGATGCTTTGTCAAGGTCTCGCCGTTGACCGTGAATTTGCTGGTATCGAACACTTTCAAAGTGCCGTTTGCCAATTTGTTGCGGGTCTCGATAATGCGGTCCTTCGTTCCTTCTGCCACTGCAGCGCCCAGGTTGGTCAGTTCAACCGAACCGGTCTTCAGCGTGCCGATGTAGTCCTTAACAGCGGTCTGACCGTTGACTTTGCAGTTGATCAGATACTTGTAATAAGGAGCCCAGTTGATGCGGCTGGAAATCAGGAAGGTGTTCGGGCAGGCAGAGAAGGTGGAGCCGTTGTAGCTTACGTTCGGAACGCCTGCTTCTTCGCATGCGTTCGGAGCGCCCATACTGTCGGCGTGCTGGCTGATCAGAACGCAACCGTTGGAAATCAGCTTCTTGGCCGCGTTGTTCTCGGCGGTCTCATCGTACCAGCTTCCTGTGAAGGTCACTTCCATGGTTGCTTCCGGAACGATCGAGCGAACGCCCAGGAACCAGGAGGTATAACCGCTGATCACTTCCGCATAGGTGAACGCGCCGACGTAACCGACTTTCGCCTTGTCAGCGGTGATCTTGCCTGCGTCAATCATTTCCTTGAGTTTCAGGCCGGCCACAACACCTGCCAGATAACGGCCTTCGTAGATGGATGCGAAAGCATTTACATAGTTGTTCAGATCGGTTGCGGTATGAGCCTTGGTACCGGTGCAGTGTGCGAACAGAACGTTCGGATACTGAGCCGCAGCTTCCATCATGTAGGATTCATGACCAAAGCTGTCAGCAATGATGACCTGGCATCCTGCTTCAGCCATCTCGATGGCCTTGTCCTTGCATTCAGCCCCTTCCGGAATACCGGTTGAAATCAGAACCTGGGAATCCTTGAGTCCCAGTTCAGCCTGAACTTCCTCCATCGCTGTGATGAAGTTCTTATCGTAAGTGGAGTTCTTGTCGTGAAGACAAATCAGACCAATCTTGAACGTTTCCGGAATTTCACCCGAAACAGTCTGCTTCTCAATCCCTTCGAACGCCGGAAGAACGATCTCATCCTTCGCGTCGGTACTGTTCCCGCAGCTTGCCAGACATGCAACCAGCATAACAGCCGCCAATGCAACAGAAATGATGCGAATCAACATCTTTTTCATAGCTTTCTCATCCTCCAAAAAAAATGCTTGCTTATGTAATCCGTTGGTTCATCCGCCAGCGGGTTCATACAAAAGAAAAAAAAGAAACAGTTGCCCTGTTTCCAATGGTTGAAAAGACCTTCTGAAGGCCGTCAAACCAATAGTCGTGCCTTGGGGCGGCACGGTAGAAACTTTTGAGCCCTTGATAACAACATTCAAAGATATATCGGTCAACTATTATTTATTGATTCTGCCCAAATTATAGCATCCTCATCTCTCAAAGTCAACAGCGCCGGGGATAAATCCGAGGCGAAACAGCAAATTCTTTGCCTCACCCTACAAATGTGATGCCCTCTTCCACGCTCATGGAGGCGATTCTGGCCAAAGACTCGACCCGCACACCCATGTTCCGGACCAGCTGCCCGCCCTGCTGATAGGCTTTTTCTATGACGATGCCGGCCCCGACCACTTCCGCGTTCGCTGCGCGGATCAGGGACAGAAGCGCCAGAAGCGCGCTTCCCTTGGCCAGAAAATCGTCGATAATCAGTACGCGGTCGCCCGATTTCAGAAATTCACTGGACACCACGATGTCATAGGTTCTGGAATGCGTATAGGAATCCACCTGGGACGTATAAACGTCCGAATAGATGTTGTTCGTCTTCGTCTTCTTGGCAAAGACGACCGGACAGTTGAAATATTGGGCCGTCAGACAGGCAATGCCGATACCGGATGCCTCGATGGTCAGGATTTTGTTGACGCCGCAGTCGGCAAACAGCCTGTGGAATTCTTTGCCCAGTTCCTGTACAAAGGCAACGTCAATCTGGTGATTCAGGAAACTGTCCACCTTCAGAACATCCCCCTGCCCGATTTTTCCGTCTTTCAGAATCCTCTCTTCCAACAGTTTCATGATACGCTCCTGCAAATGATTTCTGCTTCTATTTTACTACACTCCGCCGCGGTTCGCAAGAGTAATCCGAAAGAAAGTCATCCTGCGCCGGCCCTGCATTCCCGGTTCCGACGACAATTGTAAACTTTATCATGCAATTTGGTTGACAATCCGCCGCCCCCGTGCTAAACTGAGCCGAATGATTCAGGAGGTGCCTATGTCCAACCTTTCTTCTCTTGTGCTTGAAGCGCTTTTGCAAAGCGAGGCCACGCTTTCGGGCGAGAGGCTTGCCGAAGAACTGAACGTGACCCGGGCGGCCGTCTGGAAAGCGGTCCGGGAATTGCGCGAGGCCGGGTTTGAACTGGACGGCGCCACCAACCGGGGCTACCGCCTGAAAAAAACAGACCTGCCCCTCCGCCCGGAAACGGTTCGGATGCATCTGGGGCCGGACCGGGACTCCTTCAACCTGATTTACAAGCCCAGCCTGACCTCCACCAACGAGTGCCTCAAAGCCCTGGCCCGGGAGGGGGCACCCGACGGGACCGTGGTCTTCGCCGACACCCAGACAGCCGGGCACGGACGGTTTTCCCGGCCTTTCTGGTCTCCCCCCGGAACCGGGCTGTATTTTTCCTTCCTTCTGCGCCGCCCCGTTCCGATTGAGCAGACCCGCCTGTTGACCGTCTATGCGGCCGTAGCGGCCGCCGAAACGGTGGACGGGCTGTGCCGCAGGCAGGGCAAAGAAACCCGGACCGAAATCAAATGGGTCAACGATTTGTATCTGCAGGGCAAAAAATACGCCGGAATCCTTTGCGAGTCCTCCTTCCAGCTCGAAACCCAGACGCTGGACTACGCCGTCATCGGCATCGGCATCAACACCGGGCGGGTCCGCTTCCCGGCCGAACTTTCCACCCTGGCAACCTCCATCGGGAACGAGACGGGCTCCTCTCCAGACCGGTGCGAACTGTTGGCCGCCCTTGTGACCCGCCTTTCCCTCTTCACCCCGCAACTGGCCGCGCAAAGCGTCAAAGACTACGCCGCCCGCTCGTACCTTTCGGGAAAAGAGGTCCTGGTCTTTCCGCAGGGCGCAAAGCCGGACGCCTCGCCCGGCTATCCCGCCCGGGTCCTGGGAATCGACGAGGACGCCGCGCTGCTGGTTCAGAACGAAGCGGGAAACACCATCCGCCTGACCAGCGGGGAAATCTCGGTCAGACCCGTCCGATCCGACAAACACTGAAAGGAATCTGTCATGTTCATTCTCTCTTCCTCTCCCGACGGAGAGCGCAACGTCTCCCGTCTCCGTACCGCGGCCGGAAAACGCCGCCGCACCCTTCTGTTTTTGGTTACCACCGCCCTTTTTGCGGCCCTTTTGTGCGTATGCGCCCCCTTTTCCGTCCCGATAGGCCCCATTCCCATAACCCTGGCCACGTTCGCCGTTTTCCTCTGCGCCGGGCTTCTTCCGCCCGGGCAGGCCACGCTTTCGGTCGGTCTGTATCTGGCAATCGGCGCGGTCGGTCTGCCGGTCTTTTCGGCCTTCCGGGGCGGAATCGCCCATCTGGTCGGCCCGACGGGAGGCTTCCTCTGGGGATACATCCCGGCCGCCCTTTGCGCCTCGCTCCTGATTGCCCTGGGAAAGAGAAAAAAGCCCTTCTATCCGATCGGCATGCTGGCAGGCAATCTTCTGCTCTATCTGTTCGGCGGCGTCTGGTACTCCGTCAGCGCCGGAGTCACCTTTCTTCAGGCAATGTCCGTCTGCGCCCTGCCCTTTCTGCCGGGCGACGCGCTGAAAATCGCGCTGGCCTCCGCGCTGTGCATTCTTCTGCGCACCCCGCTGGACCGTGTGCTCGGCCGGCATGCGTCCCCGGGCGGCCTGTCCGAGGAGGAACCGGAAAGCGGAGAAGCCAAAGAAAGCCCGGACAAAAAAGACGGGAACTAAGCCGGAACACTTCCGGCCAAGGCCCCGCCTGCGGATCAAAAAAGCGTCAGAGCCGATTTCCCGGTCTGACGCTTTTTGTTATCCGAAAAATATTTGTGTTAGAACGGTTCTTCCGCCGGTTTCAGGAATCGGACCCGTTCTCTTCGCTTTCCGCGGGAACCGGATCCTTCTTTTTGCGCTGCGTCAAGAAGATGACCAGCACGGCAATCAGCGAGCCGCCCGCAAAAAAGGCCACAATCACCACGGAAACCATTCTGCCGGCAGTCTTTTCCTGAGCCGGAGCCTCGGTTTCCTTTTGCCCTTCGGTCTCATCGGCCGCAGAACTCGACCCGGGGTCGGATTCCGCTCCGGATTGAACCTCCGCCAGTTCGGCTGCGGTCTCGGTTTCCAATTCCGAAGAATCCCCGTCTTCCTCTTCCTGAGCCGAAAAAGGCACCGCCAGGAGCCCTGCCAGAAGCAGGCAAAGCAGCACGGCGCACAGTCTTATCCACCCGTTGTGTTTCATCTTGTCCCCCTTATGCCGCTGCGCGGCGAAAAGAAACGCAAGAGAAATCCCTTGCGTTCCTTTTGCGAATGTGCAAATTTATGCTCTGGAGAGATATTCTCCGGTACGCGTATCGATTTTGATGGTGTCGCCCTCGTTGATGAAGAGAGGAACACGGATTTCCGCTCCGGTCTCAAGCGTAGCCGGCTTGAGCGTGTTGGTGGCGGTGTTGCCCGCAAAACCGGGATCGGTCTTGACAACCTGCAGTTCCACAAAGGTCGGGGGTTCTACGCCGAACACATTGCCCTTGTAGGAAATGATCTTGCAGACCATGTTCTCCTTGACAAACTTGAACGAATCCGGCAGTTTGTCGGAGTTCAGGGGAAGCATATCGTAGGTTTCCTGATCCATGAAATAATACAGATCGCCGTCCTGGTAGGAATATTCCATATCCTTGCGCTCGATGTACGCATTCTCGAATTTATCGGTCGGGTTGAATGTTCTTTCGGTCACTGCACCGCTGATTACGTTCTTGATCTTCGTGCGTACGAATGCAGCTCCTTTGCCGGGCTTGACGTGCTGAAATTCGATGACCTGATACACAACACCGTCCATGTCAAATGTAAGACCATTCTTAAAATCGCCAGCGACTACCATATAAAATCCTCCAAATGATTTTGAAAAAGTTTCTTCTTCGCCATTATAAACGATTTCTGTATCAATTTCAAGTGGGTTTTGTTAATTTATCGCCCCCCTTATGTGGACGAAGGCAAGCACGGGCGGCGCCATAGAGCGCCGCCCGTGCTTTTATGTGTTGTTGTCTTCGGATTGCATCCTCAATCCGCGAAATAGGTGTGCTTGGTTACCCATTTCTGAATTTTGATCGGAACCCAAAGGCCATAGATCCCCAGCGTGATGATGGTCAGAAGGAACCACTTGATCCAGTTTCCGAACAGCTGGATTGCCTTACCGTCGAAAGCGAGGCGTCTTCCCTCGATGATGGTGTGCTTGGTTTTCCAGTTGTAAAGCATGCAAACAGCCCAAGGCAGGCAAATGCCCAGGGTAATGACCGTAACGAGACAGCCCAGAATCGTCCATCCGATTTTCTGGAGCAATCCGCCGTCAAACTTCGAGCCGCGATCCTCTGCCATAACAAAAACTCTCCTTTTCGTTTGTTTTTTGTTCCTTCTTCATCTTATTCCCAATCCGATGATTTGTCAAGCAGTATTTTGCATTTTTTAATTCATTTTATCCTTTTTTCTCGCTTTTTATCTGTCTTTTTAAATCGTAATGATACAGTATTTATCTGCGCGCGAGTGTTCTTTCTTTCATAAATCCCTTGACAATTTCTAAATTATATGTATAATAATTTCGATTATCCAAAACGCAGATTTCTCCTTCCCTTTTGCTTCAGCGAAAACAGGAAGGGTCCGGGAGTATCCTATGTTGAAAAGCATGACCGCTTTCGGCCGCTTTCAGGCCGAGTCCGAAGGCGTTCTCTATACCGTTGAAATCAAATCGGTCAACAACCGGTTTTTGGACCTGACCGTCCGCCTTCCGAAGCGGCTGGCCTATCTGGAAACCGGCGTCAAGCCCTTTCTGCAGTCCTGCGGCATCCGCCGGGGCAAAGTCGACCTGACCGTATCGGAAGAAGGCGGTTCCCTTCAGCCGGCCTACCGGCTGGACGAAGAAGCGGCAAGGCTGTATCTGCAGGCTCTGTATACCCTGCGCGACACCTTCGGGCTGAAGGACGACATCAGCGTCTCCTCGGTTGCGCAGAACACCGATCTGTTCATCCGAACCGCCGAAAAAGCCGACCCGGAAAAAGATTGGGCTCTTCTCTCCTCTCTTCTGGCCCCCTGTGCCGAGGCATTCAACCGGCAGGCCGAGAGCGAAGGGGAAAGACTTAGGGCCGATCTGAATGAAAAACTGGACGGCATCGAGAGCAGGCTGGCCGTCATAGAGGAAAACAGCGCCCTGGCCGTCTCAGGCTACCGGGACAAACTCGAAAAGAGACTGCGGACCGTTCTCCGGGACGAATCCATCGCCGCCGACGAGAACCGCATCCTGACCGAGTGCGCCCTGTTTGCCGACCGGGTTGCCATCGATGAGGAAACCGTAAGACTCCGCTCGCACCTGGCCTCCTTCCGCTCCCGCATGAACGAAACCGATTCGGGAGAAGGCGTCGGAAAGTTCCTGGACTTTACGCTGCAGGAAATGAACCGGGAGACCAACACCATCGGCTCCAAATGCGCGGACGCCCGGATTGCGGGGCTTGTCATTGAAATCAAAAACGAGATTGAAAAAATCCGTGAGCAAATTCAGAACGTCAACTGATAAGAGGTGCCTATGAAATTCATCAATATCGGCTTCGGCAACATGGTCGCGGCAGACCGCGTCATATCCCTGGTCAGTCCGGATTCCGCTCCGATCAAACGGCTCGTATCCGAAGCAAAGGACGCCGGACGCGTCATAGACGTTTCCTGCGGGAGACGCACGCGGGCGGTCATCATTATGGATTCCGACCACGTGATTCTTTCCGCCATTCAGGCCGAAACCATCGCCAACCGGCTGGATAACGCCAGCGAAGACGACGGGAGCGAAGAAGAGGAAGAAGAGGAATAAGGCATGGCAAAGCAAGGTCTTCTTCTGGTTGTCTCCGGTCCCTCCGGCTGCGGCAAAGGAACGGTCTGTTCCCGCCTGATTCAAAACCCGGCCTTTCTCTTTTCGGTTTCCGCCACCACCCGGCAGCCCCGACCCGGAGAAATACCGGATGTCTCTTATCACTACATCACCAAAGAGCGCTTTCTGGAACTGGTGGAGCAGGACGGCTTCCTGGAATACAACCGGTATGCCACGGGGGACATGTACGGAACCCTGAAAGAAGAAACCGAACGGAAATTGGCTTCGGGCTGCAATCTGATTCTGGAGATTGACGTCAACGGCGCCCGTCAGATCCGGGCCCGCTTCCCGGAGGCGGTCCTGATCATGATCGCTCCGCCCTCCATGGACGAACTCGAGCGCCGGCTCCGGAAACGGGGGACCGAGACCGAAGAAAGCATTGCCAAACGCCTGCGCCGTGCCGGCGAGGAACTGAAAGAAGCCCCCGGCTACGACTACCTGGTCGTAAACGAATCCGGAGAAGAAGGCCTGCAAAAAACCGCAGACGCCATCTTCGCCATCGTATCGGCCGAATGTTGCAAACCACGGCGGAAGCAGGAACTGCTGTCCGCACTCAACATAACCAAGTAAACGATTCAAGGAGATAAACAGCATGATTACAGTACCTTCCTTCCAGGACCTGTCCAAAGGAAAATACAACCGCTATGAAATCGCTCTGGCGACCGCCAAATGCGCCCGCATCATTACGGACCAGTATGTGCACCAGAAAGAGGAGGCGGATAAGGTCCGGCAGTACAGCATGAGCAAAGACACCGATGTGAAGCCCAATTACGAAAGCTGCATCAATCCGCAATACCGCGACGAAAAGGCGGTCAAGGTTGCCGTTGAGAAGCTCAACAAGGGCGATTTCGTCATTATCCAACACGAGGACTGAAAGCGCAAGCCGGAATCAGCCACTCGCGCAAACAGGAACGGGGCGGTAAAAACGCCCCTGTTTTACCCTTATTCCTTTTTTGAGAGGTTCCCATGCCGCATTATGCCAGCGTCCGCGTTCTGGACGCACCACCAGCCATCGATCGTGAATACGACTACCAGATTCCCGGCTTTCTTGAAAAAGACCTGCAGCCGGGGCTGTTCGTGCTGGTTCCCTTCGGCGCGGGAAACCGACTCCGGGTCGCAGTGGTCACCTCGGTGCACGAGACGACCGATAGCGACTATACCAAGCAGATCGAGGACGTGGCTTCCTGGGAAATCAGCCTGTCGCGGGAATTTCTGAACCTGTGCTCCTATATGCAAAGCCAGACGTTCTGCACCTTCGGAGAAGCCGTCAAGGCCATCCTTCCCTCGGGTGCCCTGACCAAACTCATCGCCCGCTACAGTCCCGGGCCGGACCAACCCGTCCGGCCTCTTCCGGATGAAAAACGGGAAGTGTACGAGTACATTCAGAAGAAAGGCACGGTCAGCGCCCCTGCCCTCCGGGCACGTTTCGGCCCCGAAGGCGTGAATCTCGCGCGTCAGCTTGCCCTGGCAGGGCACCTGAAAACCGAACTGTACTACCGGGACGCCGCGGCCGGGAAAACCACGCTCCTTGTCCGTCCGGCTCTTCCGGCCGAAGAACTGACCGCGCTGGAGAACGGGCAGAAACTGCCCGGAGGAACCTATCTCCGCTCTGCCGCCCACCGCAACGTCCTGCGTATCCTGCGTCAGGCGGGAGGATGCGCCACGATGGACCAGCTCAGGGACGAGTCGGGCGCAACAAGAGCCCAGATCCTGACCCTTGTCGAAAAAAAGATTCTTTGCACCGAGGTCAGCCGGCAATTCCGGGATCCTTACGCCCAGACGGCCCACCAAGACCCGGTGGATTACCGGCTCAACGAGGAACAGCAGCAGGCGCTTGACACCCTGTCCGGCATGCTGGACTCCCCGGACGCCGGCGCGGCTCTGCTCCTGGGCGTCACCGGGAGCGGCAAGACCTGCGTAATGGTCAAACTGATGGAACGGGCCCTGCGGGACCGCAAGGACGTGCTGCTCCTGGTTCCTGAAATCGCCCTGACCCCTCAATCGGTCGCCATTTTCCGCCGTCAGTTCGGGCAGAGCGTCGGCGTGCTGCACAGCGGCCTGACCCCGGGAGAAAGAATTGACACCTATGCACGCATCCGCGCCGGGGAAATCCACGTCGTACTGGGCACCCGTTCGGCCGTGTTCGCTCCCCTGCCGAATCTGGGACTGCTGATCATCGATGAGGAGCAGGAACACACCTACAAATCCGACCAGTCCCCCAAATATCACGCGCGCGACATCGCGAGATTCCGCTGTGCCTCCAACCGGGCCCTGCTTCTGCTCTGCTCGGCCACCCCCTCCTTTGAAAGTTACACCAAGGCAAAGGAAGGGACCTATACCCTGCTCCGTCTGAAACACCGGTTCGGGAAAGCCAAACTGCCCCGGGTCGAAATCGTCGACATGCGGGAAGAACTCCGGGCGGGCAACACGTCCTCGATGAGCGAGCCTCTGCGCCGCTATCTGGTACAGACCGTGCAGAGAGGAGAACAGGCCGTTCTCTTCCTCAACCGGCGGGGATACAACCATACGGTCAGCTGCGCTCTATGCAGCGAAGTCATCACCTGCCCGCACTGCAGCGTGCCCATGACCTACCACACCCTTCCCGGAACCTACGAAAAGGGCTACCTGAGCTGTCATTGGTGCGGGACAAAGATTCCGCGGCCGTCGGTCTGCCCCGCCTGCGGGGAAAAGGGCCTGATTTTTTCCGGGTTCGGCACCCAGCGGGTGGAGGAGGAAATCCGCGCGCTTCTGCCCGAGGCACGCATCGCGCGCATGGACGCGGACACGACTTCTTCCCGTTTTTCCTACGACCGCATCACCAACGCGTTCCGCAACCACGAGCAGGACATCCTGCTGGGGACCCAGATGGTCACCAAAGGGCACGATTTTCCCGATGTGACGCTCGTCGGCGTGCTGATGGCGGACGCCAATCTGTACAGCGACGACTTCCGCGCGGCCGAACACTCCTTCGCCATGCTGACCCAGGTCATCGGCCGGGCCGGAAGAAGCGACAAGGAGGGCCTGGCCGTCATCCAGACCTCCCACCCGCACAACGACGTCATCCGATTCGCCTGCCTGCAGGACTATGAATCTTTTTTTGAGGACGAAACCAAAGCCCGCCGGGCCTTCCAGTTTCCTCCCTATTGCGACCTGTGCTTCCTGACCGTGTCCGGCCGGGACGAGAGCGCGGTTCAGGCGCTGGCCAGGGAAGCATCCCTGCGTATGGGCGAACTCATCCGGGAACATCCGGCTCTGCCCCTGCTTCTCTACGGCCCCTTTGAAGCCCCGGTGTACCGGGTCGAAAACAACTACCGGCTTCGCGTCATTCTCAAATGCAGACTCAACCGGGAATGCCGGGCGATGCTGCTCGCCTTCTGGCAGGAATTTCTCGCCAAACAGACGCCGGGCGTCCGGCTTTCCATCGATTTCAATCCCTCTTCCTTCCAATAGACCGGAAGGGCCCCCGAAGAACATTTCCTGAAAGGAATCCGACTTATGGCAAAACTGAAAATCATCAAAATCGGAGACGATACCCTCCGTCAGAAATCCCGTCCCGTGACCGAGGTCACCCCGCGCATCCGCACCCTGCTGGACGACATGCTGGACACGATGCACGCAGCAGACGGCTGCGGCCTGGCCGGTCCGCAGGTCGGCGTGCTGCGCCGGGTCATTGTCGTGGAAGCCGAATCCGGGCATCCGTATCAGATGATCAACCCGGAAATACTCGAACAGACCGGCACGCAAAACGAGGTGGAAGGCTGCCTCTCGGTCCCCGGAGAATGGGGCAAAGTGGTCCGTCCCGCCTATGTGAAAGTCCGCTATCTGGACAAGGACGGGCAGGAGCAGATTGTGGAAGGCACGGGACTTCTGGCCCGGGCGCTCTGTCACGAAATCGACCATCTCAACGGAATTCTCTTTGTGGATAACGCGACCGAACTGGAAAGCGAATCCTGAACCAAACCGAAAACAGACAGGAGAGACTCCGGCCATGGCGCCGGGGAAAACACATATGAACATTGTCTTTATGGGAACTCCGGATTTTGCTCTTTGCTCCCTGAAAGCCCTTCTGGAAAACGGACATCGGATCTGCGGCGTATACACCCAGCCCGACAAGCCGAAAGGCCGAGGGTACGAACTGCAGATGTCCCCGGTGAAAGCCTATGCCGCCGAGCAGCACCTTCCCGTTTTCACACCGCGCACGCTGCGTGACCCCGAAGTGCAAAGCGAGCTGCGCGCCCTTTGCCCCGACGCAATCGTCGTCGTGGCCTTCGGCAAAATCCTTCCGCCCGAAGTGCTGGCCATCCCGCCTCTGGGCTGCATCAACGTACACGGCTCCCTCCTTCCGCTCTACCGCGGAGCCGCCCCGATGCAAAGGGCGATTCTCGACGGGCAGAAAGAAACCGGCATTACCACCATGTATATGGCCGAAGGCCTGGACACCGGGGACATGATCTTCCAGACCCGTGTCCCGATTCTGGACGGGGACAACTTTGAAAGCATACACGACAAACTGGCCCTGGCCGGAGCGGACCTTCTGATCCGGACCCTGCAGGCCCTTCAGGACGGAACCGCGCCGCGCATTCCCCAGCCCGAAACCGGGTTTACGTACGCAGCCAAGATTGAAGCGGAAGACTGCCTGCTGGATTTCAGCCGGCCCGCCCGGACCCTGTTCAATCAGATTCGGGGGCTGTCTCCCTACCCGCTCGCCTATACCCGCACGCCGGACGGACGGCGGCTCAAAATCGTCAGGGCCACGGTTCTGGAAGAAACGGAGAGCGCCGTTCCGGGGACCGTCACCCGGGCGGACAAAAACGGATTTGTCATTGCCTGCGCTGACGCATCCCTGCTCGTGGAAGAGGTTGTCCCCGAAGGCAAGGGCCGGATGAGCGCCGGCGCCTTCGTCAACGGGCGTAAGATACAGAAGGGAGACAAACTGTGACTTCCTCCCGGCCCTCTGCCCGTGCCCTGGCCTACCAGATCCTGGACCGCACCGAAGCGGCACAGAGCTATGCCAATCTGACCCTGAACGCCTACCTCAACCGTTCCTCGCTTCCTCCCCTGGAGAAGAAGCTGTGCACCCGGCTGGTCTACGGCGTCATTGAAAAGAAAATCTGCCTGGACTGGCGGATTTCCAAACTGGCCTCCCGCCCGATTGAGAGTCTGGACGCGGAATGCCGGATTCTTCTGCGCCTCGGCCTGTACCAACTTCTGTTTATGGACAAAATCCCCGCGCACGCGGCGGTCAACGAAACCGTGGCTCTGGCCTCAAAAAAGAAAAAAGGGCTGATCAACGCCATCCTGCGCAGTCAGATGCGGCTGGCGGACAAAGCCGACGAATGGCTGGCCCGTGAAGACCCCATGACCCGGCTCTCGGTGCGCACCAATCTGCCGGTTCCTCTGCTTGAACTCCTCCAGAAAACCTACCGGGACGAAGAATTGCTGGATATGGCCCGGGCCTTTGACGAGGACCCCGGACTGACGCTGCGCATCCAAACCGAAAAAACCGACCCCGCCTCCTATCTGGAGCAGCTGAAGAATGCCGGTCTGAAAGCCGAACCGTGTCCCCACTCCTCCTGCGGCATTAAGGTCGAACAGACCAATCCGGCTGCCCTGCCGGGATTTGAGGATGGGTATTTCTTCGTGCAGGACGAAGCCTCCCAGCTTTGCGTGGAGGCCGTCGGAGCGAAGAGAGGCATGTACGTCATCGATACCTGCGCCTGCCCAGGCTCCAAGAGCTTCGGGATGGCCCTTTGCATGGAGAACACCGGCACGGTGCTTTCCATGGATTTGCACGAGAACAAACTGTCGCTGGTCAAGGACGGGGCGCTCCGTCTGGGGCTGAACTGCCTGCAGATCCGCGCGCACGACGGACGCAAACCGGATCCCACGCTAAAGGGTTGCGCGGACCGCGTGCTTTGCGACGTGCCCTGCTCGGGATTCGGCATTCTTTCCAAGAAGCCCGAAATCCGGCACAAAGACGTAAAGGAATGCGGGAATCTGCCCTCGATCCAGCTGCAGATCCTGGAAGCCGGAGCGACCTACGTCAAGCCCGGCGGGAGCCTCGTGTATTCCACCTGCACCGTTCTCCCCCGGGAGAATCAGGAAGTGGTGGAAGCCTTTCTGAAGCGCCACAGCGAATTTTCTCCCGAACCTTTTACCGTCGGAGGCCTTTCCTCGGACGAACGCGGTATGCTCCAGCTGCTGCCCCACATCCACCACACCGACGGATTCTTCCTGGCCAAACTGACCCGAACCATTTGATATACGAAAGGATTTCCCATGTCCCAAACCCCTGACGCGTCCTCTGTAGCGCTTCCCGACCTCCGCTCCTTTACGGCTGAGGAATTAAAAGAACAAATGCTGGCGCTGCAGCAGCCCGCCTACCGGGCCGGGCAGCTCTTCACTCAGCTGCACCGGGGCGTCCAGCCGGAGGAAATGACCAACCTGGGCCGTGCCCTGCTCGCGCTTCTGCGGGAGCACTACCGCTGGCCTCTGCCCCAAATCGAAAAGAAACTGGTCTCTTCCCTGGACGGAACGGTCAAGTACCTGTTTTCCCTGGAGGACGGGGCCTGCATCGAATCGGTGGTCATGCAATACGAACACGGACTGACCATCTGCATCTCCTCACAGGTCGGCTGCCGGATGGGCTGCCGGTTCTGCGCCTCCACCATCGGGGGAAAGGTCCGGGACCTGAACGCGTCCGAGCTTCTGGGTCAGGTGCTGGCCGCACAGAAGGATCTGGGCCGGCGAATCGGGAACATCGTGCTGATGGGCATCGGAGAACCGCTGGACAACTACGACAACGTCCTGCGCTTCCTGAAACTGGTCTCCCATCCGGACGGCTTGAACATCGGGCTGCGCCGTATCTCCCTGTCTACCTGCGGCATCGTGCCGCGCATTCTCGACCTGGCCCGCGAGGATCTGCCCATCACCCTGTCCATCTCCCTGCACGCCATGGACAACGCCACACGGGACGAACTGATGCCCGTCAACCGCAAATACCCGGTTGAGACGCTGCTCGACGCATGCAAAACCTATTTTGAAACCACCAACCGGCGCATTTCCTTCGAATATACGCTGATTGCCGGAAAAAACGATTCTCCCGAGCAGGCCGAACAGCTTGCCCGGCTGCTCAACCGTCATCTGCGCACCCGCACACAGACCATGCCGATTCACGTCAACCTCATTCCGGTCAACGAAGTGGAGGAAACCGGCTTCCGGCACACCGGGGCCGCCGGCGTGAGGCGTTTTGCCGAAGTGCTGGAAAAGAACGGCATCCGCGCGACGGTCCGCCGTAAACTCGGAGCGGACATCAACGCGTCCTGCGGTCAGCTCCGGCGGGCCTACAACCGGGAAAAGGAGACTCTCTCATGAGCGAAGCCGTCTTTGTCAACCCCGGGCGTATGACCCGATGCGTCGGCGGGCTCTACTCCGTCTATCTGGACCCGGGCGTCGAATCCTCACCCCTGTCCGGACAGCTGATTCACTGCCGGGCAAGAGGCAAGTTCCGTTACCACGGACTGAGCCCGAAGTGCGGGGACATCGTACAGGTCGCCTACACCGAAAACTCTTTCGTTCCGGGAGAGACGCCCGTACAGGTTCCGACCTATGCCGACATTTCTCTTGTCTCCATCATGGAGAGAAAAAACGAGCTGATCCGGCCGCCTATGGCCAACCTGGATCTGTTCTTCATCGTTCTTTCGGCCAAGGACCCCGTTACCCCTTACCTGACCATCGACAAACTGACCTGCATCGCCGAGCACAACCGCATCCGGCCGGTGCTGCTGATCACCAAAGCCGACCTCTGTCCCGAGCAGGCCGAACACGACTGCGCCCTGTACCGCTCGGTCGGATACGACGCGTTCATCCTGAGCAGCCTTACCGGCACGGGCCTGGAAGAACTGTCCCGCTATCTCCGGACCGAACTGCCCGGCAAAGTCGCCTGTCTTGCGGGCGTATCGGGAGCCGGCAAATCCTCCCTGCTCAACCGTCTGTTTCCCGGCCAGGACCGGGCAACCGGAGCACTGAGCGAAAAAATACAGCGGGGACGGAACACCACAAGGGAAATCACACTCGTCCCTGCGGTCCCCGGCAATCCCTCATCGGGCTGGATTGCCGACACACCCGGGTTTTCCCTGATTGACTTCGAGCGGTTCGACTTTTTCAACAAAGACGACCTGCCGCAAACCTTTCCCGAATTTCTCCCCTATCTCGGGCAGTGCCGGTACCGGAACTGCACCCACACCAAAGAGGAGGGGTGTCGGGTTCTTGAAGCGGTTCGGGACGGAATCATCCCCGTGTCCAGACACGACAGTTTCCTTTCCCTGTACGAAGACCTGAAAGACAAACACGATTGGGATTGAAGAAATATGAAAGCTTATCTTTATGTGGGCGGGAAAGTCCTGCCCGAAAAAATAACCATGGGACCGGTCGGAAACGACCTGGTCATTGCGGTGGATTCCGGGTATAAAAACGCACTGTTGTGCCACGCGGATCCCGTACTTTTCATCGGGGACTGCGACTCGTTCCCCGCCTCCAAACTGCCCCGGGACCTGGAGCAGATTCTGCTCAAACCCGAAAAGGACCTGACCGACACGCAGGCCGCGGTTCAGCTCGCGCTGGGCCGGGGCGCCACCGAGATTTCCATCATCGGCGGGCTGGACGGCCGGCTGGACCATACTCTGTCCAATCTTGCGATTCTGGAACATCTGTTTGATTTGCACATTCCCTGCTACATCGAGAACGGGATCAACCGCGTCCGCTTTCTCAAGAACACCAGCACGCTTCTGGCCTGCAGCCCCTATTATCGCTATGTAGGCCTGCTTTCGGTGGGCGAAGTCGCAAAAGGGGTGGAAATCCAGGGAGTGAAATATCCGATGAAAAACGGAAAGATTCTTCGCACCCATCAATTTGCGGTTTCCAACGAACTGACCGGAAACTGCGCGCTGATCAACGTCAAAAAGGGTGCTCTGTACATCATCGAAAGTTCGGATTCACAAGGCAACTGAGAAGGCACATTCCTCCGACAGGAAAAGGGCAACCGCAATGGTTGCCCTTTTCCTAGTAATCTCCCTATTCTGTTCTTTTTCTCATTTGTTTCCGTGAAACAGTCGGTGAAGCCGGCTGAACGCCGAAACGGTGAAATTGCGGGCGGGATGAATCAGTTCCAACTCCCCCTTTCGGAAGGCTTCAAGAACCTCTTCGTATCTTTGCACCGCTTTTGCGATGCTGTCATCCCAGGACAGATACAGCGTCTGTGCCGCACGCTGCCCGGCCGCGCGGACTTCGTCCCTGTGCGAAGCGCAAAAGATCAGGCGCTGCGCCATCTGGTCGGCCGACTCGGCAATCAGATACCCGTTTTCCCCGTCGACAACCCCTTCGGCCGAACTGCTGTTCTCCACCAGAACACTGGCGGTCCCGCACGCGGCCGCTTCCTTTACCACCAAAGGATTGTTGTCGAAAACAGAAGGCAGAAGAAACAAATCCGCCATGGAATACCAGGCCTTCAAAACCGCCCGGTCGTACTCCGCCCCGGTAAAAATGCAGCTGTCCGCAATTCCCAGTTTCTGGGCTTCCGCGCGGACCTCCTCCCGGTCCGCCCCGTCGCCTACAACGGCAAAACGGAACGGAACGCCCGCATCCCTGCATTGGCGAAGGCCGTCGAGAACGATGTGAAGCCCTTTGTACCAGATGACCCGGCCGACAAACAGGAACAAAGGAATCTCCTCCTCAAGACCGTATGTCTTTTTCAGCCGGCGGACAATCTCCCCGTCCGGAGCATCCCGGTTGATATCCACCCCGTTGGGCATGACACGGTACGAGCCCCGATATCCCAGGTCTTTCAGATTCTGCCCTGCCCCTTCGTTGACCACCCACACGTCATCGCAGCAGCTGATGTTGTAAATGATTTCCTTGATGGCTTTTTCCTGAAGCACCTTCTGCTTGATGGCCCGGCGTATGTCGATATCGAATTTGGTATGATACGTGAATACAATCGGTTTGTGAACCAGTTCGCGCAATTCCCTGCACAAAAACGTGGAAGCAATCGGACAATGCGCGTGCAGCAGATCCGGCTGATACGCGACAAGCCGGCTCATGGCCTTCGATGAAAAAGGAAACCCGGCCCGGTATCCGACCGCCTTGGTCGTGTTCAAACTGGCATAGCGAAGCACCTCAAACGAATACCGGTCCTCGGCCCCCGGATTGGACGGAACCGCAACAATGGCGCTTCCGTAATGTCTTTGCATATAATCCGCGTAATTGATCACCGCATTCGCAACCCCGTCTATTTGCGGAGGAAAAGAATCATTCGCAAAGCAAACCCGCATATCGTCCTCCTTGTGGATCCGACCATTCTTTCTACTCTTTATTGTACCATGTTTGCCCCCGGTTGTCAAAAAGGTCTTTTCTGTTCCCGGCAGGTGCAAAACAACTGCAGGTAAAGGAGATCATAAAAGGCACAGGCCTCTCCAATGGGTATACTGCAGATACCAAGCAACACAAATACCGGGAGGGACTTAGGCCATGGTTATTGTAGCACTGTTTTTTGCAAATGCAAGAGAATAATCCGGCAAAGCAACACATTCCTCCTTTTTTCTCTCGTTGACAAACCGGTTTGCAAAAGGTATAATAAAAGTATAAGAAGCGCTGCCTTTCGCAGCAAAAAGGAGTCGATATGTTTGAAATCAAACTGACGGTTGACGGAATGATGTGCGGCATGTGCGAATCACACGTACAGGACGCAATCCGCAACCATGCAAAAGTCAAGAAGGTAAAAGCCTCCCGCAAAGACGGTTCGGTACTGATTGTCTCCCCCGAGGCATTGAGCGAAGAGCAGATTCACCAGATTCTGGACCCGACCGGTTACCGCGTAACCGCGTATTCCTGCTCGGAAAAATAATCCTATCACCCTGTCATCCTATTGATTTTTCTATATACAAAAGGAGAAAAACATGAAAAAGTACATTGCTGAATGCATCGGAACGTTTGTTCTGGTCTTTGCCGCATGCGGTGTTGCTGCCATGACAGGCGGCAGTCTTGCCGTAACCGCGCTTGCTTTCGGTCTGGTCATCGTGGCTATGGCCTACTCGGTCGGACGCGTTTCCGGCTGTCACATCAACCCTGCGGTTTCTCTGGGTTGCCTGCTGGCCGGCAGAATGTCCCTGACCGATTTCATCGGATATGTGATTTCCCAGTTTGTCGGCGGTCTTCTCGGCGGCGTAGCCTTCTGGGGCATCTTCAAGATTTCGGGTCAGGACCTGTCCCCCACAGCCGCTTCCAACTTCTGCGTCGGTTCCGGTACGGAATATTCCGCCGGCGGCGTGATTGCCGCGCTGCTGGTTGAAATCATTCTGACCTGCATTTTCGTCTATGTGATTCTGAACGTCACGTCCGAAAACTCGGGTGCCGGCAAAAAAGCCGGTCTGATCATCGGCCTGACCCTGACCCTGGTTCACCTGGTTGGCATTCCGCTCACCGGCACATCGGTCAACCCTGCAAGATCGTTCGCTACCGCTCTGTGCAACCTGATCTTCAACGGCAACGCCAAAGCATTGGCACAGGTCTGGATCTTCATCGTCGCTCCGCTGGTAGGCGCGTGCCTGGCCGCTCTTCTGTTCAAGTTCCTTCACAAAGAAGAAAAGAGCAACTGATTCAAAGCCGTAAAGGCATAAAAAGCCCTGCATCATCCGATGCAGGGCTTTTCTGATTGGTCCGGTTTATTTCGTAATCAGGCGGACCCGGTTGACGTTCTCCATCCGGCCCAGCTCGCGAACCAGGTCGTCCGAGGGAACAATGGAAAAATCCAGAATCAGATAAGCCTGGTTCTTCTTGGACTTATCCACCATATGCTCTATGTTCAGACCCGCCGCGGAAACCTTCTCGGTGATCTTGGCCAGCATTCCGGGCACGTTTTCGTGCGAGATGCACAGCCGCGCCGCATCCGTGAACTCGGCGCTGACCGCGGGATAGTTGACACTGTTCGTGATGTTGCCGTTGCGCAGATAATCATCCAGCTGTGCGGCCGCCATTCTGGCGCAATTGTCCTCGCTCTCCTCGGTAGAAGCTCCGAGATGAGGAATCGGAATAATCCCCGGCACGCCGATGACTTCCTCGGTCGGGAAATCGGTTACATAGACCGAAACTTTGCCGCTCGCCAGCGCGTCCTTGACGTCCTTGGCAACGACCAGCGTATCACGCGCCAGATTCAGGATCCGGACTCCGTCCTTCATTTTGGAAATCGCCTCCGCGTTGATCATGCCGTTGGTTGTCGGCATGGCGGGAACGTGAATCGAAAGATAATCCGCCTGGGCAAACAGAGCGTCATAACTCTCCACCACACGGACATGCGGATCCAGTGCCATGGCAGCCGAAACCGACAGATACGGATCGCATCCGATCACATCCATCCCCAGTGCAACCGCCGTATTGGCCAGCATGCCGCCGATGGCGCCAAGCCCCAGAATGCCGAGTGTCTTTCCTTTCAGCTCGTGTCCGGCGAACTGACTCTTTCCCTTTTCCACGCTGGCGGCTACGTTTTCCTTCAGTCCCTGCGCCCAGGCAATGCCTCCAACGATGTTTCTCGATGCCAGAAGCAAAGCGGCCACCGCCAACTCCTTGACGGCGTTTGCATTCGCACCGGGCGTATTGAAGACTACAATGCCTTTCTCTGTGCACCGGTCAATCGGGATGTTGTTCACACCGGCGCCCGCCCTGGCAATCCCCAGAAGGTTCTCGCCGAATTCCATATCCAGCAAAGATGCGGACCGGACCATAATGCCGTCCGGATTCTCCAGATCTGTCCCGACTTCATACAGCGCGGGATCAAACTTCTTTGTGCCGCAAGCTGCGATTTTGTTCATCAATTGAATTTTCATATCTCTTTATCCCTTCGGATTCTCCGCTGCGAATTTTTTCATGAAGGCAACCAGTTTCTCCACGCCTTCGTACGGCATCGCATTGTAAATCGACGCGCGCATGCCTCCTACGGAACGATGCCCCTTGAGACTCTTCAGTCCGGCCTTGCCGGCTTCGGACGCGAATTTCTTGTCCAGTTCGGCGTCGCCGGTTACAAACGTCACGTTCATCATGGACCGGGATTCCTTCTTCACCGGTGCCAGATAATAATCCTGGCTGTCCAGATAATCGTAAAGCAGTTTGGCTTTGCGCTGATTCATCGCCTGCATGACTTCCAGGCCGCCCAGACCCAGAATCCATTCGTATACCAGTTTCGCCATATAGATTGCGAAGCAAGGCGGCGTATTGTACATCGACCCGTTTTCCGCCATGGTCTTCCACTCCAGCATGGTCGGCATCTTTTCCTGCGCGTAATCCAGCAGATCTTCCCGGACGATGACAACCGTCAGACCGGCGGGTGCCATGTTCTTCTGCGCACCGGCATAGATGACGCCGAACTTGGTCACGTCAACCGGCTCCGAAATAATGCAGGAGGACATATCCGCCACCAGCGGAACGTCTCCGGTATCGGGCACCTCCGGGAATTTGGTCCCGTAAATGGTATTGTTGTAGCACACATGGACATAGGAAGCGTCCGGGTCTACCATATCCTTTGTAATCTGAGGCACATGATCGAAATTGTCGTCCTTGGTCGTCGCGATGCAGCGGACGTTGTATCCAAGTTTCTGCGCTTCCTTGAATGCCTTGCCGGAGAACTGACCGGAAACGACGTAATCCGCCTTGCCGGTCCGCCCAATCAGATTCATCGGCACAGCCGCGAACTGCGTGGACGCACCGCCCTGCAAAAACAGCACTTTATAATTGTCCGGAATCTGCATCAGCTTGCGAAGCAATGCCTCAGCTTCCTTGATAATGGCATCATACTCGGGAGATCGATGAGACATTTCCATCACGGACATTCCGGAATCCCCGTAACACACCAACTCGGATGCGGCTTTCTCCAAAACGGGAAGCGGCAGCATAGACGGTCCTGCCGAAAAATTAAATACTCTGCTCATCTTAAATCCTCCAAACCGGAACCAAGTTCCGAAATTAATAGCGGTATTATACTCCTTGCTCGTGAATGAACAAGGACTTTTCTGTAGAGAAAATGTGTACAAATTTTTAAAAAGTTTTTGTTTTTGACATTAAGAAAAGTTGAAATTTCTCCGTCTGAATAAATTTGCTCGAAAAGCCGGTTCAAAACTCTGACTTTTGTGTATTTTTATTCAATTATCCATTTTCTCGTGAATTTTTCAATTTGCAAAAATTTCAATTTTCAATCGGTCAATTCATACAGGGTGAACGCCGAAATGCCTCCGCCCCAGCCCGAACCCGGGTTGTTGTTGGACAAACGGACATACAGCGAGTCCCCGACCTGCTCATACGCGTCGGCGAACACCGTCAGGACGCCCTGGTTCGTAGCCGTGGCCCGAATGGAGGAGAAATCCTTGAAATCCGCCAGTTTGACGTAGTTTGTCCCGTCTCCCGAGATTTCAATGAGATAGTTGGAGACCACATCGATGGCCAGAACGGGAGCGGTCTTTCCCTTCAGATCGAATTTCCAGACAATCTGGGCGGCCCCGTCGCAATACCGGCGGTCCCCGGCGGCAGAACCCTGGTTCGACACCAGATACGCTTCATCCTGTCCCGAGGAATTCACCGCAATGTGGACTTTTGTATAGGAGGACGACTTCGGTGCGCTTCCATCGCCCCAGGTGATTTCCACAGTCAGGGGATTAGCGGAAGACCCGAAAGCACTCAGGGTCAGAACACCTGTGCCGGCATCGAACGAAGAAGCACATGCGGTTTCCAGATCCCCGTAATACGCCTCGATCTTTACGGGAGCAAGCCCCGCAGGAGCCAGGACGGACACGGGAATGAGGGCGTTTTCTGCCGCAGTCAGCGTCAGGACGGTTTTTCGGTCGCTCTCCGTTTTTTCGCAGCTCAGCGAACCGTCAAACAAAACCGTCGGCACCTGCACGTCGTTCCTGGAGGGCACACGCAGATAGAGCGCCGCCTCTCCCTCCTGTACGACAGGGTTGACGACATAGCTCAGATCGGAAGAGAAAATGTTGAGATAGGTTCCCTTCAGAGTATAGGAGCCGCGCAGCGGATAGACGCAGACGTAATCGCCTCTCTGCGCAACATACGCGTCGGCACTCCTATATTCATAGGACGTGTAATTCAGCGCATAGGCCGTCAGCATCCTCATCAGCGCGGAGCCCGAAGCACTGCCGGAATAATCGGTCGTCGGCAATCCGACAAGCAGAACGTGTCCTTTGCCCACGTCGGCTTCCACGCCGACGTTCAGCCCGCTTTCGGTTTTCAGCAAAGGCTCAAATCCGCTTCCGGTGTATACATAAGTAAACTTGTCCGACTCGATTTTCATCTCGCCGTCCGTAAATCCTTCACTCGGAAGGCCGTTTTTCCCGGGTACAAAGACCAGTTTCTGCCCTTTGGCGGCCGAACCGGCCGCGTCGGCCGAAACGGACCCGGACAATCCCAGGTGCATAAGCAGATTCCCGGTTGGGGACCCGCCCTTTCCTTCCCGGTTCCAAAAAGCTTCTTCCACGTCCAGGTAGGAGTCCGGGCCGCCCAGATACAGCAAAGTTCCGCCGTCCCTGACCCATTCGGCAATGGCTTTGTTGGTTTCCTCATACAGAGGCTTCTGGTTGTCATAGGAAACAATCAGGAGCGAGACCCCTTCCAGATCCTTGGCGGAGGTAACCAATTCCATTGCACGGGTGCGAAGCGGAATGCCTTCTGTCACCAGCGGAGCTGCCACGCCCCAGAACCCGTCATACGGAACATTCCCCCAGGCAGTATTGGAGCTCTGCCAGGTCAGCGTGTCTCCGAGCAGATAGGTCACTCCGGGCGTTCCGGCCTCCAGCCGGAATGCCTTGCCGGAAATATCCTGCATAGCCCGGTGCAGATTCAACTGCTCCGACCGGTATTCCTGGGAAACGTTCATAAAGGAGCGGTTGGTCCAGATAAACTCCCAGCGGTTGATTTCGGGATACATCAGCGAGGCTACCAACTGTTCATGGCACAACGCCCGCCAATACCCTTCATCTTTGGTTGCAAACGTATCCGACATCGGGTCGCACAAAGCAAAGAATTCTGCCCCGTAATAATCCGCCGCGTCCAGATACGTTCCGTAATCCACAAGCGCGTTGAGGAAGGTCATCTTCTGCCTCTTACCTTCAAAGCGGATGGAATTCTCAATGGTGTTGCTCCAGGTCTGTCCGGTCACGGATTTGACAAGCCCTGTCCCCATCATATGGACATACCCGTCGGTGACCCCGTTCTGCAGCGTCGCGTAAGCCAGCGTGCTGTGGGGCGAAACCGAAAACAGAATCGGATTGTCATCGGTCATCTTTTTATTCATGGAGGACACATACATCTTGATGGCGTTGGTCAGGAACCAGACGTTGAGCCGCTGCGAGAGGAACATCGATCTGGGAGACTGCGTCGGATCGGCCCAGTTTTCCCCGTATTTGACGCCCCACATCTCCTTGTATGTGTCGCCGTAAACTCCGTCCCGGAACATCTCGGGCTCCACGTATCCGACCCGCCAGTTGCTGGTGCGGACCTGCGTGGAAAAATCCTTGCGGATATTGTATTCCACCACTTCCTTGAACAGCACCGCGGACCCCCACAGGCCGTCCGTGGTTCCCTTGCTGTTGTATTGCAGATATTTCGGGAACGTGTCCGTGTAATCGGTTTTCATAAACGAGCCTGACATTCCGATGATGTCATACCCGTATTTCCTGTACTCCGGCGCGTAATCCGAAGAAACCACATACGCGTCCACCCGGACCTGCATGGCGGGACTGTATGCCCGGTCCACCGAGGCGTAAGTACGCACTCCGTCCACCTGGATTGCATCCCGGCTCTGAGCATAAATGTCCCCTTCGTCTTCAATGGTGATTAGGGACTTGCTTCTGGATCCCGGGGCGAAATTCTGCTCCCGGGGTTCAAACAACCCGATCTGCGCCGTATATTCCTCTTTCGGATATTCATATCTTGTGTTTGTTTCCACGTCGGTTGTCTCACTCTCACGGGTATTGTCCTCTGTTTCCTCGGTCTGCACTCCGGGGTCTGACGAAGAATCTGTCTCGTCTGTGCCATGGCCGGATTTGCAGGAAGAAAAGCTGAAAACCATCCCTGAAGCGAGCAAAATCAAAAGGGATCTGACCCAAAACTGATTCATTGAATGCCCTGCTTTCCTGTTTGATTGCATAGAATCCTGTCTCATACTGATAATTGCATATTCTCGCAGCCGGAGAAAGGATAGCCCTATTTTATCCCACTGACGTCCGGTTGTCAAGAAAAACGCCCTTCCAAGCGGGCGGACACAAAAAAATTGTTCCGATTGTCTGCCTGTATGAATCAAAAGTCCTTGTAAAGCCGCCTGCAGTGGGAAAAAACAAAAAAATAAAAAAAGCATTGACAAAGCCCAAAGTTTATGCTATAATCCCCAAGTCGAGCGATATGGCGGAATAGCTCAGCTGGCTAGAGCACTCGGTTCATACCCGATAGGTCATAGGTTCAAATCCCATTTCCGCTACTTCGGCCCGTTGGTCAAGCGGCTAAGACACCACCCTTTCACGGTGGTAACGGCAGTTCGATTCTGCCACGGGTCACCATAAAAGAAACCTCTTTTGTCTACCAAGGCAAAAGAGGTTTCTTGTTGTTTCAGATTCAGATAGTTGAATATGATACAATCATCTCAACAAATCGGGATTTGACCGGATACAGTTATAGTTAGAACCATAAAAAAGAAAACCGGACAAAACACAGCATTATAAATCGAGCAATAAAAATAGCCCTTTGTTATATTTGTCTCATAGCTTACAGAAAGGAACGGAACAGTATTATGAATTGGATTGAGGGCATAAGTGAGGCAATTGAGTATATCGAAGCAAATCTTACAGGTGAATTGATAATTGAAGATATTGCGGCTAAAGCGTTTGTTTCCCCATATTATTTTCAGAAATCATTCTCTTTACTTTGCGGATTTACCATAGGCGAGTATATCAGAAACCGCAGACTGGCCAGTGCGGGAAAAGATCTGCTTTCCGGTAATGAAAAAGTAATTGATATTGCTTTGAAATACGGGTACGATTCTACCGATGGCTTTACAAAAGCCTTTACTCGTTTTCATAACGCAACTCCGACCGCTGTAAGGAAAAGCGGACATCCGATTAAGTTATATGCGCCGCTTAAATTAGAACTATTTGTGAAAGGTGGTTACGTTATGGATTACAGAATAGGGAAACAAGAAGCATTCAAAGTCAAAGTGAATATTGACGAAAAAGAGAAGGCGATATACTATATCGATGACGGCAATCTGCCCGATTTTATGTGGTTCGCTCTCGGAATGCAGTATGAAAAAGAAATGCCGAGATGCTCATTATTCAAGGCTGATCCTAATGAAAACGGAAAAGAATTCAAAACGGTAGAAATACCGGAGGTAACGTGGGCAATTTTCAAGTGTTGCGGTGTCTCACGTGATGAAGCAAGGGAAAAAACATTTGCGCGTATAAAGAACGAATGGTTACCGCAAACAATTTATGAGATGAGATCGCCCAACTATATTATGGTGAACTATCCCGACGACCGTGAAGAAGAACTCGGTGAAATAATGATTGCAATTAAAGAAAAGAAAAAGTAATTGCAGCTGCAAATTCCAGTTTGTCGAACCGATAACACGTTAAGTTTGTACCTTCTTACCTCGATTTCGGTACGTTTGTACGCTCTTTCACAGAAAAGAAGCCTGAAAAGTCTACTATGATTTTTCGGGCTTTGATTTTTCGGGCTTTTTCATCATTTTCGGTTAAAGCCATTAATTCATATTGCTCATTGGTGTCTTTTCGGTCGCTTTGGAGTTCTCTTATTTGTTTTCAAGACAAAAACGCTGGTGTACTTGTAGGATTTCTTTACAGAAACAAAGAACAGTATAAAGATATAGACGTGAGGATTTGAACCTCAAAGCCCGCCAGTTAAGCAGTTTCCTTAACCACTATTTTGTTGTTATTGTTGTATTTTCCTTCAAACACGAGAAATTGTCCGCAATAGTACTATATGAGAAATCTTGGATTAAAAACTGTAGAAAATTCTAATTTGTATTAACCAAACGATACCTGTCGATACTATATAGGCGAAAGCTTTCAAAAGGAAAAGAAATGGTATGGAAAACCAAAAAGCGGCAAAGTTGATCTCGGATAACCTGAAAAACATCTTCGGCTACGCATTCGCGCGCCTTTATAACAAAGACGAAGTGGACGAACTGACCCAGGAGATCGTGTACGAGGTCTTAAAATCAGCCGGCAGAATCAAAAACGATGAAGCGTTCTGGGCGTTTCTGTGGAAAGTTGCGGAAAATACGTTCCTCAAATTCATAAAGCAAAAGGAACGCAGTCCGTCGCTTTCGCCGCTGCCCGAGGAGGATACGTTTATTGACGCGGGAGCGTCGCCGGAGGATGAGCTGATCGAGAGCGAGAGCAAAAACGAAAGCCTTACCCTGCTGCGGCGAGAACTGTCTTTGCTTTCCAAAACTCACCGCGAGGTTTGCCTTGCCTTCTATTTCCAAAACAAATCCTGCAAAGAAATAGCAGAAGAACAAAACATCAGCCTTGAAATGGTGAAGTATCACCTATTCAAAACAAGGCAATTATTGAAGGAAGGTATTGGTATGGAAAGACAATTAGGTGAAAAAAGCTACAACCCCGGCATATTCCGGATTAACTTCTGGGGAGACAAAAATTATTACTACAATCTGTTCAAGAAAAAGCTCCCCGGCTCGATCCTGCTCGCTGCATATTATTCGGCTATGACGGACAGAGAACTATCTCTCGAACTCGGCGTCTCAATGCCGTATCTCGAAGACGAGTTGAAAGTGCTTGTCGACGCGGGAGTGCTTTTGAAGCGCGGCGATAAGTACAGCACGAATCTGGTGATTCTCACCAAAGACTTTGAAAAAGACCTTGAGAACAAGACAAAAGGTTTCTTCGCCAAAAGCTCAACGGATGTGTTTGAACTTACAAAGTCTATCTTACCTGAAGTAAGAAAAATTTCGTTCAAGGGCGATGAACTCGACGACAACCGTCTGCTTGTCGCGCTTATGAACATAGCGTTCGTAAAGGCTTTTGGGAATTTGAGTGAAACTCACCCTTACGGAGACAACAAGCCGTTGAAGCTCGGCGGACACGGATTTATCTGGGGGCACGATAACGACTATGAGTACTTACGCTTCACAGGGATCTCAATGTATATCAAAGCAGATGACAGCGATTGCTGGATATCGACCGAAAATTATAAGATTTTCGACAAATGCTGCCATTGGAGCCATTCGCATTGGAGATTGAACAGTATTCTGACGCTCTCTGCCGTTGCGGGGAATGCGATCTCCGATGTTCCTAAAGAAGCGCAGGGCGACGTACTTGCGGAGGCGCTTGCGGAAGGTTATATCAAGCTTGAAAATGGTGTATTGTCTGCCGCGTTTCCCGTATTTGAAGCTGAAACCTACGATAGAATTGTAACTCTTCTTAAGCCGGTGATCGATAAAGCGAGCGAGG
>JAFTBN010000054.1 GCA_017455185.1 Clostridia bacterium
ATCGTCCCTTGCGGAGATACTGCGCTCAATATGCTCGGACTTTCTACGCAAGTCCCTGCCGTTTGGCTGTATGTCAGCGACGGAACTTATAAGGAATACACTTACGGCAATACGATCATTCGCTTCAAACGTACGACCAACAAGGATATTTCAAAGCTTTCCTACAAGACGGCTTTGGTGATTCAAGCACTTAAAGCGCTCGGCAAAGAGAACATTTCAACCGAGATTATAAATAAGATAGCGGTAACCACAACAATAGAAGAAAAAGAGGCGATGTTTGCCGAAGCAAAATACGCCACATCTTGGATTTATGATAAGATCAAAGAGATTTGCGGAGGAACAAAATGAGAAAAATAGCAACGTTACCGGCGCGTGACCGAGAGGCATTGTTCCGCAACACCGCCGCCAAAATAGGTATGCGCGAAGCAATCATCGAAAAAGACTTTTGGGTCTGCTACATGCTGGACTATCTTTTCCATCGTTGCGCTTGGAAGGACAACCTCGCTTTCAAAGGCGGTACCAGCTTGTCAAAAGCCTACGGACTCATTGAACGCTTCTCCGAAGATATCGACTTGATTCTTGACTGGCGCGTTCTCGGCTACGGCGTTAATGAACCGTGGGAAGAGCGTAGCAACACGAAACAAGACATTTTCAACAAAGAGGCAAATACAAAAGCCGAGGAGTTCTTGCGTGACACCTTCTTGCCGGCTATTTCTGCTGATCTTACCGCCGAACTCGGCGATGGGGTTAGGTGTTTCATTGATCCGACCGACGCGCAGACCGTCAAGATTGCCTATCCAAACAATTTTGATGATCTATCTATTCTTCAAGAAATTCGCCTTGAAATCGGCGCACTCGCCGCATGGACTCCGGCAAAGATAGCAGAGATTACTTCCTATGCCGCACAGGAATACAGCAGAGTATTTGAGCAATCATCGACTACCGTTTTAACAGTTCTACCGGAACGGACGTTTTGGGAGAAGGTGACAATCCTGCACCGCGAAGCGTTCCGTGAAGAGAATCATCCGCTTCCCACGAGATATTCGCGCCACTATTATGATCTCTATTGTATGGCAAAGTCGCCGGTCAAAGATCGGGCGCTTGCGGATACCGTTCTGCTTGCTCATGTGGTTGCTTTCAAGGACAAGTTCTACCGTTGCCTTTGGGCAAGATACAATCTTGCCAAACGCGGCACAATGCGTCTTATGCCGCCCGAGTACAACGTCCAAAAACTCAAAGACGACTACGCGCATATGCAGAATATGATTTTCGGCGAGAAACCTAGCTTTGATGAGATTTTGGATGGTATTGCAAAATTGGAAAAAGAGATTAACAACCTTCAGGGGACAGTTTAGTCCCCCTAATTGGCCTGTCCGAAACCGAGGGGCCCCCCTAAACTTGAAGTGTCCAATCTTCAGGGGACAGTTTAGACGGCACATCTCCGTCATTTCGGTCATCCCTCAAAATGAATAAAAGCGCCGACAATATCGCCGACGCTCTTATCACATTCAATTATTCAGTTTTACAGTCCAATTTACAGTCCGCTTACAGTCCGGAATCTGTTATTCTTCTTTGCCTTTCCACTTTTCCAGTACGGCTTCAACCTGAGCAATCAACTTCTCCTTTTCCGGGATCACATATGTGTAGGTCGAAGCGAAGATGTTGTTGGAAAGGCCACCCAGAGCGTACTCTGCACTTACACTGTCCTTGTCGGTACAAAGAATGATTCCAATCGGCGGGTTGTCTCCCGGTTCATTCACTTCCGCTGCATAGTAGTTCAGATACATATTGAGCTGACCGACGGCCTCCGGCATCAGCTTCACTGTCTTAAGTTCGATCAGGACATATGCGTGCAACTCCTTGTTGTAGAAGACCATATCCACATAGTAATGCGTATTATTCAGCGTGACGCGCTGCTGTGTTCCTACGAACATGAAACCTCTGCCAAGTTCCAGCATGAAATCTTCAATCTGTCTGACAAGTGCCTTTTCAAGATCGCTTTCCAGAACCGGCTTGTTCTCCGGAATTCCCAAGAACTCGAAGACATATGGATCTTTTACAATATCCTCCGGTGTTGTCAGCTCTTGTCCTTTGGTTGCCAGTTCAAACACTTTTTCTTTATTTGCTTTGCCATCAGATAACAACAATCTTTCAAAAAGAGACGTTGAAATCTGACGTTTCATCTCTCTGACTGACCAGCCGGACCGCTCACATTCTTTCTCATAAAAACTGCGGCGATCTCTATCAGATATCGACATCAATTCGCAATAATGTGTCCATGTCAATTTTCCAGTCAGTGACTGGAATTTTGGGTAGTCCAGATAAAACTGCCGCATATTATAAACATTAGACAGAGAGAATCCTTTCCCGAATTCTTTTGTAAGAGCCCGGGATAACTGCTTCATAGTGTCCTTGCCATATCCAGCACGCTCGTTGCTTCCTTGCTCGTGCTCGACGATAACGCGTCCAATATTCCAATATGCTGATAATAATTCACTGTTGACTTGATGGGCGACATTGCTCCTGGCAGTAATCAAAACATCTCTAATTTCAAAGATCAGATCCTGCGGTATTACCATTTCATCATCCATACGAAATCCTTTCATTCCTTTTTCCAGTCACTGACTGGAATTTTTTCTTTCTCAGGAACTTCATCCACCAATTCAATAACATCTGTGATTCTTTACTGAATCATGTTCAGGCATATTTTCTTCTTTGCGGAACAGCAAACAATCAGTCTTCATGCGTTTGTATAGACTACTTTTTTCTTCGACCCGTGGGCTTGGGCCGGATCTTTGTTATTCATCCGGGGATTCAAAGCCGGGCTCTTGCGGCAAAGCGCAATACAGTTGAGCCCGCCCCTTCTTTTCCGCCTTTTCAATCAGACCCGCAGCCTCCAGAATCTGAATGGCTCCATAAACCCGGACCCCGCGCAAACCGGTCTTTTGGGCGTATTGAGATGCCGCAAAGGGCTGCTCAAGTTCTTGCGGAATAAACCGGGCATAATCCTCCGGCCCGCACAAATCAATCTCGTCAAGCAATTGAGTCGGATAGCAATCAAACTTCTGGGCGGGACGTTTCCATCCCCTTCTCTGGGGCCTTTCATCCTTCAGGCGGTACTCCTCCTCTTCGAGCAAAAGAAGTTTTACCGTCAATCTTTTTTCGGTCACCCACTCTTTAATCCAGTAAATCTGGCCAAGCGCATCCCATTCGGTCATCCGTTTGGGCGATTTACGTCTGGACACCACTTCCCCGGTCTGACCATCGAGCAGATTAATCCGTTTTACCGCCGCCAAAGGGCAGACGATGGTCAGATGAAGAGAGGTCTTTTCCAGATAATACGCCACCTTTTTCTTCAGAGGAAAGAAGGAACCCGTCTGCACTTCGTAAGCTATGCCGTTGCAAAGCACGTCGGCAATCATGCGGGACTGCCCCTCTTGCTCCCCGGTTTCCTTCAACGGGACTTCATGGCAGGACGGATCCTCGCAAAGATAGAACTTCAAAAGCGCATGAAGGTTTTTCTCCTTCATCGTTCCAATGCCGTCCTCCCCCTGCACATGTCCCTTTTGCAAGGCAGCAAGGCACAGACGGGCAAAGCGCAATTGTTTTTGATTCAGATCCTGGGTCTGTGCCATGTTCAAAACCTCTTCGTATCAGGTAGCGATTCCGGCGAACTGATTCTGATACAGTTTGAAATATTCGCCCTTTTGCGCCAGCAGTTCCTCGTGGTTTCCCTGCTCCGCCACATGCCCGTCCCGAATGACAACGATCCGGTCCGCGTCGCGGATGGTGGAAAGCCGGTGCGCGATAATCAGGCTGGTGCGGTTTTTCATCAGCGCAACCATAGCCTGCTGGATATACATCTCGGTCCGGGTATCCACGCTGGAAGTCGCCTCATCCAGAATCAGGATGCGGGGATCCGCCAGGACCGCACGGGCAATAGCCAAGAGCTGTCTTTGTCCCTGACTGAGATTGTCTCCCGCCTCGGTCAGCTGGGTGTCGTACCCTTCGGGAAGCCGATCAATGAACAGATCCGCCCGGGACAGCTGCGTAGCCGCCTTCATCTCCTCGTCGGTCGCCTCAAGCCGCCCATATTTGACGTTAGTCCGGATGGTATCGCTGAACAGGACCGTATCCTGCAGCACGATGGCGATAATCCGCCTCAGCTGCTCCTTCGGGAACGTGGTAATATCCCGGCCGTCGATTGTAATCTTTCCGCCGTCCACTTCATAGAACCGGGTCAGCAGATTGACAATGGTCGTTTTTCCGGAGCCGGTCGCGCCGACAATGGCGATTTTCTGCCCTGCCCTGACATCCAGCGTCAGATCCCTGAGCACCGGCTCTCCCTTGATATAGGAGAAATCTATATGCGAGAAGGAAATATCTCCCCTGACGTCCGCCACCGAAATGGACTCGGTCCCGAGATCTGTTTCATCCTCACTGTCCATAATTTCAAAAATCCGTTCCGCACCCGCCAGCGCCGTCAGAATGGTGGAATACTGGCTGGCAATCATATTGATTGGATGGGTAAATTTTTTGGAATACTGCAGCATGGCCTGAATGGTACCGATGGAAAGCCGTTTCTTTCCGATAAAGCCCAAGGCCATCGCGCCGCCGAACGCGGCAATCATCACGTATTGCAGGTTGCCCAGGAAGTTCATGATCGGTCCCATGATAGAGCCCCAGACCCTGGCTTTCACCGCCGTATCCCGCAATTCTCCCGTATAACTCGAGAATGTGTCAATGGCCTCCTGCTCCTTGCCGTAGGCAACGACCGTCTTGTACGAGGTGACCATCTCTTCGACCGTTCCGTTGATCTGTCCGAGCAGAACCTGCTGGCGGACAAAATACTTGCGCATAAACTTTCCGAGTTTGGTCGAAACCAGGATGGAGAGCGGAATGGTGACAATCGCGACCAGCGTCAGCGCCGGGCTGTAATAGAGCATCATCGAAAATGCGCCGATCAGCGTAATCAGTGCCGAAAGGAGCGACGTCAGCGCCTGGGAAACCGCATTGGAGACATTCTCCACGTCGTTGGTCATACGGGACATGATGTCCCCGTGCCGATGGGTATCCGTATAGCGGATGGGCAAACGGGAAATCTTTTCGAACAACTCGTTCCGCATCTTGAACACGGTCCACTGCGACAGTTTAGCCGCAAGCCTGCCCTGAACATAGGAAAGCAGCGCGCTGGTTGAGAGCAGGATGCCCATCATCAGCAAGGCGCGGCGCATCTCGTCCATGTTGACGCTCAGTTTCTTTCCGTATTCCTTTCCCGACGCATTGAGTTGTTCCAGCTTTTCTTCCGCGTCCGGGTCCGAACTGTCAAACAGGGTCTCACCCGTGTCCTTGTCATAATAACGGAAGAAAATGGTGTCGATGGCTTTTTGCTGATAGAACGGATTGAGCAGATCCAGTAGCGTAACCGCCAGCATGATCAGGCACAGTCCGATCAGGATATATTTGCTCTTCCCGATGTATTTCAGAAGCCGCCCGACTGTTTTGCGCATATTCTTGGGCTTTTGCACGTTCATCCGGCTGCTCATCGGGCCGCCGGCCGGACGCCCGGGCCGGAACTCCATGGAGGGCGTCTGAGATCTGCGATTCTGCTCAGCCATGATTCTCACCCCCTTCCGGGACGGGAACCGACTCAATCAATGCGCCCGAGCGCATCTGGGATTCATAAATCGCCCTGTAGGTCGGCGATATCCGAAGCAGTTCCTCATGCGGAGCACAATGCACAATCCGCCCGTCGTTCTCCAGAACCGCAATCCGGTCCGCTCCTTTCACCGAAGCAATCCGCTGGGCCACCAGAATCACCGTACTACCCTTCATCTGCTCGCGCATCGCCTTTTGGAGCTGCGCTTCGGTTGCCAGGTCCAGCGCGGACGTGGCGTCGTCCAGGATCAAGATCTCCGGCCGGCGCACCATGGCGCGCGCAATGGACATACGCTGTTTCTGCCCGCCGGACAGGGACGCGCCCTTTTCGGCGATGAACGATTTATAATTGTCGCTGAACGACTGAACAAAACTGTCCGCCTGGGCAATCTGAGCCGCCTGCCGGACTTCTTCCTCGGTCGCGTCGGGTTTGCCCCAGCGGATGTTGTTCTCAATGGTGTCCGAAAACAGTTCGCTCTTTTGCATGACAAATCCGATCTTGGCCCGCAAATCCTTCAGCCGATAGGCAGAAACGGGAAGCCCGTCCACATAAACGGTTCCTTCACTCGGGTCGTAAAACCGGGGGATCAGACTGACAAAGGAGGTTTTGCCCGAACCGGTCTGTCCGATAACGGCCAATGTTTCCCCTTTTTTCACGCTCAGGCTGATGTCCTGCAAAACCGGTCTTCCCACGGTTCCCGGATATTGGAAACTGACGTGCGAAAACCGGATGGCCTCAGGCTGTGCCTTTGCGGTCTCCTTTCCGTCCGGCAGCGCGGGGTCCGCATCCAGCAGTTCGAGCACGCGCTTGCCCGAAGCGATTCCCCGCGAGAACTGGCTGAAAACACCGGTCAGCATCATGGTGGACATGATGACCTGCGTAATGTAGGTGATGGCGGACATAATCGTGCCGGTACTCATGCCGGCATCGCCGCTCTGAATGGAAAACCCGCCCAGATAAATGACCGCGATAATGGAAAAACACATCACCAGATTCAGCACCGGCATAATCACCGCCATCCATTTCAGCACCTTGTAGTTGACGTCCCTTAAATTTCCGTTCGCCTGTCTGAAACGTTCGTTCTCGTATTCCTCCCGGACCGAAGCCTTGACAATCCGGGCACCGGATACATTCTCCTGCACAACCGTGTTGACCTTGTCCAGCCTCTTCTGGATGACCGAGAACATCGGGACGGCGCGGCTCAAAACCAGCACCAGCGTAAAGACCAGCACCGGCAGGCTGACCAGAAGAACCAATCCGAACTTCGGCGCGCGCAAAAGGAGGATGATAATGCCGCCGATCATAAAGACGGGCGCACGGACCAGCATCCGTAGAATCATTTCCACCAGATCCACACAGGTCGACACGTCGTTGGTCATACGGGTCACCAGGGACCCCGTGGTGAACCGGTCGGTCTGTTCAATGGACAGGTGCATCACCTTGGTATAGGCGTCCCGGCGCAAATCATGCCCGAAGCCCTGGGCCGCTTTTGCCGCCGTCCAGGCGCAAAACGTCCCGAAAAAGCCTCCGATGAGAGTGATGACCAGCATAAGGATTCCAAATGTCACAATGATGTCCGTCTGGGAAAAGCCGCCGGGATGGAAGAAGCGCATCAGATTCTGCGCCAGGGGAGATCCCCCGATTTCCTCTCCGGCAATGCCGTAGTCCACGATAAAAGACATCAGATACGGCAGGCAAAGGTCCGCCAGGACCTCGCCCATCATCATCAAGGGAGACACAACCGCAAAAATCCAATATGGCTTTAAATATTTCGCCAATCTCTTCATTTTCTGCCTCCGAAAACCACAATACAATACAGTTCATCTTATAACAAGTAAGAAGAAAAAGCAAGATGAAAAATGTGAATTCTTCTTTCTCCGATCCAAAGGAATCAAAGCTCCCGCGCCCATCCAATGTTAGTCAGGACCGCAAAAACTCTTGCATTTGCCCCTCGCCTTTGCTATAATAACCGCATAAAAAGCATCTTTTTTTGATAGAAGAAAGGCCGTTTACCATGACTCAGGACGATATCCTTTTGATTGCCCGCCGCGCCAACGAAGCGGCACCCAGCCTGGCCGGTGCCCCCTCCGCGCTGAAAAACAGAATCCTTCATACCATGGCGGATCAGCTCCTTGCAAACATACCGGCCATTCTGGAGCAGAACGGACAGGACCTGACGGATGCCGAAGCCAGCGGTTATCCCGTTCCCATGCTGGACCGGCTCAAACTCAATGAAGAAAGAATCCGGGGCATCTGCCGTTCCCTTCTGGACCTCGAACAGCTTCCCGACCCGATCGGCCGGGGCGAGCGGATTGTCCGTCCGAACGGATTGTCCATCCTCTGCCAGAAAGTTCCGCTTGGAACCGTCGCCATGATTTACGAGGCAAGACCGAACGTAACCGTTGACGCGGCCAGTCTGTGCGTCAAAACGGGCAATGCCGTGCTCCTGCGCGGCGGAAAAGAAGCCAACCGGACCAACCGGATTCTGGTCGACCTGCTGCAAAACGCCCTTCAGTCCTGCGGTATGCCGCGCGAACTGATTGGGTTCATCGACGCTTCCAGCCGGGAAACCGCCCAGATTCTGATGAACCTGCGCGGATACGTGGACGTGCTGATTCCCCGCGGCGGAAAAGGCCTGATCCAGTCCTGCGTCCAGAACGCAAAAGTCCCCGTCATCGAGACGGGGGCCGGCAACTGCCATCTGTATGTGGACGAAAGCGCAGATCTGGACATGGCCCTGTCGGTCGCGCTCAACGCCAAATGCCAGCGTCCCTCGGTCTGCAACGCAATCGAGACTTTGCTGGTGCATCAAACCGTCGCGGCCCAGTTTCTTCCCGCCTTTTACGAGACATCCCGAAAATGGAATCTGGAGATGCGCGGATGCCCCAGGACCCTCGCCATTCTCCCGCAGATCGGCACCGCTTCGGAGGAGGACTGGGAAACCGAATACGACGATTACATTCTGGCCGTGAAAGTGGTCTCTTCCCTGGACGAGGCAATCCGGCACATCAACCGCTACAACACTCAGCACAGCGAGGCCATCATCACCCGCAGCCTGGAAGCGTCCAACCGGTTCAAGAAGGAAGTTCAGGCCGCCTGCGTCTATGTCAACGCCTCCACCCGCTTTACGGACGGAGGAGAATTCGGATTCGGAGCGGAAATCGGCATTTCCACCCAGAAGCTGCATGTCCGCGGCCCGATGGGACTGGACGCCCTGACCACGCAGAAGTATCTCATCGAGGGAGAGGGACAGATCCGGAGTTAAGCCCGCGTCAGAACCAACCCGGGGCTTCTGTTCCCCGTTTTATGATCAAAGCAAAAGAGCTGCAACCGTTCGGCCGTGCAGCTCTTTTTGTATGTTCTGTTACAACTGGACAAATCCCAGTTTTTTCCGGACTTTTCCAAGCGTGCGGGAAGCATACCAAGAAGCCTCTTCGGCTCCGCGCTTCATTTGCGCCTCCAGCTGTGCCTTGTCCGCCATATAATCGCGGAACCGCTGCTGTACGGGTGCCAGCGCAGCCGCGCAGGCCTCGCCGACTGCGGTTTTGAATTCTCCGTATCCGAGTCCTGCGAACTCCTTCTCGGTTTCCTCGACCGACTTGCCGGTAAACCCGCCGTAGATGGAAATCAGATTGGACACGCCCGGTTTGTCTTCCGAGGCTCGAATTTCCGAATCCGAGTCAGTCACGGCACGGCGGAATTTGCGGATGATGGTATCCTTGTCATCCAGGATATACACCACGGCGTTGACATTCTCGTCGGATTTGCTCATCTTTTTCGTGGGATCCGCCAGCGACATGATCTTGCGCACGTTCTTGGCTATGTACGGTTCGGGAAGCGTAAAGGTGTCCGGATAGAGTTGGTTAAACCGGACAGCGATGTCCCTTGTCAGTTCCACGTGCTGCTTCTGATCGATTCCGACCGGTACCACGTCGGTCTGGTACAGAAGGATGTCCGCCGCCATCAGGACCGGGTAGGTAAACAGTCCGGCGTTGACGTTGTCTGCGTGCTTTGCGCTCTTGTCCTTGAACTGGGTCATGCGGGACAACTCTCCGAACATCGTAAAGCAATCCAGCACCCATGCAAGTTCGGCGTGTTCCCTGACATGGGACTGCACATACAGCGTGCTCTTCTCCGGATCCAGTCCGCAAGCCATATACAGAGCCAGCGTCTCATAGGTCCGGCGGCGCAGGTCTGCCGGCACCTGTCTTACCGTGATGGCATGCTCGTCCACCACGCAATAAAAGCATTTATAATCCCGGGCGAAATCCTTGAAATTTTTCAAGGCTCCCAAATAGTTTCCAATGGTCAGATTGCCGCTGGGCTGAACCCCGGAGTAAGAAATTTTCTGATCTTTAAACATGGTTTCACCCTTTCGTTCTTTCTCATTTCAGAAAGGCACGCGCCACTTCGCCCAGACGGCGGCATCCTTCCCGGATCTGCTCATCCGACGGAGTCGAATAATTCAGGCGGAAAGACTGCGAAGGCGCGTCCACATCGGCGTTGAACGTTACGCCGGGAACAATCATCAGTTTTTTGGCAACGCAGGCCTTGACGAACTCGGTCGCATCCACTCCCTGCGGAAGCGTGCACCAGATGAACAGACCTCCCTCCGGACGAGTGAAATGCACCTCCCGGGGCAGTTCCTTCTCCAGGCACTCCAGCATCAGGCTGCACTTGTGCCGGTACAGGTCCTTGATCTTGCGCAGATGGGCCTCCAGGTCGCACTCGGTCATAAACCGGTAGCACAGCATCTGGAAAAAGATATTGGTGTGCACGTCCTCGGACTGCTTGGCCACCACCATCTTCTGCGCGACCGCATCCGGGGCCACAACGAACCCTACGCGCATGCCGGCCGAAAGGATCTTGGAAAAGGAGGAACAATAGACCACGATTCCGTCCTCGTCCATGCTCTTGATGGTGGGGATTTCCTGTCCGGAGAACCGGAGTTCCCCATACGGATTGTCCTCCAGAATGAGGATGCCGTGCTTTTTGCAGATTTCATACACCTTTTTCCTCTTCTCCAGCACCGTGGTCGTTCCGGCCGGGTTCTGGAAAGTGGGAATGATGTAAAGGATTTTGGCGTTCGGGGTCTTCAGGATGGTCTGCTCAAGCTTATCCGTATCGATGCCTGTGTCGTCGTCGGAAAGCGGTACGCCCACGGTCTTCGCTCCGCAGGAACGGAACGCGTTCAGGGCGCCGATAAAGGACGGTGTTTCCACCAGAACCGCATCTCCTTCGTTGCACATGACCTTGCAGAGCAATTCAATGCCCTGCTGTCCGCCCGACACCACGATGGTCGTGTCGAAATCCCGGCCGATGCCCCAGACTTCCTTCTGCCGCTTGGCAATGGCTTCGCGCAGAGGCGTATATCCGTCCGTCACGCTATACTGCAGCGCGGGCGTGGAGGACGTGGCAAAAATATCCGCCGCCAGGCGGGCCAGATCCTGCACCGGGAAAGACTCCGGCGACGGGTTCCCTGCCGCGAACGAAATGGTCTGTGCGTCCGACGGAGCCTTGAGAATCTCCCGAATGGCGGAGGGCTTCAAATTGGCAATTTTATCCGAAAAGCGATATTCCATCTTGAACCTCGATTCTTCTGAAAAGGCAGGGATACGCCCTGCGCATCCCTGCCTGTCGTCTTTTTATCGTTTAGGCGAGTTCAGCAAAATACTTGATTGTGCGAACCATCTGGCTGGTATAACTGTTCTCGTTGTCATACCATGCAACAACCTGTACCTGATAGGTATCCTCGTCGATCTTGGAAACCATGGTCTGGGTTGCATCGAACAGAGATCCGAAACGCATACCGATGACGTCCGAAGAAACAATCGGATCCTCGTTGTATCCGAAGGACTCGGAAGCGGCAGCCTTCATAGCGGCGTTGATGCCTTCAACGGTTACATCCTTGCCCTTGACAACAGCCGTCAGGATGGTGGTGGAGCCGGTCGGAACGGGAACGCGCTGAGCGGAACCAATCAGCTTGCCGTTGAGTTCCGGAATGACAAGACCGATGGCCTTGGCGGCGCCGGTGGAGTTCGGAACGATGTTGGCAGCGCCTGCGCGAGCGCGGCGGAGATCACCCTTTCTGTGCGGGCCGTCCAGAATCATCTGGTCGCCGGTGTACGCATGAATGGTGCTCATGATGCCCGACTGAATCGGAGCATAATCGTTCAGGGTCTTGGCCATAGGAGCCAGGCAGTTGGTGGTGCAGGAAGCAGCCGAGATAACCTGATCCTCGGCCGTCAGAGTGTTTTCGTTGACCGAATACACAATGGTCTTCAGATCCTTGCCGGCGGGAGCGGAGATAACCACTTTCTTTGCGCCTGCCTGGATGTGAGCCATGGACTTCTCCTTGGAGCAGTAGAAACCGGTGCATTCCAGAACGACATCCACTTTGAGCTTTTTCCAAGGCAGGTCTGCTGCCTTCGGCATCGCATAAATGGTGATTTCCGTACCGTCAACGGTGATGGAACCGGGAACCTTTACGGTCTTGCCGTCTTCCGCCAACTCGGGCTCTTTGGAAGAAACGGTGTGAAGGTTCTCACCGATTTTTCCTGTATAACCGCCCTGAGCGGTATCGTATTTCAGCAGGTTAGCCAGCATAGCCGGGCTGGTCAGATCGTTGATGGCAACGATTTTGTAACCCTTTGCTCCGAACATCTGGCGGAAAGCCAGTCTACCGATGCGGCCGAAGCCGTTGATCGCAACTCTTACAACAGACATGATACGTCCTCCATATAAAATGTTTATTATTTTCAATCTTATGTGTTTCGCAACACCAACTTGATATTTTATATCAAATTATGCCCCAACGCAAGGGGAAGAATGTAAATTTTTTCCCCGCTCCTCAAAAGAATCCCCGAAAAAACCCGCAAAAGCCCTTTTTGAATGCCCGCCCGGGCTTTTCCTTGCCCGCTTTGCCTTGACATACGCCCGGCGGATGTGTATAATTTCATATACATTCTTCTATTTTTAACAAAGGACAGAAATATGGCAAAAGATAAGAAACTGGTGGAACAGATCACCTCCATGGATGTGGATTTCGCGCAATGGTACACCGACATTTGCAAAAAGGCGGATCTCATCGATTATTCCTCGGTCAAAGGCTGCATGGTCATCCGCCCTTACGGATACGCCATCTGGGAAAACATCCAGAAAATTCTGGACGGCCGGTTCAAGGCCCTTGGCCATGAAAACGTATACATGCCGATGTTCATCCCCGAAAGCCTGCTGAACAAAGAGAAGGATCACGTCATCGGATTCGCGCCCGAAGTCGCCTGGGTGACCATGGGCGGAAACGAACCGCTGACCGAACGTCTTTGCGTGCGCCCGACTTCCGAAACTCTGTTCTGTGAGCACTACGCCAACATCATCAAATCCTACCGGGATCTTCCCAAACTGTACAACCAGTGGTGTTCGGTTGTCCGCTGGGAAAAGACCACCCGTCCCTTCCTGCGCAGCCGTGAGTTCCTGTGGCAGGAAGGTCATACCATGCACGAGACCGCCGAAGAGGCCCGCGAGGAAACCGTCCGGATGCTGAACGTCTATGCGGACTTCCACGAGCACGATCTGGCCATTCCGGTCGTCAAAGGGGCCAAAACCCCCTCGGACAAGTTCGCCGGAGCGGAGGACACCTACGCCATCGAGGCCATGATGCACGACGGAAAAGCCCTGCAGGCCGGCACCTCGCACTATTTCGGCGACGGATTCGCCCGCGCCTTCGACATCAAATACACGACCCGGGACAACACCCTGGCCTATCCGTTCCAGACTTCCTGGGGTTGCACAACCCGGATGATCGGCGGAATCATCATGACCCACGGCGATGACAACGGGCTGGTTCTCCCTCCCGCCGTCGCACCGATTCAGGTCGTTCTGCTTCCGATTGCAGCCCACAAGAACCCGCAGGTAGTCGACGTAGCAAAGGAACTGTACGCCAAACTGCAAAAGTCCGGCATCCGCGTCAAGCTGGACGATTCGGACCAGTCTCCCGGATGGAAATACGCCGAATACGAAATGAAGGGGGTCCCTCTTCGCGTGGAAATCGGACCGCGTGACCTGGAAGCGGGCGTATGCACCGTTGTGGCCCGCCACAACCTGGAAAAGGAAACCGTCGCGCTGGATCAGATCGCAGACGAGATTCCCGCCCTTCTGGAAAAGGTCCGCGCAGGAATGTATGAAAAAGCGCTTGCAAACCGCGAGCGCCGCACATATGCCTGCCGCGATATGGAAGAAATCAAGAAGGTCCGTGCCGAGCACGGCGACGGATTCATCGAAGCCATGTGGTGCGGCGACGAGGCCTGCGAGGACAAAATCAAAGAAGAGACCGGCGTCGGCTCCCGCTGCATCCCGTTTGAACAGAAACAGATCGGAGACGTCTGCGCCTGCTGCGGAAAACCGGCCAAGCATATGGTTCTTTGGGCTGTCGCCTATTAATCAAACTCTGACACAGAGGCGGAAAGGAGAGAATCGTGTCGAAAGTCAGTCGCGTTCTGAACAAAACCGGCGAACGGATTTCCCGGCTTTTCGCGCCGCTGGACAAACCGACCCTGATTCTCACCTCGCTGCTTTCCTTAGTAAGTCTGGTTACCTTACTGGGAGCCTATGAATATACAGGCAAAACCCGCATGCTCATGCAGCTCGCCATGACAATTGCGGGTTTTGCCCTTATGCTCGTCCTGGCCCATCTGGACTTTCATGCCCTGATAGAAAACGGATTCTGGTGGCTGCTGATTTTCTCGGTCGGATTTCTGGCCCTGACGCTCCTGATCGGAACCGCCCAGAACGGCGAAACGAACAAGAGCTGGATTATGATTCCGAAAATCGGATTCACCATTCAGCCCTCCGAATTCGTCAAAACAACCTTCATTATGTCTTTCTCCTGGCATCTGGAACAGGTCAAGGACAAACTGAACCGCCCCCTTCCTCTGCTGCTGCTTATGGTCCATGCCCTGTCTGTCATCGGACTGATTCTGCTCTCGGGCGATTTGGGCGTCGCGCTGATTTACGTCGGAATTGCCGCCCTGATGCTTTTCTGCGCCGGACTTTCTCCGCTTTATTTTGCCGGAGCTCTCGGACTGGCCGCGCTGGGCTCCCCGCTGATCTGGACCCGCCTGACAACCTACCAGCAAAAACGGATCCTGATCGGATTCAACCCGGACCTGGACCCGTATGACAAAGGCTGGCAGGCCATTATGAGCCGCCGTGCCATTGCCAACGGAGGCTTTTTCGGAAAAGGGCTGTTCAGCGGCACCGTTCATATGCATCTGGCCGCCGCGCACACAGACTTCATTTTCGCCACCATCTGTGAAAAATTCGGGTTTGTCGGAGGAACCGTTGTCTTCGCGCTGGAAATGCTTCTTCTCCTTCGCCTGATCCGGCTCTCCCTTGAAACCAAGCAGGATTACGGATCTTTCATCTGTATCGGAGCCGCAGCGGTCATCTTCACGCAAACCGTGGAGAATCTGGGGATGTGTCTGGCCATTCTGCCGGTTGTCGGCATCACCCTCCCGTTCGTCAGTTACGGAGGGTCTTCTGTACTCGGCATCTATTTCCTGTTCGGCATTGTTCACAGCGTTGCCGCACACCGGAACGCGCGAACGGTTATCCGGACCGGAACGCACGGACTTCCTCCGCTTTTGCCATTCCGCCGAAAAAAAGAAAAGACCCCCGACCAAAAAGAGACGCCTTAACCCGGCGTCTCTATTCTTTTATCGGTAAGGAATTGTCCCTAAATTAATTACCTGAAACAAAACCACGTATGATGTAGTTCCATTGTGGATTTGTTTCGTCACGGACAATATTTATTTTGTCGTACTGATCCGAAACCGTTTCGCCAATTTCATATTTGTTTTCATC
>JAFTBN010000055.1 GCA_017455185.1 Clostridia bacterium
AGACTCGTAACCGCCGGATACTATGATATCCTGAAAGGTTACGAGTCTAGACACTCTGCTGATTGTTGAACGCGCCGTATACCGAACGGTACGTACGGTGCGGTGAGAGGACGGGGGCTAATCACCCCCTCCTACTCGATTTTCGTTTACCATGAGTTGGTAGATCTCGTTTTTGGTCACCTTCCGGTCTTTTGCGGTTTGCTTGATGGCATCCATCCGCGAAAGGCCGTTTTGTTCGTAATGCGCAACGTGTTCGACCGGGGTCATGTCTGCCCAAAAGCATTCTTCCTTGGGGGTGCCGCCTTGGATGACCAGGATAAACTCCCCGCGCGGTTCGTTCTCCCGGTAGTAGGCAAGGGCCTGCTCGAGAGTGCATCTTTTTATTTCCTCGTTGAGTTTGGTCAGCTCGCGGCACAGGGAAATGCGGCGGTCAGGTCCCAGGGTTCGGCACAGATCTTCCAGGGTCCGGATCAATTTGTGAGGCGCTTCGTGCAAAAGGACGGTGCGTTCCTCCTTTTGCAATTCGGACAGGACCTTTTTCCGCTTGGCGGGAACGACCGGCAAAAAACCTTCGAATACGAATCGGTCGGTCGGAAGACCCGAAAGGACGACGGCGTCAATGGCGGCGCAGCAGCCCGGAACTGCGGTGACCGCAATGCCGGATTCGTAGCATTGCAGAACCAGGTCGGCACCGGGATCCGAAATGCCCGGAGTGCCCGCGTCGGTGATCAGGGCGCAGGACTGTCCGCTTTTCAGCCGGTCCAGAATCTGTTCGGAACGGGATTGCTTATTGTGTTCGAAATAGGAAATCATCGGCTTGTCAATCCCGAAAAAACGCAGAAGTTTTCCGGAATTGCGTGTGTCTTCCGAGGCGATGAAATCGACGCCGGAGAGCACTTTCAGTGCCCGGAGGGAGATGTCTTCCAGATTTCCGATCGGAGTGGAGACAAGGTACAGTCTTCCAGCGTCGATGCGGTTTTTTCCTTCGAACAACTCGTCAGGACGGCTCATGTTCATCTGTGTCATCTCCTTGCATACGGTTGATCATGGAAAGGAAAGCGGTCTCGTCCAGAACCGGAACTCCGAGTTCACGCGCGCGGGTCAGTTTGGACCCGGCGGCGTCGCCCGCAATGACATAGTCGGTCTTTTTGGAGACGGACCCGCTGACTTTTCCTCCGTTTTCCTTGATCAGTTCGCTGGCCTGATCCCTGGAAAGCGTGGGAAGCGTGCCGGTCAGCACGAACGTCTGCCCCTCAAACAGGGAACTGTGCTGCTCCTTGACCGGTCGGTCCTGTACGCCCGCTTCGAGAAGCCGCTCGACAAACGAACGGTTTTGCGGGTGCGAAAAATAGTTGACGATGCATTCGGCGGTAATCTGCCCGAAGTCGCTGATCTGGCAAATGTCTTCGACCGTGGCGGCCATGCAGGCTTCAATGGAACCGAATTTTTTGGCCAGGGCCTCGGCCGCTATTTCACCTACGTTCCGTATGCCCAGTGCGAAGATCAGACGCTCCAGTCCTGCTTCCTTGCTTTTTGAGATTGCGGCAATCAGGTTGGAAGCGCTTTTGGCCCCCATCCGTTCGAGATTTTCCAGGTCGGACTGACGCAGGGTATACAGGTCCGCCGCATCATGAATGAGGTCGTTTTCCAGAAGCGCGTCCACAATCTGCGGGCCGAGTCCGTCGATGTTCATGGCGTCCTTGGAAGCGAAGTGGGCGATGCTTCGGCTGCGCTGTGCCGGACATTGGGCGTTGGTGCAGCGGATGGCGGCTTCCTCCGCCGGGTTGTAATAAACGGGTTCGTGACAGGAGGGGCAGAAACGGGGAATCGGGAAGGGGGATTCTGCTCCCGTCCGCTTTTCGGGATGAGCGCAAACTACTTCCGGGATGATGTCGCCGGCTTTCTGGACGGTGATCCAGTCGTTGAGATGGATGTCTTTCTGCTCGATGAATTCCAGATTGTGCAGGGTCGCCCGGCTGACGGTGGTTCCGGCCAGACGGACGGGTTCCAACTCGGCGGTGGGAGTCAGGACGCCGGTGCGTCCGACCTGATAGGTGATATCCAGAAGCCTTGTCAGTTTCTGCTCGGGCGGGAATTTGTAGGCAACCGCCCATTTCGGCGTGTTCGCCCCTTCGCCCAGGATCCGGCGGTCCGCAAGCGAATCGATCTTGATGACAACCCCGTCGATGTCGTAGGCCAGGCTGTCCCGCAGGGACCCGATGTGTTCGATGTGCGCCCGGATTTCCTCAAAGGTGCGCAGCTTTTTACGTTCCTCGAGCACATGGAATCCGAGTTCGCCCAGACGGTCGAGCGTTTCGGTATGGGATACGGGGGAGTGTCCGTCGGAATACAGGTTTCCTTCCTGCAGATTGAAGATGAAAATGTCGAGCGCGCGCTTGGCGGTTACGTTCGGGTCAAGTTGACGCAATGAACCGGCAGCGGCATTGCGCGGGTTGGCCATCAGGGCTTTTCCGGCTTTTTCGCGCTGTTCGTTCAGCCGTTCGAAAACGGCCCGCGGCATAAAGACTTCCCCCCGGACGGTCAGGGTCAGGGGCTCGGGCAGTTTCATAGGGACCGAGAAGACGGTGCGGAGGTTCTGGGTGACGTTCTCACCGGTGGTTCCGTCTCCGCGGGTCGCACCTTCCACAAAGACCCCGTTCTCGTACCGCAGGGAGGCCGAAAGACCGTCGATCTTCGGTTCCACGGAATAGACCGGGTCCGGAATGATCTGCGCCACGCCATCCAGGAACGTTTTTAGCTCTTCAAAGGAAAAAACATCGGTCAGCGAATTCATCGTCACGTGATGGGTGACTTTTTCGAACTTGTCCAGCGCTTTTCCTCCGACCCTTTGCGTGGGCGAGGCCGGATCGAACAGTTCGGGATGCCGGGCCTCCAGGTCCTGAAGCTCGCGGTAGAGCCGGTCGTATTCATAGTCGGAGATCTCCGGCGCATCGTATACATAGTATAGTTTGGAATGATATAACAGGGAAGCGCGCAGCTCTTCAATGCGGCTTTTTTCGGTCTGGTACTGTTTGTCCATAAGAGTATCCTACAGGTAAAATGATGTAAGGAAATTATAGCAAACGGCAAAGGCAAAGTCAAGGAAAGAGTCAAGGAAAGAGCTTCTGCAGAGCTGGAGAGGGTGATGGAACGCCACACTTGACAAGACCAACCTTCATTTATATAATGAAAACAAGATTTTTGCTCTTACGGAGGTGCCTCATGTCAGTCAAACTGTCGATTCCATTCAAGTTAATTGCGCTTCTTCTTTCTGTGGCTATTCTGCTTGTATCACTGCCTTTGTCGACACTGGCAGTGGATAACGGTAGCAGCATTGCACCCGAGGAGGCTCTCACTGAAATTGATTCTTCTTCCACCGCAGAAATCATCGAGATCCCAGAGAATCGTTCTGTCGACTCCAAGACGTTCCGCCTTACGGATGGATCGTTTTATCTGGCGCATTACAATACCGGAGTCCATGAAAAGGACGCTTCCGGCAACTGGCAGGATATCGACAATCGTCTGTATCAGCAGGATGAACTTATCACTACAAAGGACGGGAAGTATGCATTTCCGTCTAAATCTTCCGTAGGCGCAGAACTCTTTTCCTTGAATGACGGAAAGCATTCTGTATCTTTTGCGGTTGCCGACGTTCGTTCCGGTGTGGCAGGGGAGATCGGCAATCAGGAAACCAAGTTCGATGAGACTGCGGATCCTTTGGACGTTCTCACTACACTGGATGCCATCCGTTCTTCCGTTTCTTATGCGGACATTCTCCCGGAAACGGATATCGAATACGTGCTTTA
>JAFTBN010000056.1 GCA_017455185.1 Clostridia bacterium
CACATCGGATTCTTCTAAATTATTACATCCCGAAAAGAAAACCGCCAAAAGGCTTACTACCAACAACAGAACAAAATTTTTTCTCATACGCATATCCTCCGCAAACAAGTATTTGCTAATGGGAACCTCTAAAAATTAGTTCCCAGCATAAAAGGACGCAAAAACCACACTTCCTGTGATTCCTGCACCGCAGCGGTTGCATTCTTTCCGGATGGCTTTCAGTCCTTAAGTTCCTCCAAGTACAGCCGGACGAACCCTTCGGCATCCCGGGAGGAGTCTCCCGCGTCGAGTCTGTACTCGACCCGAAGAGCGCCGCCGATGCCGAGGCGGTTCTCCAATCTGAGGGTCGCCATTCCAAGTTCGGCCCCATATCCCCCGGATTCATACAATACCGGATGGGAGCGGCCTTCCTCAAACAGCCAGTTTGCCTTTACGGCTCCCTCTTCGGTCAGATGGACGAGGTCCCGCCTGTCCGGCTCAAACCAGAACCGGACATGAAGCGGGCTCTCCTGCTCCCAGGTAAAGGACAGAGATATCTTTTTCTCCCCGATGCGCAAAAGTGCGGGAAGCGTCAGGCTCACCGCCTCTTCTCCGGGGCGTTCGGTGCGGAAGAGCACCTTGGTTTTCCGTATGATCATGGGACGATTTTGGAGCGGTTGGACGCATACTCGCCCGTAGGAAGAATCTGTCCTGCGTTGTTATATACCCAATAGGAATACGCGTCTTTTTGGGTGTCGCACTGGATGAAATAAGCCAGCTTGACGAAGTTGTTCACACTCAGCACGCTCCCTCCGCTCATTTGAATCAGGGCGAATTTGCCGTCGCTTCCCCCGACGTCCTTCATCATGCGCGAAGAGTAAATGTTGACGCACACAATGTCCGAGTCAGAGCAGACCAGGAACTTCTGGGGTCTGTAGGCAAACGAATTCAGAATGCGGACCGAATCCGACCCCTCCACAATGAAAACGGTCTCATTGGTCCGGCACAGTTCAAGGGCCGTGGCGGTGTCCATGGTCCAGAACGGAGAGTAAGTCCGGTACGCGTCGGTCGTCTGCCCGCCTCCGTTGGTCAGAATCGCGTCGGCCACGACGTTGTGCGCGTTTTGTACCGTCACGCAACTCTTGTATACCTGTCCGCACAGGCGGAAGAGCGAAACGTCGGACGTATCTTTCACGACCAGGGCGTTGGCGGTGGAATAGAACTGAATGAACTCGGCAAAGCAACCCTGTCCGGTCATGGAAATCGCAGGTGCATAGTTGTCAAACGTCAGGTCGTTGACGGCACGCAAGCCGTTGTTCGGATAAAGGACGCACAAGCTGGAAATGCCCGAGTGGGTTCCCGAGACGCGGATCATCGCGTCGTCCTGTACGCTCCCGCCTTTTCCGTAATCCGCCAGGATCGTGGTCCCGATTGACCTCGAACCCGCGCAGCCGGTCGTGGCGTAGGATGCGCCCATGAGCACCGTATTGGCATAAACGGTAACCGGCTTCGAAAGAAGATAGCATCCGCCGGGCAGATAGACCACGCCTCCTCCGTTCTCCTTCGCCGCGTCAAGCGCTGCCTGAATGGCTTCGGAAGCGTCTGTTTTGCCTGTGAAATCCGCCCCGAAATCCACGGCGGCATCGTACAGTTTCTTTCCTTCCGGATAGCTGTACGTATAGGAGACATCCGGCTTTTCATACAGTTTGCTGGCCGGCGTCTGCACAGATACAATGCCCGAGGTGGGACCGTCGAGTGTGCAGGCCAGGCAATTGATGGTCTCCTTGGACTCGTTGACGATGCTGTTGACCGTTCCCGAAATTTCGCAATGCGCCATCAGGTTGCCCATCTGGGTATAGCAGGCCGCAAAACGGGCTCCGGTCTCGCTGTTGCGGACCTTCACTTCAAAGAAAGACGCATACGTCTGCGCTCCGTCGCTCCGTTGGGTCACATCCATGAAAATACCGGTTTTGTATCCGTCGAAAACCACGTTGGAATAAATGCTTCCTTCGCATCCCCAGCTGTAAAGCCCGTAGGTGGACTTTTCCTTCATGAAGGCCAGGACCTGCTCCCGGCTCACGCTGCTGTCGTACATGCCCCAGTAATCCGGCGAAAAGTCCAGATCCTCGAACGTTTCCACTTCGGCGGCGTAGGTCACTTCCAGTGCCTGATTGAGCACGGTTCCCCTTATGTTTTTCAGCGTGCTCACTCCGTGCGCGGACGTGACCGAAAAGCCTTTGGAGGCATTGATCAGATTGACGTCCATCACGGTACAGTGGGATTGGGTCGCCTTGAACACATATCCGTAATTCCGGGACAGGGCAAGACTCTGGTCGGGATAATACACACTCACCCCGGTCACACAGGAGGACTGCGCCATCGTAAACAGATTGGAAGACGTTTTGGCCAGAATCAGCGTTCCCCAGTCTCCGTCCGTCGCCGCGTCTTCGGGCGCACGGTAATCTCCCAGGACCGTCACACCCGAAGGGACGGACACCGGAGAGGTCAGCAGATACTGCCCGGCCGGCAGATACACGATTCCGCCTCCCGTTTCCGCCACGTCGCTCATGGCCCGGGTCAAAAGCTGGGAAATGTCCTTTTTCCCTGTCTTGTCTGCCAGATACGGTTCCTGCGTCAGATCTTTTGCCACCACATGATACACCCCGTGGTCATACGGGTTAAAAACAAGCTGCGCCACTTCGGTCCTCTCCGCTTTCTCCACCACTTCGGTCGCGTGGGTAATCTGTAAATCATCCAGGGCCAGCGTCACCTGTGTTACGGTTGTCGAGAAGAAGAAAATCCGGAACCGGCACACACTTTCCGGGTTCAGCGAACCGAACGAATCCATTTTCAGCCTGACATGGTTCCAGCCGGTTTTGAGCTGACCGTAAAACTGCCATTCTTTTTCGAGTTTGTCGATGTCCGGGCTGGAACCCAGCTCAATCCGGGCATCCGAGATTTTGCGGATGTCGCTGACGAAGATCCAGAAAGAAAGTTCGCTTTCCTTCGTCAGGGATACATGAAACTCTCCTTCCGGGGTCCAGGTACGGAAAAACCATCCGTTACGGGTCGGAACGTTTTCGTACACCTTGCATTTCCCCACGACTCCGTCCCGGATGACCGGGGTAAACGGAACGGGTGTTCCGGTTGCGTTCGATTGCGTAATGTAATTGGCGGTTTCCATGTTGCACGGATCGGTCAGGACCCCGTCCTTCACCGTTGTCCGCGCGACCGCCTCGGGGGTTCGAGTGACCCCGGCCGGCATGACGTCCAGCGGATCCGCCGGCGGTTCGGTCTGTTTCTCGGTCTGCTTTTCGGTCTGCTTCTCCGTCTCCTTTGCGGGCTCTCCGCTCCGCTCGGTTTCCTTTTCGGTATCGGGTTCGGTTTCCCCGGACGCCGTTCCCTGTTCCGTTTCGCTTTCGGTTTCCACTTCTCTTGTCCCTGACTCTCGGTCTCCGGATTCGGTTTTGCTTCCGCAGGCCGCCAGCAGCGACAGGACAAGCAAAAGAACCAGAAGCCAGGCCATTCCCTTTCTCAACATAATATTTACTCCTTGCGTTTCAGATTCAAACATGACCGTTCCCTTATCATCCGGTTTCAGTCCGTTCCCGTGCGGATTTCCAATCCGACGCCGTCCACGCTCGAATCGAAGCGGAGCAGCGTCGTCCCGCTCCGGACGTCCTGCGTGCAGCGGACCGCCCGTTCCTTTCCATTCTCGGTCGCACGGACGCTTTGGATCGGGTCACGGGTATACAGGCGCACCGAAGCTTCCATCGGATCGGGCCCCGTGAAGGTGAAACGCAGGACGCCCCCCTCCTCGCTCCAGTCCGAAATCCGTCCCGAGGCGGCCAGAATTTCAGCCGTCCGGCTCCGGTCGATCCGGGATACGTCGTAATACAATCCGACCTGCTCGGGTTCAAGATGAATGCCTTCCTGAACCGGCAGATCCGCCTCAAACAGATTCACATACAAGCCGGGCCGGTCGTAGGGCCGGTCTTCTCCGGTCTCCCGGAGCACCGAGGCAATTACATAGGGCCCCCGACGCATAGCCAGCGAACCCGAAAGGGGCTGGGAGATTCCGTGCTGCCGCAAAGCCTCAAGCGCCAGCTTTTCGTACCGTTCGGAAAGCGCCGCGTCCCTTGCGACTTCGCGCGGGTGAAGCCGCACCACACACAGATGGCCTTTTCCGCAGGCATAGATGCCCTCGGACGGCGTTCTTCCCAGACCGAACAGTTCGAACAGATGCTCGGCCGGCGTCCGGTAATGCATGCTGCCCCGGTTCCACCAATGTTCGATTTGGTGGAAGGTATCCGAGTCGTCCCCGATGTACAGAAGCAGCCCTCCGTTCTCCACCCAGCGCAGCAGCGCCTCGTGGAACTCGGGCTTTTCGGGCTTCATCAATTCATAGGAGAGCGCCAGCACGCCGTAATCGTCCAGGTAGCCGGGATAGCGGTTGACGTTTTCGAGCTGGATCGGACGGACCCCGATTCCCTTCTTCAGAAGCGGGAGAGCGTATCCGTAGAAAGAATCCCAGACGGGCGTTCTCGCGTCGTCTATGTGCGGGTCGTTGTCGGGATAAATCCGCTGGAACATGCAGGTGTCCGAAAGAAGCAGTCCGAGCGGCGTAGTCGGCGTCAGCCATTCCCAGCCGGGCTGTTTCATATCCCGGAGCGCGTGCATGATGTTCAGGACCTCGGTCCGGTAGGACGAAGGAATCCCTTCCTTTTCCTGTGTCTGACGGGTCGAGAAATCGTCCGGCGTCGCCATGACGAACCCTTTGCCCTGCTTTTCGTCCTTGGGATATACGCCCGTAAAGACCCGGCGGGGCCAGGGCGCCACTTCGTAATGATAAATGTGCGGCTGGAAGAGCGACGCGACCACCGTGCGCTCATAATGCGAGCGGTAATCCGTCCAGGTGTGGTCCAGGTTGTCCTCTACGGGGTCGTGCAAAAACCACATCCTCCGGTCGCTCCCGCGCACCAGTTCCTGCATCATGCCGTATTCCAGATAGGCGGTTTCGAAAACGCGTTCGCAGGTCAGCCCGCGATAGGTATTGGGAATGCGGGCGGTTCCGGTCCAGATCTGCGCGATGTATCCGTCCACAGCCGGCAGGTCCACCAGAGCGGACTCGGGAGAGACCATGACGATCTGGGTGTAGCTGATCAGGGAATGGGAGGGGACATAGAATCTGACGTCCCGGTTGTATTTGACGTACGCATATTCCTTGATTTCGCTGCACAGACGGTCCAGCATACGGGTGTACAGGTATTGCTTGAGTTTGGATGCCTTGTATTGGGCGTCGGCGCTCGATTCGGGATCCTGCCAGGGCTCCTTGTAATAAATCTGCCATTCCCGCCGGAAGGTTTCGGAATACCCCGCTCTGCCCCAGAGTTCGGGCTCCTCCAGATGAATGGCCTCCACGCCCGCGTCAACCGCCCGTTTGAGATTCTCGGTCAGATAGCGGGAAAAGGCAATGGAAGGCACGATATAAGGCATGTCTTTTCCGTGCCAGATGATCTGCCCGTCCCGGCGCATCTGCGCGTCATCCATGTGCGGACGGCCGTCGAATTCTCCTTTGAGATAGGCGTCGTACCATCCCCAGGCAACCCCGGTCATCAGATGAACCACATACCCATGCTCCTTCCAGTGCCGGATGCGCTCTTCCAGATTGGCAAATCCGTACACCATGACGAAATCGGACTGAATGTCATATTCCTTGCCGTAATCCGAGCTGTCCTGAAAGCCGGTACGTTCCTCATGTCGGTCATACAGTTCCATTGAAACACTCCTTAGAACAAAATACTGATTTTTATGCCCTTTTCGGAAGACGGATAGCAGATCTGCGTGGTTCCGTACTGCCCGTCGGCGCTCCATTTTACCGGAACGGACTCACCCCGGCAGAGTGCCCTGACTTCCCTGACCGGACGGCGCGTCCATATTCTCGCGACGCCCTGCATGGGAGCCGGTCCCGTCACCGTAAAGGAGAGCGACCGCTGCCCGCACCGGATCCGGTCCATACGGCCCGAAATCGCCAATACGTCCGCCGGGCGGCTCCGGTCTGTCCGGGACAGGTCAAAGTACAGTCCGACCGAGCCGACTTCCAGCACGGGGTCGGTCAGAACCGTCAGGTTCTCATCGAACAGATCCGCATACGCGCCCTTCATCTGACAGGGTTTGCTTTCGGGCGTCTCGTCCATGACGGCGGTCACCACATACGGCCCGCGGCGCAGGCGGAACGAAGCACAGGGGATGAACTTGCGCCCCGCGCTTTCCATGCTCCGGGCAAACAGTTCGACGTACCGGTCAGCCAGTCCGGGATCCTTTGCGATATCCCGGGGCGTCCGGTTCATGACGGCCAGGCGTCCTTTTCCTACGGGATAGATGCCGTCGGGCATCTGCCGCTCAAGACCCATGGCCTCGAACAGATGCTCGGCCGGCGTGCGGTAATTCAGGCCTTCCCGGTTCCACCAATGGCGGATCGTATGGAAACTGTCCGAACCGTCCCCGACGTATACGAGTGTTCCGCCGCCTCTTACCCATTGGGCCAGTGCGTTGTGCGTGTCCGGTGTTTCGGGCTTCATGAATTCATAGGACAGCACAAGGGTCCTGTAGGCATCGAGATAGGAAGCGTAACGGCGCACGTTGTCCAGCTGCACCGGGCGCACGCACAGTCCCTGCTTCAGAAGCGGGAGAGACAGACCGTAAAAAGGACTCCAGAGCACGGTCCCGCTCTCTTCGCGGTAGGGATCTCCCACCGGGTAAACCCGCTGGTACATGGCCGAATCCGCCAGAAGCAGCCCGACCTGCTGGGTATCGGTCAGCCACTCGGTATCATCGGTCTGCATATCCCGCAGGGTGTGCATCACGGTGGTCAGATTGGTCCGATAGGCCTCGGGCATGGGTTCGCGCCCCTTCCCGTCCTCGGTCGGACGGTCTCCGGTATAGACCCGGCTCGGCCAGGGCGCCACTTCGTACGTCGAGATTTCGGGCTGGAAGAGCGAGGCCGCCACGGTCCGGTAGTAGTTGTAGCGGTAATCCTTCCACGTGTGCCGGGGATCGTCCTCCACCGGGTCATGCAGATACCACATTTTTCTTCCGGAATCCCGCACCAGTTCCTGCATAATGCCGTATTCGAAGAAGGCGGTTTCGAAGGTGCGTTCCTTCTGCACCCCGCGGTATACATTCGCCGTGCGGGACGTCCCGGTCCAGATCTGCGCGATGTAACCGTCGATGGTCGGCAGGTCCACCAGGGCCGACTCGGGAGAGACGATCTTCCACTGGGTATAATTCACCAGCGAATGGGTCGGTACATAGAACCGCAGGAAGCGGTTGTATTTCAGCATCGCGTATTCCTTCAGTTCGGCGCAAAGCCGGTCGAGCGTTCTTTTGTACAGATACTGCTTGAGTTTGGAAGCCATATACTGCCCTTCCACCGTAGCCTGGGGGTCCTGCCATGGCTCCTTGTAATAGATTTCCCACTCGCGCTTGAAAGCGTCCGAATAGCCGGCGTCCACCCAGAATTCGGGTTCCTCCAGATGGATGGCCTCCACCCCTGCGTCGACCGCCCGTTTCAGATTTTCAGCCAGATAATGAGAAAAAGAAACCGAAGGAACCATGTAAGGAACGTCCTTTCCGTGGTTGATTTCGGTTCCGTTCGGACGGGTCTGCCCCTCGTCATGATGGTCCCGCCCGTCAAATTTTCCATACAGATAATCCTGGTATTCTCCCCAGGAAACGCCGGTCATCAGATGAACGACATAGCCGTGCTTTTTCCAATGAGCGACCCGTTTTTTCAGGTCATGGAACCCATATACCATGACAAAATCGCATTGCACGTCAAACCGGGGATCGTAATCCCGGATTTCCTGCACGCCGGTTCTTTCTTCTTTTCTGTCGTATTGCAGCATCCTACACCTCCGGGGAACTTTTGCTCCCGGAAAATTGTACCATACCCACCCGGCAAAGTCAATTGAAAACGGCAATCCCTCCCATCAAAAAAGGCCTTTCAAAGCAAAAAAGAAAGCCGGTCGGCCGCCGGCTCTCAATTCTCCATGTCCTCTTTATAGCGGTCCGCGCACCGTGTCGCGAGCGCGTCGCACCGTTCGTTGTACGGATGTCCGTTGTGCCCCCTCACCCACACAAAGGAGACCTCATGCTTGTCCAGAAGCCCGAGCAGACGGTCCCACAGTTCCGCGTTGGGCACCGGTTCCTTTTTGGATTTGGATCCGCGCATCCATCCTGCGGCCTTCCAGCCTCTGGCCCATCCCTTTTCCACCGAATCCGCCACGTAACGGGAATCCGTCGTGACACAGACCTCGCACTTCTCCTTGAGAGCCGCAAGGCCCTCTATGACAGCGGTCAGTTCCATTTGGTTGTTGGTGGTCTGCTTCATGCCTCCGCACAGTTCTTTTTCCACTCCGCGGTACACCAGAATGGCCCCCCAACCGCCCGGACCGGGATTGAACCTGCATGCTCCGTCCGTGTATAAATCTACATGTTTGAGTCCCATACGACCTCCGTTTCGGGCAAAAAAAGGGGAATCGGAACGCCTGCTGCCTGTTTTTCGATTCTCCTATTGCTTTTTTTCCTCTATTATGCTAAAATAGGGAATAAATTCAACCGCGACATTGCGGGTTCAACCGGCACATTCACTTCATTTGTCTGTATTATATCACCGAAAAAGGAGTTTTGCAATGACAGATTCGGATTCCATCAGGGGCGGTACCGCCGCCGAACCAACGCAAAACGAGGCAATTGCGGACGCAAAAGCGGCTGCAAAAGCAGAGAAAGAAAAGCAAAAAGAGGAAAAGAAACTGGCCAAGCAGCGCCGGCAGATGCAAAGGCGGCGCCTGGGAGACCGCAAGGAAGGCCGTCGCCTGCGCTCGGTTGATCCGGTCGTCAGTTTCACTCCCTTTATCATGAAAGAGCGGTCCGACGCCCTGATCTATTTTTCCGATTCCATCAACACCGACGCCGTCGACCGCTATTGCCGCGCAAAAGTCATGGAAGGAAAAAGCAACTTCACGCTCCTTCATGTCATCCTGGCGGCTTACATCCGCGTCGTTTCCCAGAAACCGCAGATCAACCGCTTCATCAGCGGACAGCGGATTTTTGCCCGGCGCAACATTGAAATCAACATGGTGGTCAAAAAGAAGATGACCAGCGACTCGCCCGAGACCTGCATCTCCATTCTGTTTGAACCTACGGATACAGCCGACATGGTTTACGAAAAATTCAACAAGGTCGTGCAGGACATCGTCAACGCCCCCGACGAAAGCACCTCGTTCGACAAGCTCAACGGCGTGCTCAACCGGTTGCCCCGCTTCTTGATCCGGTTCGTCATCTGGTTTCTGGGACGACTGGACTATTGGGGCAAACTGCCTCAGAAACTGCTCCGCCTCAGTCCTTTCCACGGCTCGATGATCATCACCAGCATGGGCTCGCTGGGCATCCCTCCGGTCTACCATCACCTGTACAATTTCGGCAACCTCCCGATTTTCATCTCGTACGGCATCCGCAAGATTGTCCCCATCATGACGCATGACGGACATCTGGTCAACCGGAAGCAATGCACGCTCAAAGTCGTCATGGACGAACGGATCTGCGACGGTTTTTCCTTCGCATCGGCATTCAAAATGCTCAAGCACATCATCGAAAAACCCGAAGTGCTCGACACGCCTCCCGAATGCGTGAAGGAAGACATCTATTGACATTCCATCCTACAAGTTCAAAAAAGGACAGGACCGGTCATGGCCGGTCCTGTCCTTTTTTTCTCTTTCCGGCCCGCAGTCAGTCAGCCAGATATTCGTACTCTTCCACGGTCTTTTCCAGCTTGCTCTGGAAAGTGGACTCGTTGTTGCGGTAAACCGAAACGAAATCCGTCGAGCGGCGGTTCGCCATATCCATCATCACCTGGGAAATATCCCAGTCGGACAGATAGCCGATGTCGTACCGGACCGTATTGACCGCGATTTCAATGCTGATTCTGGATTCCTCATCCCGGACCGAACGTCCCTGCAGGGTAATCTCATAGAATGCCTCGTCCAGAAAGTTTTTTCCGGCCGCGCTGAGTGCGTCGGCCACAATGGCCGTCCGGCTCAGATCCAAGTTGCTGGCCGGCACCACCATCGTGGAGGCCACATGCGGATTGATGCAATGATAGTAACTCGTCTGTTTCTCATCAAACAGAGGCTGAGGCAGGACGCCGAAATTCTGCTGCATGCTGCGGGCCACTATCACATGGTGGAGCTCGCTGGAATCAAACAAGGCCCGGCCGGATTCAAATTCCGCCGCATGTCCTGCGCTCAAAGGCCGGTCGTAGGACGAGGAGGAGCGGGCCACGGAGGTGTCAAAAAACACTTCGGCCAGCAGATCGATGACTTCAATGGTCCGTTCGTCGTTGAAACTCAGATAGGGCTCATCGTCCCGGTCCTTGCTCACAAACTGCACGCCGGAACCCATCATGGCTATCGGAAAACCGTCGCCCTGATACACAAGACCGAAAATGTCTCCCTCGTTTGCCACCGTGTCCGCGTTGGCGTCCACGTAGGCGCCCTGCGCCATATCGATCAGCTTTTCCACCGTCCACTCCCGGTTGGCAACCAGCAAATACGGATTGGGCATTTCAATGTGTTCATCCAGAATTTCCTTGTTGAACAGCATGACGCCGATGGTCTTGCGGTACATGACGCCGATGTCCCCGAAAAGCACGTAATTCTGATTGAGGATGGAAAGGTCCGTCAGACTGTTCTGATCCCACCAGGGTGCATCCAGCTGCAGGTCTTCCATCGTATGCAGTTCAATCAGCTTTTCGTTGGTCGCAAGCGAAAAAGCGCTCTGTGTGGTCTGAAAAGCCAGCTGATAGTCGTCGCGGCCCGACAGGACCGAATTGGAGACAGGGGTAATATCGCCCAGATTTGCGGCGGGCACAATCACCAGACTGATGCCGAGCAAATCGCTGACATACTCGTTGCGCTGCACCACCGCGTCCCCGATGGTATCCCCGGTGATCTCGGTTGCCGAAAAGTCCGAATCGCTCCAATAGATGGTGGAATCCGAAGGGAACGTCAGGATGGTGAAATCGTCCCCGCCGTAATTTTTCCCTTTCGCGCGCTGAGGTTCATACCA